>JAEWHT010000443.1 GCA_023387695.1 Pseudomonadota bacterium | reverse complement strand
GTTGACGCCCTCGCGCATCGGCATGCCCAAATGGTCCATGAACTCGAGCGGCGCGGCGCCGGTGCCGCCTTCATTGCCGTCAACGACGATGAAGTCCGGATAGATTCCGGTCTCCAGCATCGCCTTGCAGATTGCCAGGAACTCCCAGGGATGGCCGATGCAGAGCTTGAAGCCAGCCGGCTTGCCGCCCGAAAGCTTTCGCATCTCGGCGATGAACTGCATCATGCCGACAGGCGTGGAGAAGGCGCGGTGTGAGGCCGGCGAAATGCAGTCCTCGCCCATGGCAACGCCGCGGATCTTTGAAATCTCCTCCGAGACTTTCGCCGCCGGCAGCACACCGCCATGGCCGGGCTTGGCGCCCTGGCTGATCTTGAGCTCGACCATCTTGATCTGGTCCTGGCCCGCGACGCGCGCGAAGGCCTCGGGGTCGAACGAGCCGTCGAGATGGCGGCAGCCGAAATAGCCGGAGCCGATTTCCCAGATGACGTCACCGCCCATCTCGGCGTGATAAGGGCTGAAGCCACCCTCGCCGGTGTCGTGGGCGAAGCCGCCCTTCTTGGCGCCGGCATTGAGCGCACGCACGGCATTCGGGCTGAGCGCACCAAAGCTCATCGCCGAGATATTGAACACCGAAGCCGAATAGGGCTTTTGGCAATCCGGGCCGCCGATGATGATGCGAAACTTCTCCTCGGCATGCGCCTTCGGCGACACCGAGTGATGCATCCACTCATAGCCCTCGCGATAGACGTCCTCCTGGGTACCGAACGGACGCTTGTCGAGCTGCATCTTCGCGCGCTGATAGACCACCGCGCGAATGTCGCGCGAGAACGGCATGCCGTCCTTTTCGCTCTCGAAGAAATACTGCCGCATCTCGGGGCGGATCTCTTCCAGCAGGAAGCGGATGTGCGCCGAGATCGGATAGTTGCGCAGCACCGCGTGGCTCTTCTGCATGAGATCGCGTACGCCGAGCAGCGTCAGGGCACCGAAGATCGCGATCGGCACCAGCAGGATGTCGAAGATCCTGCGATCCACGATGGCGATGCCGATCAACAGCGCGGTGACGACCGCGCAGATCGTCAGGATGATGAAGCGCGGCGAGAATGGAAGCAGGAGGGTTTCCATCAGCCCTTCGGGCGGAGCCTGCGTCTTTTTATTGTCGGCCAAGACCACGTCCTCTCGTCAGCATGACGGGGTATGATACGCCCGCACCGCGTCCATGGATATGACGCGAACCTGTCTTGAGGCTACCGAATCCGCACGCTTCAAATCAATCCGTCCAGGTGGCGGGTTTTGCAGTGCAATAGATTCAATGACATGACAAATCAGTGACCAGTTCAATGGCTGTGCAGTTGCGCCTCGTGCGGGATCACGCCGTGCCGTTCGAGGCCGCCCTTCGCCAGCCATTCGCTTGTGCTCTGGATCGCGCGATCGATGTGTTCGCCGGTGCGCGAGAAATCGTAAGGCGAGCCCACCATCGGACAGAGCGGTGGGGCCACGACATATTCGATATCCGCCGGCAGGCTTTCGAGTTCGGCGACCAGTTGCCGCGCAGTCAATAGCGTCAGCGCGTGCAGGGCATTGGCGACCGCCCCGACCGGGGGACTGGCGATCGCGCAAGCGTGTCCGGCCGGCAGAACGATCAGGCGCTTTGCGCCCTTCTGCACTGCGACCCGGACCGGTGTGTTCGAGGAAATCGCGCCGTCAGCCAGAAAGTGGTTTCGGTAATGGACCGGTGTGAAGGCGCCGGGGATCGCGGTGGATGCCAGGATCGCCTCGACCGCCGGACCATCCGACAGCACCACACTCTCGCCGGAGACGAAATCGGTTGTGACGATGTGCAGCGGAAGCTGGGCCTGCTCCAGATTGCGATAGGGCAGATGATCCTCGATCAGCTTGCGGATGCCGTCATGGGGGATCAGGAAATCCCGCCGCCACATGAAACCGAGCAGCGTCCGCAATGTGACCGGGAAGACATCGTGGCGCTTGAGGCTGCGCCAGAGCGCTTCTAATCCGAGTACGCCCTTGAGCGAGGGATCGCCGGCATAATAGGCGCCGTTGATGGCGCCGACGCTGGAGCCGACAACGAGATCAGCAGCGACCCCATGCTTGGCCAGCGCATGCATCATGCCAACCTGGATCGCGCCGAAACTGCCGCCGCCGGCCAGCACGTAAGCCGTCGGTCTTGGCGGACGACCATGATCGATCGCGGACAAGGCGTGCGCAGCTCCCCAGTTCTCGCATCGCAATATCGCTGCGAGATTTTGAAGCGAGCTTATAACAAGCCGCGCGCGGGCGAGGCCAATAACAAAGTCGGGGGAGGATGGTGATACGTGTGAGGCTTGCGCCCCAAAAAGCAAACGTCGCCCTGGCGAATGCCAGGACGACGTGAGTTAATTTCGGCGACCGCCAATCAGCGCTCGACGAACGCCTTTTCAATCACGAAATGGCCGGGCTTGTTGCCGGAGCCTTCGATGAAGTCGCGGCCTTCGAACATCACCTTGAGCTCTTCGAGCATCGCCGGGCTGCCGCACATCATGACGCGGTCGGTCTCGATGTTGAGCGGGCCCTGGCCAATGTCGTTGAAGATCTGCTCGGAGCTGATGAGGTCGGTGATGCGACCGCGGTTGCGGAACGGCTCGCGGGTCACGGTCGGGTAATAGATCAGCTTGTCGGCGAGCAACTCGCCGAACAGCTCGTCCTCGCGCAGACTTGCGACGAGCTTCTCGCCATAGGCGAGCTCGGAGACCTGACGGCAGCCGTGAACCAGCACGATGCTCTCGAACTGTTCGTAGACCTCGGGGTCTTTGATCAGGCTGGCGAAGGGCGCGAGGCCGGTGCCGGTCGAGAGCAGCATCAGCCGCTTGCCGGGGATGAGGTTATCGGTGATCAGCGTGCCGGTCGCCTTGCGGCCGACCAGGATGGTGTCACCCTCCTTGATCTTCTGCAGGCGCGAGGTCAGCGGACCGTCCTGCACCTTGATCGAGAAGAACTCGAGCTCTTCCTCGTGATTGGCGCTGGCCATGCTGTAGGCGCGCAGCAGCGGGCGGCCATCGACCTCGAGGCCGATCATCGCGAACTGGCCGTTCTGGAAGCGGAAGCCGGTGTCGCGCGTGGCGCGGAAGCTGAACAGGGTGTCGGTCCAGTGCTGGACGGAAAGAACTTTCTCTCGGTAAAACGCGCTCATGATTTTCGATATTCCGAATGTCTGCGGTTTTTCGGGCAAAAGCGCTGCCCGGCCCTGAAAACGGGCGGACACCATTGCCATGGCGGAGGATTTCGCGTGTGTGATCTACGCCATTACGACCAATAATCAACCTCGTTCCGGATGCAATTGATGCCGGTCAAACCGGCATTTGCGGCGGAAATGGTCACATCATTAATGGATCTGCTGTCCGGCGCCCCGGGAGGGCAATTTCTTTTCCCTTTCGGACGCGAATGCAGCACTTAATTTCCATCGCGCTCGCGAGAATTTCATTAAGAATAGCTCTGACTTTCATCTCGCTTTGGCGCCATTTCCCGCATTTTTGCGGCTTTTGGCGCCCGGAACGATCAGGACATGGCAAGCGGCGAGCGGATCTTCGTTCAGGCGATCAGGCACTATGGTGCACGCCATGGCATCGACGTCGAAATTCGCGCCGGCGGCTGGCTGATCGCGATGCGCCGCGGCGAGATGCGGCGCTTCGCCTTCGGCTACGACATCGGCCTCAACAGCGCGATCGCGCATCGCCTCGCTAACGACAAATCGGCGACATCAGAGGCGCTGTCGCTGGCAAGCGTGCCCTGCGTTCCACATCACCTCTTTCTCAACCCGAAGCTGGGCGAGAAGGTTGTTGGCCCCACTTGGCGCGACGCCATGCTCGCTTTGCTTCACGACCATCCGCAAGGTGTAGTGGTGAAGCCGAATGAAGGCACGTCGGGGCGCTCGGTGTTCAAGGTGACGACGGAGGCGGAACTCGACCACGCAATTGGCGAGGTTTTTTCAATGAGCGTCGGGCTCGTGATCTCGCCCTATGTCGCGATCGAGGACGAGGTCCGTGTTATCTTGCTCGATGATGTGCCCCTCATCGTCTACAGCAAGCAGCGTGGCAACGATTGGCGACACAATCTCGATGCGGGCGCAAAGCCGGTGTTGTTGGAGGATAGCGAGACTCGAACTGCTTGCGTGAACCTCGCCATCAATGCAGCGAACGCCATCGGCATTATCTTTGCGTCGATCGACGTGGTTCGCGTCGATGGCGAATGGCGCGTGCTGGAGATCAATTCCGGCGTGATGATGGAGGCACTGGGCAAGCTGCATCCGGAGCTGGTGCAGGCGACGTATGATGCGGCGCTGGATCGGGTGTTTCGGGGAAGCTAGCGGCGGGCTCTCTTATCCTCCCCTGGAGGGGGAGGGTCGGCTCACATGGAGCGCAGCGCAATGTGAGACGGGGTGGGGTGACAGTCTCTCCGCCGAAGCAGTGCCCGCGAGGAGAGATCACCCCACCCCGCTCGCGCTTCGCGCGATCGACCCTCCCCCTCCAGGGGATGGTAAGGAAGATCGCGGCCTAATTATTCGCACTCGCTGAATCGTCCATCGCTTTGAACGCTTCCTCCAGCTGCAGCGAGATCGGCACGTTCATCTTTTCGCCGGTCGGCATGCGCGCGATGAACCACTTGTTGTAGAGCGGCACGAGATCGTGGTTGGAGCCGAGCTTGCGGAAGGTGCGCTCGACCACCGCCGACAATTGTGGTTCGCCCTTGCGGAACATGATGCCGTAGGGGTCGTAGGACAGATAATCGCCGGTCACGCGGAACTTGTCCTGCGACTTGTGCCGCACGATCAGGCCCGAGAGGAGAATGTCGTCGGTTGCAAAAGCATCCGCCTTGCCGTCGACCAGCATCTGGTAGGACTGCTCGTGATCAGCACCGACAACGATGTTCAAGCCGAGCGATGACTTCTTGTCGGCTGCCTGGATAGCCTGCTCATTGGTGGTGCCTTTGGTCACTACGATGGTCTTGCCCTTCAGGTCCGTCAGCGACTGCACGCTGGATGCCTTCGGCACCATCAGCTTGGTGCCGGCCACGAACATCAGGGGCGAGAAGGCGACGCGCTTGCCACGCTCTGAATTGGCCGTGGTCGAGCCGCATTCCAGATCGATCTTGTTCTGGAGCACGGCGTCGATGCGGTCGTCCGATGTGACCTTGACGTAGTCGATCTTCAGATTGGGGTCGTCGACCTCGACGCCGATCTCCTCGACGATCGCCTCGCACAATTCGAGGCTGTACCCGATCGGCCGGTTGGCCTGGTCGAGGAAGGAAAACGGCGGCGAGCTTTCGCGATAGCCGAGCCGCACGGTGTGCGCGTTCTTGATGGCGAGCAGCGTCGGGCTAAGCCCTTCGCTGCCGCCGGTCTGGGCGGAGGCAGGCGTTGCCAGCAGACACGCTGCCAGCAACAGGCCACTCGAAATCGCCGTCAAAGGGCGCATGGCGCACTCCCGTCAGTGGCCGGCCATCGCAGGCACTTCGCCCGGCACCATGTCGCCGGGCACGGCATCGCCGGGGCCCATCGCATGCTCGGGCCCGAGCTCGCCTTCCCACTTCGCCACGACCGAGGTCGCAAGCGTGTTGCCGATCACATTGGTGGCGCTGCGGCCCATGTCGAGGAAGGTGTCGATGCCCATGATCATGAGCAGGCCTGCCTCGGGGATGCCGAACTGCGACAGCGTCGATGCGATCACGACGAGCGAAGCGCGCGGCACGCCGGCGACGCCCTTCGAGGTGATCATCAGCGTTGCCAGCATGGCGAGCTGGGTCGAGAGCGACATCTCGATGTGATAGGTCTGCGCGATGAAGATGCTGGCAAAAGTACAGTACATCATCGTGCCGTCGAGATTGAAGGAATAGCCGAGCGGCAGCACGAAGCTCGAAATCCGCGACGAGGCGCCGAAGCGGTTGAGGCCTTCCAGCGTCTTCGGGTACGCCGCTTCGGAGCTCGCGGTGGAGAACGCGATCATCAGCGGCTCGCGGATCAACCGGAGCAGATGGCTGTAGCGCGGCCCGATGACGATGAAGCCGACGACCACCAGGATGGCCCAGAGGATGAACAGCGAGAGATAGAAGCCACCCATGAACACGATGAGCTTCCAGAGCACCAGGAGGCCGTTCTTGGCGACGGTCGCGGTGATCGCGGCCCAGACCGCGAAGGGCGCGAACAGCATCACATAGCCGGTCACCTTCAGCATGATGTGGCCGAGATCGTCGATCAGCGACAGGATCTGCTTGGAGCGCTCGGGCAACGCGCCCATCGCGACCGAGAAGAACACCGCGAAGATCACGATCTGAAGGATTTCGTTCTGCGCCATCGCGTCCGCGATCGACGTCGGGATCAGATGCGTCAGGAATTTCTCGATCGAGAAGGCCGAGACCGGCAGACCGGTCGACTGCGCCTTGTCAGGCAGCGTGCCTGGGAAATTCGCGCCGGGCTGGAGCAGATTGACCATCACGAGGCCGAGCATCAGCGAGACGAAGGAGGCGCTGACGAACCAGCCCATGGTCTTGGCGAAGATGCGGCCGAGCTTGGAGCCGGAGCCCATATGCGCGATGCCGCCGACGAGGGTCGCGAACACCAGTGGCGCGATGATCATCTTGATCAGGCGCAGGAAGATCACGGCGATCAGGTTGATGGAGGAGGCCCAGTCGCCCCGCGTCTCGGGCATGAAATTGTAGATCGCGGAGCCCATGATGATGCCGAGCACCATCGCGGCCAAAATGTATTGCGTAAACCTGTTCGACATTGAAAGACCCCCACTACACCGGCCGCTTCATGATGTCGCAGATATGACAGCGACGCAACTCGCTTTGCGTGTGTTCGCCCGAGCCGGATGTTCCCGTTGCGAAACTGGACGCAGCGATCTAGCTTTCATGCAGCGCACAACGAATGCGGCTTGCACGTTTTGTTTGCGACAGCTGCTTCAATAAACGTCAAAACGATCGGAGAGGGAACGCCATGACCGCCAGCATCAATCGCCAAATTCTTCTGGTGGAAAAGCCCAGCGGCAAGCTCGGCCCTGAGCATTTCAAGATGGTCGAGGGCGCGCTTCCGGAACCTGGGGATGGCGAGGCCTTGCTGCGCGTGCGCTACATCTCGCTTGACGCGGCCAACCGCGCCTGGATGCACGGCGCGACCTATCGTTCGGCTGTCGAAGCCAACAGCGTGATGGCCGGCGGCGCCATTGCCGAGGTCGTCAGCTCGAAGGCCGAGGGTCTTGCACCCGGCGACATCGTGTTCGGTGACACCGGCTGGCAAGAGTATGCGGCAGTTCCCGCAAAGCATTTGACGAAAATGCCGAAGCTCGAGCCGATGACGCATCTGCTCAGCGTGTTCGGCATCGCCGGCCTCACCGCCTATTTCGGCCTGCTCGAGGTCGGCAAACCCAAGGAGGGCGAGACGGTCGTGGTCTCGGCGGCCGCGGGCTCGGTCGGCTCGATCGTCGGACAGATCGCCAAGATCAAAGGATGCCGCGTCATCGGCATCGCCGGCGGCGCAGACAAATGCCACTGGCTGACCTCCGAGCTCGGCTTCGATGCGGCGGTCGACTACAAGGACGGCGCGGTGTTCAAGGCGCTGCGGGGGGCCGCACCAAAGGGCATCGACGTTTATTTCGATAATGTCGGCGGCGACATTCTCGAAGCCTGTATCCCACAGATGAACAATTACGGCCGCATCGCCTGTTGCGGCGCGATCTCGCAATATGACGGCGCGCCGTCGGCGCACGGCCCGCGCGGCGTGCCCGGCCTCATCGTGGTGAAGCGGCTCGTGATGCAGGGCTTCATCGTGATGGACTACATGAAGGAGAGCCAGCGCGCGCTCGCGGATCTCCAGGCCTGGGTGAAGTCCGGCAAGCTCAAGGTGCAGGAAGACATCATCGACGGCCTGCAGAACACGCCGAAGGCGCTGATCGGATTGCTCGCAGGCGAGAACCGCGGCAAGCGGATGGTGAAGCTCTAACGACGTAGTTACGTCGCAATTGCGCTGACATTATCTACTTGCGGTAGAGGTCGCGACGGCCAATGATGCCGCGCGCGGCATCACCCGCGACGATTTGTTTGCATCACTTTTAATAATGCGTCGGCATCACCGACAGGGCAGGAATTCACTCAGATGTTCAACACGTTGAAACTTGCATCAACGCGTCACGCGTTGCTGGCCGCGGCACTCTTCGCAACCGCAACAAGCGCGTTCGCGCAAGCGCCGACCGAAGCACAGAAGAGCGCGATCCGATCCGCGTGCCGCTCTGACTTCATGTCGCATTGCGCGAGCGTGACGCCCGGCGGCGTCGAAGCGTATCAATGTTTGCAGAGCCACATGTCGAGCCTGTCAGCAGGATGCCAGACCGCGGTTCGTGCAGTTGAGCCGGCCGCTGCTCCCAAGACGGAAGCTGAGCCGGCAAAGTCCGAACCTGCCAAATCCGAACCGGCGAAATCTGAACCTGCAAAGACCGAGGCGGCACCCGCCGCCGCGCCGGCAGCAAAGCCGGCTGCGGAAGCTGCTCCAAAGGCTGCCGCAGCCAAGCAGCCGAGCAGCGCGCAAGTCGCTGCGGTGAAGAGTGCCTGCCGCGCCGATTATCCCAAGGTGTGTGCCAGCGTCCCACCGGGCGGCGCGCCCGCGCTGGAATGCCTGGAGAAAAACAAGGCCAAGGTGTCGGCGGCGTGCGCGAAGGCCGTCGGCGCTGTGGCTGGGAGCGGCGGCGCAACAGCTGCAACTGCAGCACCAGCGGCAGGCGCTGCCCCGGCCGCCGGAGCAGCACCAGCGGCCGCACCCGCTGTGATCGTCCTCCGCCCGCTGCGGCCGCGCGAAGAACTGTTCATCATCCGCTCCGCTTGTGGCGCCGACGTCCGCACGCTCTGCGCCGGCGTCGCGCCCGGTGGCGGCCGCATCGTGCAATGTATCGCCAGCAACGCTGCGTCGCTGTCGCCCGGTTGCAAGGAAGTGCTTGCGCCGTTCGCCGCGCGATAAGACACCCGCCGTTCACGCGGCGTTGATGTCCCGTGACGCGCGCGGATGAATTTCCGCGCGTGTGCTGCGACTAATGTTTTGCCGATCACCGATTTCAATCACGACAAGACCGGAAGGAAGACATGCGTTCATTCCTGCTTATCGCTTCTGCGCTCCTCGCCTTCGCGGCGACCATGACCTTTGAGTCGTCTGATGCCAACGCAGTGGTATGCGCCCGCGGCGTCTATCGCGCCGGTTGCGCCGGACCAAATGGCGCCGTCGTGGTCCGCAGGCCCGTGCCGGTGGTCCGTTGCACCACAGTCCTGGTCAACGGGGTCTATGTGAAGCGCTGCGTCTGAGGCGCGGGTAGTCAATCCGGCCCAGTTTAGCTATGATTCGCAACTGACGACTTCGGGCATGCGCGCCGCGCGTGCCCGTAGGGCGTGCTGCGGTGCACTTCGCCATGTCGATAATTCCGCTGGCGCGGGAGACCGGAGCCGATTAGTCTACCCTGAGATAGTAAGTATACTGTCAATTAGGGAGGCAGGATTTGCGGATCGCCGTGATTGGCGGGGGGCCCGGCGGGCTCTACTTCGCCTATCTCTGGAAGAAGCGTCATCCCGAGGATCAAGTCGACCTGTTCGAACAGAACCCGGCCGACGCGACCTGGGGCTTTGGCGTGGTGTTCTCCGACCAGGCCCTGGAATTCCTGCGCGCTGACGACCCCGAGACAGTCGATGCGATCGCGCCGCATATGGAGAGCTGGGAAAACATCACGCTGAACCATGGCGGCGACAGCGTCGCCATCGACGGTGTCGGCTTCTCCTCGATCGGCCGGCTCGAGCTCCTGCAGTTCCTGCAGCAGCGCGCGCTCGACGTCGGTGTCACCCCACGCTTCGACACCCAGATTCAGACAATCGATCAGCTCAACGGCCACGATCTGATCGTTGCGGCCGATGGCCTGAACTCGCTGGTGCGCCGCGCCTACGAGGGCGACTTCGGCACCTCGCTATCCTACTCCTCCAACAAATTCGTCTGGTACGGCACCTCGAAGCGCTTCGACACGTTGTCGCAAACCTTCGTGAAGACCGACCGCGGCGCATTCAACGCGCACCATTATCGCTACTCGCCGAACATGAGCACCTTCCTGGTCGAATGCGATCACGCGACCTGGCAGGCTTACGGCTTCGCCTACAAGGACGTCGAGCAGTCCAAGGGTGTCTGCGAGGAGGTGTTTGCCGACACGCTTGGCGGCCACTGTCTGGTCTCCAACAAATCGGTCTGGCGCAATTTTCCTTGGGTCTGGAACGAGCACTGGTCGTTCAAGAACATGGTGCTGATTGGCGATGCGCTGCACTCAGCGCATTTCTCGATCGGCTCGGGTACGCGGCTCGCCATCGAGGACGCGATCGCGCTGGTCAAGGCGCTGGAATCGGATGCGCATCTGACAACAGCGCTGCATCGCTATCAGGCCGCCCGCAAGCCGGTGGTGCAGAAACTCGTCAACGCGGCGCGCACCAGCGCGTTCTGGTACGAGCACTTTGCCCAGCACATGCAGCTCGGCCTGCTCGACTTCGCCTATAGCTACATCACCCGCTCCGGCCGCATCGACGATGCGCGGCTGCGCGCGATGTCGCCGGGCTTCATGGCTCGCTACGAGGCCGAGAAGAACGGCGACGGAGATGCGGTCGACGAGGTAACGGCATGAGCAACGAGATTCGCGACCAGGTGCCCGCCGACAGCGCGGGCGCCCGCGAGATCGGCTTTGCCGTTCCGGAAATCTACAACGCCAGCCGCGTGCTCTTCGACAATCTCGCCAAGGGTCGCGGCGACAAGCTCGCGCTCATCGGCACCGCGGGCACACGCACTTATGCCGAGCTCTGCGCGGACGCTTGCCGCTGGGGCAATGGTTTTGCATCGCTGGGCCTCAAGCGCGGCGATCGCGTGCTGCTGTTCCTCGACGACAGCCCGGCCTATCCCGCCGCCTTCTTCGGCGCCGTGCGCGCCGGCTTCGTGCCGCTCCTGATCAACGCGCTGACGCCGCCGGACCTGCTGCAATTCTATCTCGCCGATTCCGGCGCGAGCGTTGCCGTTGTGGATGCAGAATTCTGTACGCGCTTCAATCCCGAGGCCTGCAAGGACACGCAGCTGCGCGCACTGATCGTCGTCAATGGCGCTGTCGGCGACCACGCGGCGCCGAAGGCGATGGCCGCTGCGGACTGGCTGTCACAATTTCCGGCCGAATTGGCGGAAGCTGCGACGCATCGGAACGAAATGGCCTTCTGGATGTACTCATCCGGCTCGACCGGCCGCCCCAAAGGCATCGTGCATCTCCAGCACGACATGGCCTATAGCGAGGTCGCCTTCGCGCAGAATGTGTTGAAGCTGACGCCTGACGACATCTGCTTCTCCGTACCAAAGATCTTTTTCGCGTATGGCTTCGGTAACTCGGTCACCTTCCCGTTCTCGGCCGGCGCCGCGACCTTGCTGCTGCCGGGACAGCCGAAGCCGGCGTCGATCTTTGCCGCGATTGAGCAATACAAGCCGACGGTCTTCTTCGGTCTGCCGACGCTCTACACCTCGCTGACCAAGGCCGACGGCGCGAACAAGATCGACTTCTCGTCCCTGCGCATGTCGCTGTCAGCGGCTGAAGTGCTTTCGGCCGAAGTCTTCAACGGCTGGAAGACACTCACGGGACTTGAGATCGTCGAAGGCCTCGGCTCGACCGAGGTGCTGCACATCTATCTTTCCAACCGCCCCGAACAGAAGAAGCTCGGCGCCGCGGGCCTGCGCGTGCCTGGCTACGAGGTGAGCTTGCGCGACAAGGACGGGCGCGACGTCGGCGACAACGAGGAAGGCATTTTGTGGGTCCGCGGCGATTCCAACACGCCGCTGTACTGGAATCGGCCGGACAAATCCGCTGAATCCATCCGCGAGGGCGGGTGGATCTACACCGGTGACCGCTTCGTCCGCGACAGCGACGGCTTCCACTTTTTCCGCGGCCGTGCCGATGACCTCATCAAGATCTCCGGGCAGTGGGTCTATCCGCTCGAGGTCGAACTGTGCCTCGCCGATCATCCCGACATCCGTGAATGCGCGGTGTTCGCCGCCGAGCTGCCGGATCGCCGCATGACGCTGAAGGCGGTGGTGGTGATGAACAATCGCGCGACGGACCAGAGCGAGACGACGCGGCGGCTTCAGGACTATGTGAAAGGCAAGCTGCTGCCTTACAAATATCCGCGCGAGGTGATTTTCATCGACGAGCTGCCGAAGACAGGCACGGGGAAGATTGATCGGCAGGCGTTGTTGAGGATGTAACCACAGATCGCGCTACACTCTCGATGTCGTCCCCGCGAAGGCGGGGAGGTGGATTCACATTCGAAGTGCAACACTTGGGAGAAGGCCTCTGCCGGGGTCCTGAAGTCAAGGCACTTGCGCGGTGTGTTGTTGTAAGCAGCAACGAGGCGCC
>JAEWHT010000424.1 GCA_023387695.1 Pseudomonadota bacterium | reverse complement strand
ACTGCGATCCGCGCGATCTCGCAGGACCGGCAGATCATGGCGCTGATGGGCGTCGACACCAAGCGCATCTATCTCATCACCTCCGCGATCGGCGGCGGGCTGGCCGGGCTCGCCGCCTGCTTGCTGGTGCTGCAATATGACGTGCATCCCTTCGTCGGCCTCTCCTTCGGGCCGATCACCTTCCTGATCTGCGTGCTTGGTGGCCTTGGTAATTTCATCGGAGGCTTCATCGCGGCCTTCGTGTTCGCCGAGATCATTTCGCTGGGCGGTCTGTTCTCCGATCTCGAATGGGGCTACGTGCTCGCCTTCGCTTTCTTCATCGTCATGATGTTCATCCGGCCTGCGGGCCTGCTCGCGAGGCGCCGATGATGGGGCAGGGGCGACTTGCAGCGTGGGGGGGCGGGCTGGCGGCGTTGGTCGCGCTGCCCTTCGTGTATCGCGATCCCTATCACCTGCATATTCTGGTGCTGATCCTGATCTGGTCGTTCGCTTACACATCGTGGTCGATGATGGGGCGGTTCGGGCTGGTGTCGCTTGGACACGGCGGCTTCATGGGGATCGGCGCCTATGTCACGGCGCTGCTGTGGAACCATCTCGGCGTGTCGCCCTGGATTGGAATCCCAATCAGCATGGTTGCAGCCGGCGTACTGGCGCTGATCGTCGGCTATCCCTGCTTCCGCTTCCGCATCACCGGGCACTATTTCGTGCTGGTGACACTCGCGCTGTCGGGCATCGTTCTTCAGGTCATCACGGCCACACGCGACTATACCGGCGGCTCGCTCGGCTACACGCCGAACCGCGCCTCTAGCAACAAGCTGCTGGCGCTGCAGTTCGACGACAAGACCAGCTGGTATCTGATCGCGCTCGGCGTCTGGCTCGTCGGCATCATCGTCTGGCACCTGATCGACCGCAGCATGAGCCGCTACGCGCTCGAGGCGATCTCGGAGGACGAGGATGCTGCGGCCGCTGCCGGGGTCGACGTCACCGCCGAGAAGCTCAAGATCACCTTGATCAGTGCCGTGATGACGGCACTCGCCGGCGCGATCTATTGCCAATACCAGATGTTCATCACGCCCGACACGGTCTCCGGCATCGCGGTATCGCTGCAGATGGTGTTCGCGGCGATCGTCGGCGGGCTGTTCGTCTCGCTCGGTCCGACCGTCGGTGCAGTCATTACCATCCTGCTCGCGGAAACCCTGCGCATCGGCTTCGGCACCAAGGCGGTCGGCTGGGACAATCTCGTCTATGGTGTGCTGCTGGTGCTTTTCATCATATTCCTTCCCAAGGGTATCCTTGGTAGCTTGCTCGACCGTTTGAAGTCGCAACGCAAGGTGCCCCGCGCTCATGAGCAAAAAGCCGTCCAAATCGCTCGCCCAGGAACTTGACCGCTACATCACGCCATTTCGCCACGACGGCTCCGGCAAGTTCCATCTGAAAAACTACAAGACCGACGCGAAGGGCGATCTGGACAAGGACGAAGCGCTGAAGCTTCTCGACGCCAACAAGAAGCGGCTGGTCGCGTTCCAGGAGAAGCTCTACGCGCAAGACCGCTGGTCGGTGCTGATCGTGTTCCAGGCGATGGATGCCGCCGGCAAGGACAGTGCGATCAAGGCGATCTTCGAGGGCATCAATCCGCAGGGCTGCGACGTCCACGCCTTCAAGGCGCCGAGCAGCAAGGAGCTCGATCACGATTTCCTCTGGCGCCACGTGATCGCGCTGCCGGAGCGCGGCCATATCGGCATCTTCAATCGTTCCCATTACGAGGAATGCCTGGTTACCCGCGTGCACCCGGAGATCCTCGCCAAGGAGAAGCTGCCGCCGCGGCTCGTCACCAAGAATATCTGGAAGGAGCGGTTCGAGGACATCTGCGCCTTCGAGCGCTACATCTCCCGCAACGGCACTTTGGTGCTGAAGTTCTTCCTAAACCTCTCCAAGGAAGAACAGCGCCAGCGCTTCCTCGATCGGCTGGAAGAGCCGGCCAAGCAGTGGAAGTTCTCGATGGACGACATCAAGGAGCGCGCGCTGTGGCCGCGTTACCAGGCGGTCTATCAGGACATTGTGCGCCACACGGCCACGGCCTATGCGCCCTGGTATGTCGTGCCCGCCGACCACAAATGGTTCGCCCGCGTGGTGATTGGCTCGGTCATCGTCGCGGAGTTGGAAAAGCTGGACCTGCGTTTTCCTCGTGCGGACAAGGCGTCGCTGGCTGAGTTCGACAACGTACGCCAGGCGCTCGAGAAGGAGGGGAAGGGGAACAAGAAGCGGGCGAAATGAAAGTCGCGAAAACAACCCCATGCACAGTAGGCGACGATGGCGGGATCGGTGTCGATATTCGGATTTTAAGAATCTCGGTTGACGCGTCGGGCAAAACAGGGGCATGATGCCATCATCGCGGCAGGTCTCGTAGGGTAGGTTAGCGCAGCGGCCGCGTGAAGCGCAGTCCGAAAGCGTAACCCACCTCTGTCTGTCTCCGCGGATCCACAAGTTGGTGGGTTACGCCGAGCGACCGCGCGTTGCGCAGTCGCTCGTCTAACCCACCCTACGCGTTCGGCGCGAGCCGCTAGTACCCCCGGCCCCACCAGTAGCAGAAGCGTTCAATGTTGGCGGGCAGGCTTGCCTCGTAGTTCGCCCACTTCTCGTATTTCGGCAGCTTCACTTCCTTCATCGCTGTGTCGAAGCACTTGCCGGCATCGGCCGCTTTCTTCACCTCGGCCGAGAGATCTTCCATGTAGGCGATGTCGTCCGCGACATCCTTCTTGGTGCCGAGCCGGCCGCCGGCATTGGGATGGCCGGGGATCATTCGCTCCCAGTCCAGGGAAGCGAGCTTCTTCAACGAAGCGATATATTCCACCGGCGAGGCGTTGTCGGGGATATTGCGGAACTGGACGCTCTCGATCGGAGCGAAGTCGACGACGAAGACGATTTTCTCCTTCGGCAGCCGCATCACCAGCGAATTGTCGGAATGGTTGCGGCCGACATAGTCGAGCTCCAGCGTGGTGCCGCCAAGCGTGATGGACTTCTTGTCGTCGACGACCTGGTCCGGCATTACGACATCGGCCAGCAGCGAGTTCTGCTTCTTCAGCTCAAGCAATCGTTCCTTGGTGCGGCGATGCGCGATGAAAGTGGCGCCAAGGTCCTTGAACGGCTGGCCGCCGGCGATGTGATCGTAATGATGGTGGCTGTAGATGACGTATTTGATCGGCTGGTCGGTGACAGCCTTGATCGCGTCGATATAGGGCTTTGCGGGACGCAAATAGGAGATCGGATCGGTCGCGATCACGCCCTTTGGCGTCACCACGAACATCGACTGATGGCCGCCGTAGCGGAAGATATAAACGTTGTCGGTGCCGTCGACCTTTTTGGTCGAAGTCTGCGGCGGCGTTTGTGCGGCGACGGAGCCAAGTCCGGCGACGAGTGTAACGAGCGCAACGAAGCAAAGTGATTTTTTCATCTATGGCTTTCCGGCTAATGATCGGATGACAGGGAAGGCGGAGACCCTCAACACCAAAACGCCGGGAATTGGCGATTATTCCGCGGGCGAAAGGTCGCGGGTCCGTCTATTCGATCACCTCATCGGCCGCGGCCATGATCAGTGGAGGCAATTCGATACCGAAAGCCTTCGCTGTCTTGAGGTTGACGATCAACTCGAATTTGGTCGGCTGCTCCACCGGCAGGTCGGCCGGACGGGCTCCCTTCAGGATCTTGTCGACGAGTTCGGCCGTGCGGCGGTAATTGGCCGTCTGGCTGAATCCATAAGCCATCAAGCCACCGGAGCGGGCGTAGTCGGCGAGGCCCGTCATGGTGGGAAGACGCAAACGCCGCGCCTGCTCCAATACCGCGTCGCGAATGGTGGCCGCTAGTGGATCTTCAACAATCAACAGGCTGGTTGCGCCCCTCACCACGAGCAGGTCCATCTGCTCCGGGGTAAATTCGTTGGGCCGCCGGACCTGCAACAATTCGAGCCGTACGCCGCGTTGCGCCGCGGCGGCTTCGAGCTGCTTGAGAGACAGCGCGCCATAGGGCGTATCCGGGTTCAGCAGCACGCCGATGACGCGCTGCTCGGGGATGCAGCCGAGCAGGAATTCGAACTGCTTGCTCTTGAATTCGGTGGATTGGCCGCTCATGCCCGTCAGATTGCCGCCGGGATGCGCAGGGCTTTGCACGAGGCTCGCGCCGATGGGATCGCCGACTGTCGCAAACACAATGGGAATGCTGTCGGTGGCGGCCTTCAGTGCCTTCGGCACAAGTGTGCCCCATCCTGCGACGAGGACGTCCGGCTTGTCGCGCACGAGGTCTTCCGCAATGGCAGCGAGCCGTCCAGGCTCGCCGTCGGCGGAGCGATGAGTGAAGGTGAGATTCTTGCCTTCGACGTAGCCCAGATCCCGCAATGGTGCCTTGATAAGCTCTGCGCCTTCGGTGGAATCGAGTGTGAGCAACGCGATGCGATACGGCTTGGACTGCGCGTGTGCGTCGAACGGCCGAACGATAGTCGTGAGCATTGAGAGTGCAATAAATTCGCGCCGTTTCATGGGGACCGAAAAAATCAATCAATGAATGGATGCATCAACGTAGCGTTGCCGTCGGTTCCCTGTCAAAGCACGGAACCATGCCTTCACATTTGTTGACCGTGTCGTTGATCCCGCTTGACAGTTTTATGTCAGGGGAGGAGCATGGTGGTGGTCGCGAACAAAGCGACGCGTAACGTCCACCTCATGAGCAAGGGGAGGTCTATGACTCCACCTCCGCAAATCCAGCCGCGTTAAGTGCGATGGAGCTCGTTCGGACTATCGCATAGCGGCAGAAACCGCGAACGGCACGCCGGGTTAAGGTTTAGTGGGCTGCATCAGCAAGGCAGAGCCCCTACCTACCCGGCGCTGTGCGTTTTGGAACACCCGACTGCCCTGCTCTGCAATGCAATAAATGCCAAGACATTGTCGCCTCGTCGGCAAACTTCCGACACAGGATCGGGGCGAATAACGCCAATCCGACATGACGCAGTGCTCCGCGCGGTCACGCTTCCGCCGACGCATTTCATTTAATTCAGGGAATCCGCGTGTCGCATAAGCTTGCCCCGGCGCTTCTCGCAGCGCTGTTTCTCGTTATCTCCTCTTTCTTTGTCGCCCGCGCCGAACCGGCTGCGCCGGCGCCGAGCAATGCTGCAGTACTGTCGTCCGATCAGGCAAAGCAGGCGCTTGAGACGCTCCAGGACGACAAGAAGCGCGCGCAGATGATCGACACACTGCGCGCGATCGCGAATGCGTCAGGCCCGCAGCAGGCCGTACCGCCTGCACCTGAGTCAAAATCGCCGATTCCGCTGTCGGCCGATGGTCTTGGTGCGCAGCTTCTGCTCACGGTGTCGGAGGAGATCGGCGAGATCTCGCGTGATGTCGCCGACATGGCGCGGACGCTCACGCATTTTCCGGCGTTCTACTACTGGATCGTGCGGACCGCGAATGATCCCGACGCCTATCACCTTCTGATCGAGGTCGCCTGGAAGCTCGCGCTGGTGTTCGGCTGCGCGCTGGCAGCCGAATGGGTCGGCATCCGCGTGATCCGGCGGCCGGTCGCATTCCTCGAAGGACGTGTGCCGCAGAGTGTGCGCTTGTCGGCGCAGACGCTGCCCATCGCCGATCCACCGTCATCGGTTGCCGATGTCACGCCCGC
Organism: Pseudomonadota bacterium; assembly: GCA_023387695.1. Classification (GTDB taxonomy): domain Bacteria; phylum Pseudomonadota; class Alphaproteobacteria; order Rhizobiales; family Xanthobacteraceae; genus Bradyrhizobium. Next base: position 3,306 of record JAEWHT010000424.1, on the reverse strand, counting down.
GCCCGAACTACAAAAGCGACGGCACAGTCTTGCGCGTGTATGGCAGCTGTTGTTGCGGCTACCTTTCGTGCTGGGGCGACTGCTGCTCGAACTGCTCCCGGTGGTCGTTTTCGTCAGTCTATCGACAGCGCTGCTGGGAACGGAGATTGGCGAGCCCGCAACGGTACGCCTCGTGATCCTCGCGGTGGTCAATGCCTATGCGTTCTCTCGTGGGCTCATTTGCGTTGTCCGCGCGCTGGCGGGACCCTTCGGCCTGTTTCCGGTGCGAGCCGAGACCGCGGCCTATGTGGAGATCTGGGCGCGCCGCATCGTCAGCGTTGCGGTAACCGGTATCGCATTTGCCAATGTGGCGCTGCTGCTCGGCCTGCACCGCGCCGGCTACGCCGCCCTCATTCGCATGGTGATGCTGGTCGTGCATCTCTTCGTCGTCGTCATCATCCTGCAGTGCCGTCGCCAGGTTGCTGATGCCATTCGTGCGCCTGCGGAGCGGCAAGGGATCGCGGCACGCCTGCGCAACCGCATCGCCGGCGGCTGGCATTATCTGGCGATCGCGCTCGATCTGGCGCTGTGGGCGGTCTGGGCGCTGAACATCCGCAACGGCTATTCGCTGCTGCTGCAATATTTCGTCGGCACGATTGCGGTGGTGCTGATCACGCGGGTTGCGATCATGGTGACGCTAAGCCTGATCGACCGCGGCTTCCGCATCCAGCCGGAAATCCTCCATCGCTTTCCGGGACTGGAGATTCGTGCCAACCGCTATCTGCCGCTGTTACGGAAGATCGTCGCAAGCGTGATTGCCTTCGTCGGTTTCGTCGCCGTGCTCGAGGTCTGGGGTGTCGACGCCATCGTCTGGTTTTATGGCGGGCAGATCGGCGGGCAGTTGATCTCCGCCGTGGCGACGATCGGTGTCGCCGTTTTCATCGCCGCGGTGATCTGGGAGGCCAGCAATGCGCTGCTGGACCGGCAGATCAACAATTTGTCGCGCGATGGGCATTATGCCCGGGCGGCGCGTCTGCGTACGTTCCAGCCGATGCTGCGGACGGCGCTGTTGTGCCTGATCGCCACCGTCGTCGGCCTGACCGCGCTCAGCGAAATCGGCGTCAATGTCGCGCCGCTGCTCGCAGGCGCCGGCATCGTCGGCATTGCCATCGGCTTCGGCTCGCAGAAGCTGGTGCAGGATCTCATCACCGGCTTGTTCCTGCTGCTGGAAAATACGGTGCAAGTCGGTGATAACGTCAGCGTGTCGGGGTTGTCAGGCGTGGTCGAAAATGTCTCGATCCGCACCATCCGCCTGCGCGCAGGTGACGGTGCCGTGCACATCGTGCCGTTCAGCGCGGTGACGACCATCACCAATGCCAGCCGGGGCGCTGGCAATGCCTCCGTCAGCGTCAATGTCGCCTACAAGGAAGATACCGACCGCGCCGGCCAGATCCTCAAGGACATCGTCGAGCAGATGCGCCGCGAGACGGAATTCCGCCCGCTGATCCGCGGCGACCTCGAACTCTGGGGCATCGACAAGGTCGATGGTGCCGTGGTGTCGATCGTCGGCCAGATCCGCTGCACTGAGGCGGGCCGCTGGCCGGTGCAGCGCGAGTTCAACCGCCGCATGAAGCAGAGCTTCCAGCAGAACGGCATCGAGGTGGCATCGGCGACCCAGACCATTCTGATGCATGTTGCCTCGCCGGCAGATATGGCTTCGAACCTCACGCCGCGGCGCGCCACCGGATAGCGGCGCCGCGACAAACTTACTGCTTGCCTCTGCCTACCCGGCAGCGTTCACTCGCCCTCCAGTCCGCTGATGACATGCGGACGACAAGAAGCTTGGGCAAGAAACTGGGAGAGAGCGATGCGGGGGCTATGGGCCGGATTGCGCGGTCATGTGATCGTCGTGTGTGCGTTGGTCGGATGCGTGGTGTGGACCGCTTCCGGATACGCCCAGTCATTCCCCTCCCGTCCCATCACGCTGGTGGTTCCGTTTGCGGCGGGCGGGCCGACCGATACGCTGGCGCGGATCCTGTCGGAACGGATCGCAGCGGAATTGCATGCGACCATCGTTGTCGAGAACGTCGCCGGCGCCTCGGGCAGCATTGCTGGGGCCCGCGTCGCGCGCGCGACGCCTGACGGCACCACCATCACCATCGGCCATTGGGGCACGCATGTGCTCAACGGCGGGATCTTCAAGCTGCCTTATGACGTGGTGGCCGATTTCGAGCCGGTCGCGCTGGTCGCGATGGGCACGCAGCTGATCGTCGGCCGGAAGTCGCTCGAGGCCAATAATCTGAAAGAGCTGATCGCGTGGCTGAAGGCCAATCCCGGCAAGGCCACGGCGGGCACGGCCGGCGCCGGCACCGGCGCGCATGTTGCCGGCGTCTTCTTCAAGGAGAAGACCGGCACCGACTTCCAGTTCGTGCCCTATCGCGGTGCAGGACCCGCCATGATCGATCTCGTCGCCGGACAGATCGACATCATGTTCGACCAGGCCTCGAACTCGATCCAGCAATACAAGAACGGTGCGATCAAGGCGTTCGCGGTAACGTCGCCGACGCGGCTCGCATCCGCGCCTGATGTACCGACCGTCGACGAGGCGGGCCTGCCGGGCCTCTACATCTCCTACTGGCACGGCATCTGGGCACCGAAGAACACGCCGAAAGAGATTGTCACAAAACTCAATGCGGCGATCGTCGCGACGCTTGCCGATCCCTCCGTCAAGCAGCGCTTTGCCGAACTGGGTCAGGAAATACCTTCGGCCGACCAGCAATCGCCCGCAGCGCTCGGTGCCTTCCAGAAGGCCGAGACCGAGAAATGGTGGCCGATCGTGAAAGCTGCGGACATCAAGCCGGAATAGGCCCCACCCGTCATTCCGGGGCGCGCGTCAGCGCGAGCCCGGAATCCATCGGGCCGCAGATACTGCCGTGCAATGGATTCCGGGCTCGCGACTTCGTCGCGCCCCGGAATGACCAGGGGTTAGAGCGTGGCCGCGTTAACGATTGCCTCAACAGCGTGCAGTCCGCGCGAAAATCTCGCTGCGGTGCGAGATCACAATCGGCGCCCTTGTCGCTCTGTCCTTGATCTCGCGTCTGCGCTGGCGGACAATGTTTGCCCTTCAATAAGAAACTCCCTGGGGGATTTCGTGAATAGACCTGCTCGGGTCAGCGCCCAACCGACTTCATCCGATTCCGCGCAAGGCATGACGCTGCTGCGCGATCCCCTGCTCAACAAGGGGACGGCCTTCACCGAGGCGGAGCGCGACGCGCTCGGCCTGCGTGGTCTGCTGCCGCCCTGCGTGCTGACGATGGAGACACAGGC
>JAEWHT010000417.1 GCA_023387695.1 Pseudomonadota bacterium | reverse complement strand
AAGTCGTTCGGCGCGCCCCGCATCACCAAGGACGGCGTCACCGTCGCCAAGGAGATCGAGCTCGAGGACAAGTTCGAGAACATGGGCGCTCAGATGGTGCGTGAGGTCGCCTCCAAGACCAACGACCTCGCCGGCGACGGCACCACCACCGCGACCGTGCTGGCCCAGGCCATCGTGCGCGAAGGCGCCAAGGCGGTTGCCGCCGGCATGAATCCGATGGACCTCAAGCGCGGCATCGACACCGCCGTGACCGCCGTCATCAAGGACATCGAGAAGCGCGCCAAGCCGGTCGCAGCCTCCTCCGAGGTCGCCCAGGTCGGCACCATCTCGGCCAACGGCGACGCCGCCATCGGCAAGATGATCGCCCAGGCGATGCAGAAGGTCGGCAACGAAGGCGTCATCACCGTCGAGGAAAACAAGTCGCTCGACACCGAAGTCGACATCGTCGAGGGCATGAAGTTCGACCGCGGCTATCTGTCGCCCTATTTCGTCACCAACCCCGAGAAGATGACCGCCGAGCTCGAGGACGCCTACATCCTCCTGCACGAAAAGAAGCTCTCGGGCCTGCAGGCCATGCTGCCGGTGCTGGAAGCCGTGGTGCAGTCGGGCAAGCCGCTGGTCATCATCGCCGAGGACGTCGAGGGCGAGGCTCTCGCCACCCTGGTCGTCAACCGCCTGCGTGGCGGCCTCAAGGTTGCCGCCGTCAAGGCGCCAGGCTTCGGCGATCGCCGCAAGGCCATGCTGGAAGACCTCGCGATCCTCACCGGTGGCCAGCTGATCTCCGAAGACCTCGGCATGAAGCTCGAGAACGTCACGGTGAAGATGCTGGGTCGTGCCGGCAAGGTCGTGATCGACAAGGAGAACACCACGATCGTCAAGGGCGCCGGCAAGAAGCCGGAGATCGAGGCCCGCGTCGGCCAGATCAAGGCCCAGATCGAGGAGACCACCTCGGACTACGACCGTGAGAAGCTCCAGGAGCGTCTCGCCAAGCTCGCCGGCGGCGTCGCGGTGATCCGCGTCGGTGGCGCGACCGAGATCGAGGTCAAGGAGAAGAAGGACCGCGTCGAGGACGCGCTCAACGCCACCCGCGCCGCGGTGCAGGAAGGCATCGTCCCCGGCGGCGGCGTGACGCTGCTGCGCGCCAAGAAGGCGGTCGGCCGTCTCACCAACCCGAATGCTGACGTCCAGGCCGGCATCAACATCGTGCTGAAGGCGCTGGAAGCTCCGATCCGCCAGATCTCGGAGAATGCCGGCGTTGAGGGCTCGATCGTGGTCGGCAAGATTCTCGAGAACAAGTCCGAGACCTTCGGCTTCGACGCCCAGAACGAAGACTATGTCGACATGATCGAGAAGGGCATCATCGACCCCGCCAAGGTGGTGCGCACCGCGCTGCAGGACGCCTCCTCCGTGGCCGGCCTGCTGGTGACCACCGAAGCCATGGTCGCCGAGACGCCGAAGAAGGAAGCCGCGCCCGCGATGCCCGCCGGCGGCGGCATGGGCGGCTTCTAAGCCCGTCCAGACCTGACGATGTTGCGAAGGCCGCCTCCGGGCGGCCTTCTTTTTTGCCGATCATGGCCTTCTGCGCAAAAAGCCTTGCGCTTTCCGATTCAACCGGCAGCCAAAACCCACTACGGTGGCGCCGATTCTTTTGATCGAGGATTTCGTCAATGCGCGCGCTTTGTCCGACGGCTCTTTTGGCAACCATGCTCGTCATCTCTCCGGGGCTCGTATCCGCCCAGATGAAGCTGTCGCCGAAGGCCACGGCGCCCGGCGGCATGGAGACGCGCTATTTCACCTCGATCGACGGGCTGATGGACGGCAATGCCGACGTGATCCTGAAGGAGACGCGACAGGGCAAGACGGTCACCGCGGCTGTGCTCGACGTCTGCTATCCCGTCGCGAAGAATTCCGACCGCAAAGACCGCTTCGTCGTCAATCTCCAGATCGCCGGCCAGACATTGACCGGCACGACGCAGAGCATCGGCGCGAAGGCACCGGTCACGGTCAAGCTCACCCGCAAGCCGACCGGCGACACGTTCGAATTCCGCGGCCAGATCGGCATCGGCGGGGCCGTGACCGAGGTGACATCGCCAGATAATGCCGACCTCAGCGAGAAGGAGTTTCTGGACAACCAGACCAGCGACGACGGCATCACGCCGCAGCCCAAGGATTTCACTGAAGTCTCGCCGGAGGCGATTGCGGTCAAGGTCAAGCTGGATAATGCCACCGACTTCCTGAAGAGCCTCAAGGGTCAGGACATCGAGGTGACACTGGCAAGCCTGTCGGTCGGCTGCGACGCGCTGCGCGCCGGCGAGCAGACCATCAACATGTCGGTCGATCCGGAGCGCGCGGCGACGCTACTGGCGAAATTCAAAGCGATGCCGGGCGTGACTGCAGCCGGCTGGACCGCAGGGCTCGCGGAGATGGATCGCACCATCCGCATCGGAGCCGCCGACTGGCGCGACGGCGACAAGATCAACCGCGACAAGCTCGCCACCGCGGTGGCAAACGTGCTGAGCAAGACGCTCGCCGCGAAGCCGGTCTCGCAGAGCTTCAGCGCCGCCACCGGCAAGCTCAAGCTCGTCTTCAAGCGGCCGAACCAGGATTTCCCGGCGCTCGAGCTCACCGACACGATCGAGGTCGCGGGCCTCGTCTCCGCAGACAAGCCAGGGACGACAGACAAGCTGATGGTCTGGATCGGCAGCCCGTCGACGACGACATCAGACGAAAGCACCGGCGCCAAACTCAACGTCTCGGACGATTCGGCGGCCGATGAGGAAGGCGATCAGCCCGACGACAATGGCTCGATCGAGGCGCTCGCCAAGGAGCTGAAGGGCCAGCGCTGGGACGCTGATAAGTCGGTGTGGAAGTAGGCGGAGCTCTCGTGCCCCGGACGCAGCGCAGCGCTTCTTCAGCGGTGCGCTGCAGAGCCGGGGCCCAGAAGCGACATACTCGATCGCGGAGATGTGGGTCCCGGCTCTGCGGAGCGTCACTTCGTGCCGCGCCGCGTCCGGGACAAGGAAGAACTAATTCCCGTTGCTACGAAACCGCAGCGTCTTCGGGCCGATCAGCGTGAGCACGTCGCCTTGGCGCTTCCAGGTCTCGACGGCGGAGAGCGCTGCGACGAGATCATCGTCGGCCTGGGCTCTTGCCGGCGAGCAGGAACGATCCTGAATTGGACCGGGGACGAAGATCACGGTGTTGCCGGCCACGGAGAACTGGCCCTTGCCGCCCTTGCACCAGAGCTCGAGCACGACCTCGCCATTGTCACCGATCTCGAGGTTCGGGATCCGCTTCGAACCGGGCTGCGGCACAGCTTCCAGCGTCATCTCGGTGCCGAAAGGAAAGCCATCCTCGGCCTTCGCGGCAACCGACATCGACAGCACCGCAACCGCCGCACACAAGAAACGCTTCAAAGACACCATGAGACCTCTCGCCCGACCCGATTTGCCGGGTCTTCTAGAGCCATTTCCGTTCCGATGGAATCGGAACGGGGCTCTAGAATCTAGTTTTGACGCGTTTTCTTGACGCGAACCGGTTTCCACTTCGCTCGAAAACGCTCTTATAAGACGGCAGCGGCTTTGAGAAGGTTCGTCGGCGCAAGACACAAAAATCCCCGCGGGACGATCCCGCGGGGATTTGCGTCGAACCGGGCGGCGCCTGCTACTTCAGGACGAGAGCCGTGAACGGATAGACATAGGCTTGCAACGTCACGAACACACCGACGAGGCAGGCCAGCACGATCGAGTGCCAGAACACGAAGCGCAGGATCGTGCCTTCGTGGCCGTACCAATTGGTCGCGGTGGAGGCGACGACGATCGATTGCGCGTCGATCATCTTGCCCATCACGCCGCCGGACGAGTTCGCCGCCGCCATCAGGATCGGCGACAGGCCGAGCTGTTGAGACGTGATCTTCTGGAGGTTGCCGAACAGGATGTTCGAGGACGTATCCGATCCCGTCAACGCCACCCCCAACCATCCGAGTAGCGTGCCGAAGAAGGGATAGAGCACGCCGGTCGCGGCAAAGGCGAGACCGAGCGTCGCGTCGACGCCGGACAGGCGCGTCAGCGTGCCGATCGCGAGCATCGCCGAGATCGTGATCAGCGAAATCGCGCAGAGCCGTATGGTGCGGCCGTACTCAACCAGCAGCCGGCCGGGACCAACGCCCATCAGGACGCCGGAGATGATCGCAGCAATCAACATGCCGCTGCCGGTGAAGGACAGATAGGTGAAGCCGAACACCGCGGCTTCCTTGGTCGGTCCCGGCGCGACCGGCGGCATCTTGTTGATCATCTGGTGCAACTCGGGAACGGCGTAGTTCCAGACGAAGATGCCATTCGCCCAAGTCTTGAAGGCACCGTTGCCCCAGATCAGCATCACGATGCAGACGATGATCCACGGCAGCAAAGCGCTGAAGAGCTCGCTCTGCGTCAGCGGCGTCTTGTCGATCGGCTTTGCCGTCGCCATGGTCGCCGCCGATTCATCGTTTCCGCGCAGTGCCGGCGACAGCCAGAGCTGCTTCGGCTGCCAGATCTTCAGGAACAGGATCAGCGCACCCATCGAGATCAGTGACGCACCAATGTCGACGATCCACGGATTGACGTAGTTCGAGATCACGAATTGCGGGACCGCGAACGATACGCCTGTCACGAGAATAGCCGGCCAGACGTCCTTCATGCCCTTCCAGCCCGCGAAGGCCCACACCACCCAGAACGGCACGATCAGCGAGAACAGCGGCAATTGCCGCCCGACCATGGCGCCGAGGATGTAGGGATCGAGCCCGGTGACCGAGGCGAGGCCCTGGATCGGCGTGCCCAGCGCACCGAAGGCGACGGGCGCCGTGTTGGCGATCAGCGACAGGCCCGAGGCCGCAAGCGGCGAGAAACCGAGACCGATCAGCACGGCGCCGGTGATCGCCACCGGCGTGCCGAAGCCCGAGGCGCCCTCGAAGAACGCGCCGAACGAAAACGCGATCAGCAGCAATTGCAGTCGCCGGTCTTCTGTGACGCCGCCGACCGCGCGCTTCAAAAGTTCGAACCGCCCGGTCGTGACCGTCACCTGGTAGAGGAAGATGACGTTGAGAACGATCCAGCCGATTGGGAAGAAGCCGGTCACAATACCGAGAATCGAGGCGCGGATCGACATGTTCACCGGCATGGTGAACACGAAGATCGTGATCAGGTTGGTGACGATGACGGCGATGATTGCCGCGATGTGAGCCTGAACGCGCCCGCTCGCGATCAGGACCAGCAGCGTAACGACGGGTATCGCCGCCGCGATCGTCGACAGCACAGGGCTGTGCAGCGGATCATAGATTTGATTCCACATGGTCTTCCTCCCCCACGCATGTGTGTGGCAGGCGGCCCGCGTGGCCGGCCGAACCTGCTTGACGTTGGAAGCGATAACCCCCGAGTTGGACGCGAATTCCTCGCGAGAGCTGCAGTTCCCGCCTGCTCACAAGCTCGCGAAAATCACGGAGGTCCCCACCCCACGCCGTTATGCCCATGCTAGGGTTGCAAGCGGCGGCTAGCCAACGCAAATTGCAGCACTTGCGACTTTAGTCTAAGCGCGCCCATTTTCTGCCGCGGCCTCAGGCGCTTGGCGCCGGGGCCGCTGTGTATATCCTCAGGAGATCCCACTCTGTGAACAACATCCGCGCCACGCTCGCGACCGTCTGGCGAATCGCGATCCCCTATTTCCGATCGGAGGACAAATGGGCCGGCCGCGGCCTGCTCGCCGCCGTCGTTACGATGGAGCTGGCGCTGGTTGCGATCAACGTCCTTGTCAGCCAGTGGCAGAACCGGTTCTTCACCGCCATCCAGGAATACGATCTGGGTCGGTTCGTCAGCGAGATCTGGATATTCCTCGGCCTCGCCTCGGTCTATATCGCGCTCGCCGTCTACAAGCTCTACCTGAACCAGTGGCTCCAGATCCGATGGCGGCAATGGCTGACGAAGCATTATCTCGGCGAATGGCTCGACGGCGCTACGCACTATCGCATGCAACTCACGGGCGATGCCGCCGACAACCCGGATCAGCGTATCACCGAGGACGTCAAGAATTTCGTCGAGCAAACACTGGTGATCGGCTTGGGGCTGCTGTCGTCCTTGGTAACGCTGGCCTCGTTCGTCGTGATCCTCTGGGGCCTGTCCAACAAGGCGCCACTGCACCTTTACGGCACCAATATCATCATCCCCGGCTTTCTGTTCTGGTGCGCGCTGCTGTACGCGGTGCTGGGTACGGCTCTCACACATTGGATCGGCTCGCCGCTCATCAACCTCAATTTCGAGCAGCAACGCTATGAGGCTGATTTCCGCTTCAATCTCGTTCGCGTCCGCGAGAACTCCGAGCAGATCGCACTGCTAAAGGGCGAAGGCGCCGAGCGCGGCCGCCTGCTGGCTCGCTTCGGTTTCGTCATCGGCAACTGGTACGCGATCATGGGCCGGACCAAGCGCCTCACTGCGTTCACGGCAAGCTACGCTCAGGCAGCGGTGATATTTCCCTACGTGGTGGTGGCGCCGGCTTACTTCGCCAAGAGCATCCAGCTCGGTGACCTGATGCAGACCGGCTCGGCTTTCGGCAGCGTGCAGGATGCTTTGTCCTTCTTCGTCTCTGCCTACCGTTCGATCGCCGAATGGCGCGCGATCGTCGCTCGTCTCGACGGCTTCGAGATGTCGGTCGACAGTGCCGCAAACCTCACCGCACATCAGGCGACAATCGAACTCAAAGCAGCAGGCGGCAGCCGCAGCATCGGCCTCGACAAACTCTGCGTGTATCTGCCCAACGGCAAGCCACTCGTCGCAGCCGACGGTTTCGCCATCCAGACGCCGGAGCGCGTGCTCGTGACCGGACCGTCGGGCTCCGGCAAGTCGACATTGTTCCGGGCCATCGCCGGCATCTGGCCGTTCGGCACTGGCAGTGTCGTCATCCCACAGCAGGCGAAGCTGATGATGCTGCCGCAACGCCCTTATTTCCCTGTCGGTGCGCTGGGCGACGCCGTGATCTATCCCGCAGCGCCCGGTGCGTTCCAGACAGCTCAAATCCGAGACGCGGTGATCGCGGTCGGCCTCCCCGACCTTGCCGAACGGCTCACCGAGGATGGCCACTGGAACCGGATGCTGTCGCTCGGCGAGCAGCAGCGCCTGGGGCTCGCCCGCGCGCTGCTTCATGCACCGGACTATCTGTTCCTCGACGAGGCCACCGCCTCGCTCGACGAACCGTCCGAGGCACGCCTGTACCGGCTTCTGACGGAGAAGCTGCCGCAGGCCACCATCGTCTCGATCGGCCACCGCTCGACACTCGATGCCTTCCACACCCGCAAGGCGACAATGGTGAAAGATGGCGCGATCCACGTGCTGGGCAATAGCGGCGCACCGGCCGAGCCGGAGCCGAGCACGGCGCGATGAGGCGTTGAACTTGTCCCCACCGTCATGCCCGGGCTCGTCCCGGGCATCCACGTCTTTCGCGCCTCGGGGATACTCGTGGATTGCCGGGACAAGCCCGGCCATGACGAGACTAGGGTGTAACTTGCAGGCCAACTCAAGCCGCTAGCCAGCATCCCCAAAACAAAAGGGCGGCAGATTGCTCTGCCGCCCTTGTTAGTCGTCTCGGGACAAAACTTACTTCAAGTTGGTCATCGCCGTCAGGTCGAAGGACAGCTTGGCGATACCGGTGGCACCGCACCAGTTGGAGCTGTTGCCACCCGGGTTGATGCCGGTGACGGGGGACGTGCCCACCGAGGCGTTGAAAGCTCCGGTGAAGACACTGCAATCGCCCTTGGAGAGGTTCGTGTCGGAGTAACGCAGGTCAAGCGTGAACACCTTGTAGGTGAAGCCAACACCAACGTTCCAGGTATTGTAGTCGGTGTAGTGAATACCAAGGGGAAACGTTGCGGTGCCGTAGAAGCTGTCGGTGGTCCCAAACCACTGCCGACCGAACTCGCCCGACACATACATGCCGACGCCGCTGGATCCGAACAGGGTGCTCGGCGCGGTGTATTTGCCCGTGAACGATGCGTAGTTACCCCAGGCCCCCGAATTCAGGAAGTTCGGCGAGTAGAACTCGGTCACGCCGACCGTCCAGTTGTCGTTGATGGTGTAGTTGCCCTTGCCGTAGACTTCGAAGAAGGAGACGTCTTTCTTCAAGGTGTTGGCGTTCGGCACCGCGTTAGCAAGACACTCGGCGCTGAGCGGGCGGCCGGCGGAGTCGGTCAGACCACCGTTGAAGGCATTGGCTGCACCGTAGTAGCAGGTGCCGCCCGGATACAGGTAGCCCCAGACGCCGATGTCGAACGCGAAGGCGCCGAAGGTCGGGCGGATACCGCCGTAGATGTCGATTTCAGCCGCCGCGCGGTTCGTGAACGAGATGCTTTCGCCGGACGTACCGATGTAGAGCTGCAGGTCCTTGTTGACGTTGTAGCGGGGCTCGAAATAAGCGGCGACCGACGGCTTGTGGTTCGACTGGGTCACGCCACGGAAGACGTAGTCGTTCATGATCGCGCCGCCGAAGGCGACATCCCAGGGATCGAACGCGGGCGCCGGAGGAGCCTTCAGAGCCTTCACAGGCATGTCCGCCGCGAAAGCCGCACCCGTCACCATTGCCAGCGCCGTTGCCAACAAAGTCACTTTTTTCATTTCGATCCCCATCACCAGTTCTAGACCCCGGTCGAGTTCCGGAAGCCCCCCGGGGCACCCGACCTGATTGCAAATTTCGTAACTGAGGCAATTTGGCCGGAGGGACGCAAAGCGAGAAGCAAAAAACAGAAGCATCTGCCGACTTTTTGGGCGTTCTGACGTTTCCACGAAAGGTTGTTTACTGGTGTTGCTTCTCGATCACATTATTTTCACGCCAAAGTGCACATGGGTCCCCGGGTTATTACGTGGGCCTCTGGCGCCGTGGCGCGCGCGCTACGAATCAGCTGACTCAGAAACGGGCAGCCTCCGGCTGCCCCGGTGGAGATGCAAAAAGGCCGCAGCGGCACCGCTGCGGCCTTGCTCTGATCGATCGTGGTCGTGGGGTGGACGCAAGCCCTTTCGGGCTTAACCCTGCCCTTCGGCCGGCGTCGGTTCCGCAGAAGACGAAGGCATCGCCCAGCTTGTCTCGGCAGCAGGCTCGGGAGCCGGCGCGGCGACCGGAGCCGCGGGCTTCGGCGCAGGAGCTGCCTTCGCCTTCTTCGGTGCTGCTTTCTTCGCGGCCTTCTTCGGCGCCGCCTTCTTCACAGCTTTCTTGGCCGCGGCCTTCTTTGCTGTCTTCTTGGCAGCCTTCTTCGGCGCGGCCTTCTTGGCCTTCTTCGCGGACTTCTTGGCCGCCTTCTTCTTCGTCGCCTTCTTGGAAGTCTTCTTGGCCGCTACAACCTTCTTGGCCTTCTTGCTTTTCTTCTTGCTCGCTTTCGCCATCGTGGTCCTCCTGTTGCCGCCGAACAATGGTCGATCGGGCGCCCTTCGGTCGTCACCTCGGGAGGAAAGCTCAGCGCGACGGATTCAATGCCGGCCGCGACCCGCCCGTAGCCCAATCGAGAAGCTCAATCGTGTGTACGACCGGAACTGACGTGCCACTGGCAATCTGCACCATGCAGCCGATATTGCCTGCGGCAATCATGTCCGGCTTGACGCTTGCGATGTTGGCGACCTTGCGATCGCGCAACCTGCCCGCAAGCTCGGGCTGGAGAATGTTGTAGGTCCCCGCCGAACCGCAACACAAATGGCTCTCCGGTACATCTTTCACCACGAATCCATTCTTGGAAAGCAATTCTTTCGGAAGGCTCGTGATTTTCTGCCCGTGCTGCAACGAACATGCAGAGTGATAGGCGACGACGATGTTGTCTTGTCGCGCGTGAGGTTCGAGTCCGAGACCAGCGACGTATTCGGTGATGTCCTTCGCAAGCGCGGACACTTTTGCCGCATCGGCTGCGAAGGCTTGGTCCTCACGCAAGAGATAGCCGTAGTCCTTGATCACCGTGCCGCAGCCGGACGCCGTCACCAGGATGGCGTCGAGCCCTTCGCCGGCCATCTCCCTCTGCCACGCCGTGACGTTGGCGCGGGCGCGCGCCAGCGCATCATCGTCGTGACCGAGGTGATGGGTGAGCGCGCCGCAGCATTGCTCGTCCCTGACCAGGACGACCTCGATGCCATGGCGGGTGAGCAGGCTGATGGCCGCCTCGTTGATGCGGGGCGCCAGCACCTGCTGGGCGCAGCCCTGGAGCAGCGCGACCCGGCCACGCTTCTTGCCGAGCGCCGCGAATACGCTGCCCGGGAGGGCTCCACGCGCCGGCAGCCGGCTGGGGGCCAGCGCCAGCATCGCCTTGAGGCGCTGGATCAGGCCGGGCGTGGCTGAAGGCCGCGGCGTCGGCAGCAAGACGGCAAGCGGCCGGGCCAGCCGCGCCAGCTGCATGCTGATGCGAAACCGCTGCGGGTCGGGCAGGACGAAGGCCAGCACCTGGCGCAGCAGCCGTTCGGCGAGCGGCCGCTGATAGCGCTGCTCGATCCTGACCCGGGCCTGGTCGACGAGGTGCATGTAGTTCACGCCCGACGGGCAGGTCGTCATGCAGGCCAGGCAGGACAGGCAGCGGTCGACATGCTTGACCACTTCGGCGGTCGGCGCCTGGTCCTTCTCCAGCATCTCCTTGATCAGGTAGATGCGGCCGCGCGGGCTATCGAGTTCGTCTCCGAGCAGGACGTAGGTCGGGCAGGTCGCTGTGCAGAAGCCGCAATGGACGCAGGCGCGCAAGATCTTGTCGGCTTCGGCAATGTCAGGGTCGGCAAGCTGCGCGAGTGAGAATTCGGTCTTCATGCCGCAGTGCCCCGCGTCAGCCGTCCCCGGTTGAGGATGGACTTCGGATCGAAACTGGCGCGGACCCGTTCGCTCAGTGCGGCGATCCCCGGCGCCTGCGGGTGGAACACGTCGACGCCGCGCCTGACGTCCTCGCCCGCCCGGATCAGCGTCGCATGGCCGCCGAACGCGTCGGCGCGCTGGCGCACCGCGGGAGCATGCGCGTCGGCCTTCGGAGGCAGCGCGGCCCAGATGAGACCGCCGCCCCAATCGTAGATGACGTCGCCGCCGGTCTCGCGCGCAAATTGCGTGCCGAGCGCCGCGCCTGAGGCCGGCGGGCAGACGATACGCCACACCGGCCAGGCGCCGAGCGCGCCACTTGCCCCGAACGGCAGCACGTCGCGGATGGTGGCCCACAGCGTGGACGACGCAGCATCCTCGATCAGGGTTGCAGTTCCGAACGGCGCCAGCAACTCGCGCAGCGACCCGGCGCGATGAGCGGCCGAGGCGGTAATGCCCTCGAGGCGCAGCATGGTCAGCGCTTCGCCCTGGCTGGCAATGTCGCCAAGCCCGTCCGTTTTGGCCCGGAACGCCGATTTCGGCAGATGCGCTGCGGCGGACACGTCGAAGGGCGAGCCGAGCGCCGCGGTCATCGCCTTGTTGGCGGCGGCATCATCGAGCCCGCGCAAGAGCAGCGTCCGCTCGGCTTCCGGCTTCGGCATCACCTTCAGCGTCACTTCGGTCATGACCGACAGCGTGCCCCAAGACCCGCTGAGCAGTTTGCAGAGGTCATATCCGGTGACGTTCTTCACCACCTTGCCGCCGGTCTTGAAGCTATCGCCAAAGCCCGAGACGGCATGAGCGCCCAGAAGATGGTCGCGGGCACCGCCCGCCTTGATCCGGCGCGGGCCGGCGAGGCCAGAAGCGATCATGCCGCCGATGGTTCCGAGCGCAGGCGTGCCGAGCAGCGGCGCCGTGTTCATCGGCTCGAAGGCGAATTGCTGGTTCTTGGCGTCGATCAGCGACAGCACGTCAGCCAGCGGCGCACCGGCCTGAAGCGTGACGATCAGTTCGTTGGGTTCGTAGGAGGTAACGGCATTCAGCGCGGAGATGTCGAGTACGGCATTGGTCGCCATCGCGTGCCCGATGCTGCGCTTGCTGCCATGACCGATGATCTCGAGCGGCTGCTCATTGGCAATCGCCGCGCGCACCACCTCTTCGACGTCTTTGGCGTCTCTGACCCTGAGCGTATCCACGGGAAAAGGCGGTAGCGAAATTCGCGGCGAAAATCAAATTCGGCGTGACGCCGGCAACCATCGCCGGCACGTTCCGGCGCCACCACCGGGCGACATCAACACTTCGATAATGATCGAAGCGTTCACGACATCGATACTTCGATCACCGGCGAACCAATGCCCGCAGGCCATCGCTACAAATCTGCGCCGATCGCGATGAGATCAATCAATGGAGACAAACACGATGAAGCACTATGCCACACACAAGTCTCTCAGCGACGCCGTCGATGGCGGCGGCCTGCTTGTCGTCGCGCAATGGGAGGCAAAGCCGGGCGAGGCCGACAAGATCGCCTCGATCCTCGATCGCTTCCTGCCGGAAGCGCAGCGTGAGGACGGCGTGAAGCTGTTCCTGATCTCGCGAGCCAAGGACAATCCGGCCCAGTTCCTGTTCTACGAACTGTTCCGCGACGAGGCCGCCTTCAAGGCGCATCAGGAAAGCGCGCATTTCAAGACCTACATCGCCGGCGAAGCGCTGCCGCTGCTGGCGAAGCGCGAGCGGGCGCAATACGGGCTGCTGTAGGATCTCGAGGGAAGCGCTCGCGCCGCGAGCGCCTCCCTCCTCATCGCGCGCTAGAACCGCGGAATATCCGGAAATGCGACCTTCCCCGCATGGACATGCATGCGGCCAAGCTCAGCGCAGCGGTGCAGGGTCGGAAACACTTTTCCCGGGTTGAGCAGGCCCTGCGCGTCGAACGCGCATTTCAGGCGCTGCTGCTGATTGAGGTCGATCTCGGTGAACATAGCGGGCATGAGATCGCGCTTCTCGATGCCGACGCCGTGCTCGCCGGTGAGCACGCCGCCGAATTCGACGCAGGCGCGCAGGATGTCGGCACCGAAGGCTTCGGCACGCTAGATCTCGCCGGGCTTGTTGGCATCGTACAGGATCAGCGGGTGCAGATTGCCGTCGCCGGCGTGGAACACGTTGGCACAGCCAAGCTGATATTTTTCCGAGAGCTCGCGGATGCGCGCCAGCGCCTTCGGCAGCGCGCCGCGCGGGATGGTGCCGTCCATGCAGAGATAGTCCGGCGAAATGCGCCCCACCGCGGGGAACGCGGCCTTGCGGCCCGCCCAGAACAGATTGCGCTCGGCCTCGTTGGTGGAGATCTGCAGCGTCACCGAGCCGCAACCTTTCGCGATGGTCTCGACACGCGTGATCAGCTCGTCGACCTCGATCTTCGGTCCATCGAGCTCAATGATCAGCAGCGCTTCCACATCAAGCGGATAGCCGGCATGGACGAAGGCTTCTGCGGCGTGGATTGCCGGCTTGTCCATCATCTCCATGCCGCCGGGAATGATGCCGGCCCCGATGATGCGCGCGACGCATTCGCCGGCCGCCTCGACTTGCGCAAAGCCGACCATTAGTGCGCGCGCCGTCTCCGGCTTCTGCAGGATGCGCACCGTGATCTCGGTGATGACCCCGAGCAGGCCTTCCGAGCCGGTGATCACACCCATGAGATCATAGCCGGAATTCTCGGCTGACTTGCCGCCGATGCGCAGGATCTCGCCGCTCATCAGGACGATCTCGCAGCCGAGCACATTGTTGGTGGTCATGCCGTATTTCAGGCAATGCACGCCGCCGGAATTTTCCGCGACATTGCCGCCGATCGAGCAGGCGATCTGCGAGGACGGATCGGGCGCATAGTAGAAGCCGGCATGCGCGACCGCCTGACTGATCGCGAGATTGGTAACGCCGGGCTCGGTGACAACGACGCGGTTGTCAAAATCGATCTCGCGGATGCGCTTGAACTTGCCGAGGCCCAACAGCACGCCGTCCTCCAGCGGCAGCGCGCCGCCGGACAGCGACGTGCCGGAGCCGCGCGGCACCACCTTGATGCCCTGCGCGGCACAATATTTCAGGACGAGCGAGACCTGCTCCGTCGTGTCCGGCAGCACCACGACCATCGGCGGCTGCCGGTAGGCAGTCAGCCCGTCGGATTCATAGGCCCGCATCTCAGCAGCGCTATCGATCACGCCCTCGCCCGGCACGATGGCGCGCAAGGCTGCCACGATCTCGGCGCGGCGCGCGAGCACGGCCTGGTCACTCGCAGGCATCATGATGGCCATATCAGATCCTTAATGGCTTTATCGTTCCGAACGGTCGATTTATCACGGCAAATCAATCACGTTCGCAATGGTTTGGGTAGGCCGTCCGAAAGTCGGAGCCGCGATCTCTGGCGAGTTCGCTCTGGGACAAGTAGGAAGTCATGAAACCTGTCATGGTTTCGTGGCTTGTCCAAGCCGAGCGGGCCATGCCAAAACCGGCAGGTTCGACGATCGCCGACCAGATAAGATCCCACCGGGAAAGAGACGAAGAGCACCCTATGAAAAAACTGACTTTTGGCGCGCTGATGATCCTCACCGTCACTGCCACGGCCACCAGCGCAATGGCGCAGGACGCCGCCGCCGGCAAGACGTCGTTCAACAAGTGCCTGGCCTGCCACGCGATCGGCGAAGGCGCCAAGAACAAGGTCGGCCCCGAGCTCAACGGTCTCGACGGCCGCAAGTCCGGCACCGCGCCGGACTACAATTACTCGGACGCGAACAAGAATTCCGGCATCACCTGGAACGAGGCGCAGTTCAAGGAATACATCAAGGATCCGAAGGCCAAGATCCCCGGCACCAAGATGGCGTTCGCCGGCATCAAGAACGAGACCGAGATCAACAATCTCTGGACCTACGTGTCGCAGTTCGACAAGGACGGCAAGGTCAAGCAGTAAGCGGACGATTGGCGGCCCGCTGGAGCTTCGGTTCTGAACCGAAGCTCCAGTTTTTGATTTGGACGCGTTTTCTTCACGCGAACCGGTACCCACTTCGCTCGAAAACGCTTTAGTCGGCGGCCGCCTGCGCCGGGGCAATCTTGGCGATCATCGCCTCGATCTCCGTCTTCACCAAATCCGGCACGGCGTTCTGCACCATGTGGCCGAGATCGGGCAGCACGATGAGCTTCGCATTGGGCACGGTCGCGGCGAACGGCCGCGCGTGGATGTCGGTTTTCACCGTCTTGTCGGGCTGGCCGGCAATGATCGTGACGGGCACTCTGATTTCGCCATAGCGCGGCACTTGCGCGGCGACAGACGCCTTCAGCGTCACCAGATCATAGGCATTGGCGATGAATTCGCGCGGACGCAGCAACAGCGGCGTCGCGGACTCCTTCACGAAACCATCAGGCATCGTTTGCGGCAGGAACACGTTGCGCGCGCCGGACTCGGTGACGAAATAGCCCAAGGGCAGCGTGATGGTGTAAGCGAGCAGCGGGCCGATCACCGGCGTTGCGATGATCTCGTTGTAGCGGCCGACGCCGCCGCGCCAGGGATGCGTCACCGGCGCCAACATCACGAGGCCGGCGACGCGGCTTGCATGATCGAGCGCCAGCCGCGCACCGAGTGCGCCGCTCCAGGAATGCACGACGAAGACTGCGCGATCGATTCCGAGCTTGCCAAGCGCCTCATCGATCATCCGTGCTTGAATCTGAGGCGTCGAATCGTCCCGGCGTGCACGTGTGCTCCAGCCATGGCCCGGGCGGTCGATCAGAATGACGCGATGATGCTTGGCGAGCATATCGCCGAGCGGATGCTGCATCACCTCGAGGTTTGAGCTCGCGCCGTGCAGCATCACGATCGGCAGGCCTTCGCGCGGGCCGATATCGACGACGTGCAGCGTCGCACCTTCGACCTCGATCATCCGGCCCTGCGGCGGAAAAGAACGCTGTACGGCAAGAACGCCGGCCTGCGTGACCAGCGCCAGCAGAACCAGCGCCGTCACGGCTGATAAAAAGATCATGGAGAAGGTCCGGACAATCCAGGGCACATGGCAGTTACGAATGGTGCAGACGGCAGTTTCGCGCGGAGAGCCTCAGCGCTTCCACCGGAAATGCCGCCCTGTGGATATGTGCATAATTGCCAAACCAAAAAATCCAATGAAATCAATGACACCGCCTCATGACACACAAGCCTTGAACAAGCTTCATGGAGTCGTCATTGCGCCTTCCTTATAATCGCCACGGTCGGTTCCGCCATTTAGACGCGGGTGGGCGCCGATCCCTCCTCGCAACCTCAGGGGACGCGGGAAAGACCGGCAGGATTGTCCTGGTTTGAACCGGAGGATTTTTCGATGAGCTTCAGATCGAACGACACCGCAATCGACGAAATCGTCGCCAGCTGCAACGGCGATTTGCGCGGTGCCGTGCGGGCGCTGCTCCTGATCAACGAGCATCTCGAGACGGAACTCGCCAAAGCCTACGCCGCGGCCGCCGATCGCGGTCTCGTCGAGCGCGGCACCAGCGTCCTGCACTAACCCGCGTCGTCCTCGGCCTTCAGCTCTTCGGGCGTGAGCTGGGGACAGGCGCGGATTGTCGAGCGCGCAAGCTTGGCATCGTCCCTGGATTTGTAGGGACCGTCGCCGAACCAGATATCACCGTTGATGATCGGATTGCTGGTCACGATGTTGCATTTGTTGGTGGCGCGATTGCCGACCACCCAGAACAGTCCGTCGGCGAAGCTCATCGTTCCCGACGCCAACAGCAAGCTACAAGCAACAATCAAACGCTTCATGGCTTTTGCTCCTGCCCCTGCAGGTAGACCTGCAGCCGCGCCGACAATAGCCCCTGCGGCATAGCGGTTCCGATCGTGGTTAACCCCACCGCGCCACAACCGCTCAAGAAATGATCGACTTGTTGGCTAGATGTCGCGACCTTCAACCTTCTCGGTCAAGGCCTTCACCTGCTCGGGGATCTTCTCGAGGTGCGGATTGACGGCGAGCGCTTTGCGATAGGCCTCGAGCGCGCGCTTCTCGTCGCCGACGTCCTGCATGATCATTCCGAGCCCGGCGAGCGCGCCGAAATGACGGGGCTCGCGGATCAGCACTTCACGGATGTCCGCAAGCGAGCGGGCATAGTCGTTCTGCATGTAATAAAGCGTGGCACGCCTGTTCCAGGCTTCGAGATAGTCGGGCCGGAGTTTGATGACGGCATCGAGCAGCTTGATCGCAACGTCGATCTTCTGCGCATCGACGGCCGCCTTGGCGCGCGCCATCAGCAGCGCCGCGGTGTCGCTCGGAGTCTGCAGCCAGATCGCCCAGATCCGCGCCTCGACATGCCTGGCGCTGACATCATCCGGCGCAGCCTTGAGCGCGCCGAACAGGAAATCGAGATTCTTGGTGCGATCGGCCTTGGGCAGCTTGGTCGGTGCCTCGGGCAGCTTCTTCTGCTGCTTGGTCGGCGGGGCCGGATCATCCTGCGCCAGCGCCGGCGCGAGACCGGCCGTTCCAAGAAGGATGGTCAGACACAGCGTGCGCGCGAAAAGGAATCTCACTGCCATGATCAAAGTCTAAACGCGCAAAGCCGCCCTTGCAAAGCAAAGGCGGCGTCAAACTCGTGTGAGCCGTGGTCTTGCGGAGGCGCGTGTAAGGCGACCGCGAGGGCAATCAGCCCTGGCGAGCCTTGAAACGGCGCTGCACCTTGTTGATCACGTAGACCCGGCCCTTGCGGCGGACCAGGCGGTTGGCGCGATGGCGACCGCGCAGCGACTTCAAGGAGTTACGGACCTTCATGGCAGAATCCTGAACGTTCGAAAGGCCGTGTTCGGCACTACCGTTTCGGCACGCGCGAATGTGGCAAAATGAGATCTTTCCCGCTGGCGGACCGACCGCCCGGGATGGGGCGGTTCTTAAGGCATGGCAGCCGGTGATGTCAATCCAAACAGGCCATTCCGGGGTGATTAACCACCGGCTGAACCGAGAAAGGGCTGAAACGGCCCTTTCAAGCCGGAAACTCGACCATGGCCTCGCCAGTTGCGACCCGCTCCTCGCCCTGGTTCCGCACCACGACATCGATGAGGACCCAGCGCGCTTTAGCCGTGACCTGCTTGGCCTTGATGATCCCGGATGGCCGGATGGTGTCGCCGGGACGCACCGGCTTCACCCAGCGGGTCTCCAGCCGCCGATGGATGGCGCCGGCTGGATAGGCCCAGTCGGTCAGCATGCGCGAGATCAGGCCGAAATTGTTCATGCCATGCATGATCACGCCGCCAAATTGCGTCTTGCCGAAATGGCCCTTCATGTAGTCGTCGTCGAGATGCAGAGGGTTGTAGTCGAGCGAGGCATCACAAAACAGACGGATGGACTCGCGCGTCACCGCGAAACTCGGTCCTTCGATGGTGTCGCCGGCATTGAGGCTTTCGAATGTGACGGTCATCGCGCTCCCTCAAGCCGGCCGGATGGTCCAGCCGCGGCCGGAACAGATGACGTCGCCGCTCTGGTTGAAGAAGACATTGTCGTGAACGACGAACAGCCGCTCGCGCTTGATGAACTTGTCCAGCGCCCGTGCCTGCAAGGTGATCAAATCACCAGGGCGGGCCGGGATGTTGTAGCTCCACGACTGCCCCGCATTGACCGTACCGGGCGAGCGCATCCAATCGTCGGCCGGCGTACACGCAAACATCAGCATGATGTGGATGGACGGCGGCGCGATCAGCCCGCCATAGCGGGTCGCCCTCGCGTAGGCCTCGTCGAAATACAGAGGATGGGTCTCGCCGACCGATTTGCAGTAGAGCTCGATCGCCTCACGCGTCAGCGTGTAGGGAAGGGTCTTGCGCGGCTCGCCGGGAACGATCTCGTCCCACACCTTGCGCGATTGGGCATCCTTCCAGAAATCGGTCTCAAAGGCCTGCGCCTCCGCCATTTTCCGCCTCCCGCTACCTTTTGTTGCCGGAACACTAGCGCATGGACGCTGATCGGCAAAAGCTGGCGCAAGGCGCTTGCCAAATTCGTTATATCATATAATCAATTCGGCAACCCGTCGGGAGGAAACAATGCCGAAGCTGAAGCTGCCTGATATCGAGAAGGTCGTCGCGATCGACATCCACACCCATGCCGAGGAGCCCTGCGGCATGCATGGCGACGACGGCTATGACGACTTCCAGGCGCAGATGGCGGACTATTTCAAGTCGCCGCACAAGCATCCGCCGACCGTGCCGGAGACCGCGGCCTATTACCGCTCCAAGAACATCGCCGCGGTGATATTCCCGGTCGATGCCGAGCGCGAGACCGGCTTCCGCCGCTACAACAATTACGAGATGATCGAGGTCGCCTCGGACCATCTCGACGTCCTCATCCCCTTCGTCTCGATCGACCCGCACAAGGGTAAGCTCGGCGCCCGCGAGGCGCGCAAGCTGATCGAGGAATACGGCGTACGCGGCTTCAAATTCCATCCGACCATGCAGGGCTTCTACGCCAACGACCGCATGGCCTATCCGCTCTACGAAGAGATCAACAATGGCGGCGCGATCGCGCTGTTCCACACCGGCCAGACCGGCGTCGGCTCGGGCATGCCGGGCGGCATGGGCATGCGGCTGAAATATTCCAACCCGATGTATATGGACGACGTCGCGGCTGACTTTCCCGACCTGAAGATCATCCTCGCGCATCCCTCCTTCCCCTGGCAGGAAGAAGCGCTGTCGGTCGCGACCCACAAGCCGAACGTCTACATCGACCTCTCCGGCTGGTCGCCGAAATACTTCCCGCCGATCCTGGTGCGTTACATCAACTCGATCCTGCAGGATAAGATGCTGTTCGGCTCGGACTGGCCGGTGATCACGCCCGACCGCTGGCTCGCCGACTTCGCCAAACTCGACATCCGCGACGAGATCCGACCGAAGGTGTTGAAGGCCAACGCGCGAAAGATTCTGGGGATCTAGGCGCAGTCCATCATCAGCGGCAGCCGGGCGAAATGTTGATCCATGTTGACCCTCGCCAAGATCGCTGCCGCTGCGGGCATTCTCCTGATGGGACAGGCCCTCGCCTGTCCCCAGGCTCGAGCTCAATCGCACAGCACCATCGTCGAGATCGAGACGCCCCTGGCGAGTGCGCATCCACTTCAGGGGTACCTGAGGCGGCCGAATGGCGCCGGCACCTGGCCGGCCGTCATCCTGCTGCACAGTTGCAATGGCAGTTGGCAGCGCATTGATGAGCGCTGGGGCAAGCGGATCGCCGCCTGGGGCTATGTCACGCTTTCGGTCGACAGTTTCGGGCCGCGCGGCATCAAGATCGGCTGCCGCGACAGGCCATCAGCCGATTTTACGACGGATGCTAGTCGAGCCCTGAATTTTCTGGCCGGCCAGTCATCGGTCGACCCCGCGCGCATTGCTGCAGTCGGGTTCGCATGGGGCGGCTTCTCGTCCCTCGCCTCTGTCGAACGCGTCTCGATCCAGCCAGATGTCCCAATTAAATTCCACGCCGCAGCTGCCTTTTACCCGCCCTGCGCAAGCCTGAAGGGAGACATGACCGTTCCGACCCTGATCCTGATCGGCGCGCGCGACGATGTGAATTCGGCAGACGAATGCCGCAAGCTAATCTCCGGTCGAGACAGCTGGGGAATATCACGACAGGCAAATCAGGGAATTCCGGCTCGGCTCGTTGTCTATCCCGACGCCTATCACGCCTTCGATGCGCCCGGCACCGAGAAGTCCGCATCGGGGCCGCAACATCATTTTGAGTTCAACCAGGCGGCGACAGATCAAGCAGCCGAGGAGCTTCATAAGTTTCTTGATTCAACAATCGGCAAAGAGGCGCAAATCAAGTGACGATCAAAGCCGTCGTCTTCGATGCCTGCGGTGCCCTCTACGACATCCAGTGGAGATGACCGAAGACCCGTTTCGGGGCTATGGCGAGTTCATCACGCAATTCACCGATGACAGTGCCAATCCGCGAACTAAAGCAGCACCATCAGCTGGATAGCCAGGATGCCGATCAATACGGCGCATCCGATGAGATAGCCACGTTGAAAGCCAGGAAGCTCGCCCGAGCCTTCCGGGTCGATATATTTGAAGCACAAAGTGTCCTCCACGTATGGTAAGATCATTCGTCATTTGAAATGCGTTGGGTCTTAATCTGCTCCGAGACCATGGAATTGCTTGACGACCTGTTTGCAGGGGCGCCGCTCGTCGTGAGCGTTTGCGTTCAATTTTCTGAAATGAGTTGAGCGATGAGCTCCGTTCCCAATTCCCCTGCCAAGTTCTCTAGAGCCGTCAGGCGCCGAACAATGGCTAGAACCTAAACGCATCGAATCCGAAGTATCCGGAAAACTTTGCGCCAATCGTGCGTCGAATTTGAAGACCGGCGGGCGAAAGGAAGCACGGCCCGTCTCCTTTAAGAAACCGCGTTCGCGAAAACGACATGAGTGACCTAACGCACGTTCCACGCCTTGGTGTTGTGCCAAAGCTTCTGTCAGCCCCCTGTCAGGAACGAAAGCTTGCATGAAACAGGATGGGGGAAGCGCACGCGACGTCGTTCAGTAAGAGTTTGGATACTGATTCAATAAACTCTGGGTTGTCGCCATGTCGGCCGTCGCCCATAATATTCTGGTCCCAACAATGACCACAGCTCGAAACATGAGTGAGCAAGAGGCACAGGCTGAGATTTCCGGCGGCGCGCCCGGCGGGCAAGACCAGCCTCCACGCCAGGACCCGCCTCGTGGCAAGAAGCCTAGCTCGTCTCGGAGCATCCTGATTGGAATTGCCGGCGGGCTTGTGATCGCCGGAATAGCCGCCAGCGTCGTATTGCCGGGCATCGTCCGCGAAAAGCCGATTGTCATTGGTCAGGAATCCACGCTGGAAGTGCTTGTCCCGGGCGACATCCCTGCGGCTCTTCCGACCCTCGATCCGGTAGCCTCGAAAGCGGCGGTGGACGACGCGAAGAACTGCAAGGTGCCGCTGGCATGGGTGACGTTGACGCAACGAAACGGGCATGGCGGCATGGTGCGCGTCCGATCTGGGCAATATGTATCGCCGCCGATCAAACTCACTCCCGCTCCTCAGCGCGTCGCTATTCCCTATCCCGCGCCATATCCGACAGGCCGTGGGGTTCTTACGTTGGTCGGCGAGGCGGACCAAGTCGGATTTTTCCTGACGCCCGGAGGCGTTCACGACGTGAATGGCACCTATCCCGTCAATGTTCACTGGCAGGTTCGCAACCCCTGTCCATGAATTCTCAAACGGATAATGTGCCAACAGGCGAACGCGACGCCGTGATCGGGAATTGCCGACAATGAAAAATTTCTTCCGCAATCATCCGATGATCAGCATATGCGTCTTGATGGTTGTGGCCGGGGTCGCCACGCAATGGATCCTTAATCCGAGATCCGGCCCGCTCAGTGCATTGACATGGGCAAACTCGCTCACGATCGGCGCCGTGCTCTTGATCATGCTGGCCGGGATCGCGTTGACCTATGTGGCGATGCGGCTCGGCAACGATCCCAGCGGATTCGGACTAGTCCCTATCGGCGAGGGCTATACGGTCGGGCGACGGTTGAACGTGAACTCTCCGACCGTGTCTGTTCGTAGCGCCGACGAAGTGCTCGACGAGATCGACCATATGATCGGGCTCTCCTCCGTCAAGGAGGAAGTCAACAAGCTGCTCGCCGGCATCGAAGTCGAGCGCAAGCGCCGTGAGCAGGGCCTGCCGGTGGCGAGGGTGAGCCGGCACATGGTGTTCACCGGGCCACCCGGCGTCGGCAAGACCGAGATCGCGCGCGCTTTGGGCGAGATCTATCGTTCGCTCAAAGTACTGCGCAAGGGACATGTGGTGGAGGTGCAGCGCGCCGACCTGGTCGCGGGCTATATCGGGCAGACGGCGATCAAGACCCTCGACAAGTGCAAGGAAGCGCTCGATGGCATCCTCTTCGTCGACGAGGCCTACGCGCTTGCAGGTGAAGGCAAGGATTTCGGCCAGGAGGCCATCGCGACACTGCTCAAATTCATGGAGGACAACCGCGATCGCATCATGGTGATCGCCGCCGGATACCCCAATGAAATGCGGCGCTTCATCGCCACCAATCCGGGCATGGCCAGCCGCTTCAACAGGACCATCGAATTCCCGGCGTATGAGCCGAAGGAGCTCGCTGCGATCCTGCGATTGATGGCCACGCGACAGCGCGCGGAGTTGCCGGACGAACTCGAGCAAAGCCTGGTCCCCTGGATCGAAACCCAGTGGAGAAGTGAGGGCTGGGGCAATGCGCGCGAGATGCGCAACCTGCTCGACAAGGCGTCCGAAGCCCAGTCCTTGCGCGTGGCTGCCGACGCGACCGCCGACATCAGCAAAATCGAGATGGTCGATTTCGAAAGCATAGGCGTGAATTGGGTGCGAACGCGCACCCCGCCGCCGCCTCCACCCGCGCCGCCCCCACCGCCTTCGCCTCCGCTCCTCGTTCAACCCTTGTTGGCGCCTTCCTCCTCGCCGGACCATCTGGCGCCACGCCCCATGCGGAGGCTGAAGGTTGAGGCCACCGTCCCCCTCGAACGCACGCTCGATCAAGCGCTGGACAGTCTCGAAGAGATGGTCGGGCTGGAGCCGGTCAAGGAGGAGGTGAACAAGCTCATGTCGGGGCTCGAGGTGGAGCGCATGCGCCGCGAGCAAGGGCTCGCCGTCGCGCCCATCAGCAGGCACATGGTATTTACCGGCCCGCCCGGAGTGGGGAAGACCGAGGTTGCCCGCGCACTCGGCGATATCTATCGTTCACTCCACGTGTTGCGAAAGGGTCATCTGGTCGAAACCGACCGCTCGGGTCTCGTGGCCGGCTATATCGGCCAGACCGCTCCCAAGACGCTCGACAAATGCAGGGAAGCGCTGGACGGCATCCTGTTCATCGATGAAGCGTATTCACTGGCTCGATCGGGCAACGATTTTGGCCAGGAGGCGGTCGATACATTGCTCAAATTCATGGAAGACAACCGGGACCGCATCGTCGTCATCGTCGCGGGTTACCCGAACGAGATGCAGCACTTCATCAACAGCAATCCCGGCCTCTCCAGCCGCTTCACCAAGACCATCGCGTTTCCGCCCTATGCCGCAAACGAGCTCACCGCGATCCTGCGGGTGATGGCAAAGCGGCAAAACTTCGTGTTGCCGGATGATCTCGAATCCAGCCTCGGCCCCTGGATGAAGGTGGGCATGCAGGACAGATCCTGGGGGCAGGCGCGCGAGATGCGAACGCTGCTCGAGCGCGCGCGCGAGGCCCAGGCTGTGCGCGTGGCGCGCGATCCCTCAGGCGACGTGCGTCAGCTCGCGATGGCCGATATTGACGCGGCCATCCAGATTTCCGGTTATCGCGAGATCGTGCCGGAGAAGATCAGCGATACGCTGGTCAAGATTCCCGCGCTGCCTCGCTCTGTCACCCCGCTGTCGGAGGGGACCTCCGCTCTGCAGGCCGCCATTGTGACCATAAAACTAGAGAATAGCACCGGCAGCGGCTTCTTCATCTCAAAGGATGGATATCTTCTGACCAACCAGCACGTGGTCAAGGACAACAAATTTGTAACGATCAAACTGACAACAGGCCGTGAGATGCCCGGCGAAGTGTTGCGATCGCACGAGGCGCGAGACGTCGCCTTGGTCAAGGTGAACGAATCGTCCATGAGCGCGCTGCCGATGCAACTCGACCCGCCTGATGTTGCCGCCGAGGTCTACGCCATAGGCTCGCCGAAAGGCGAGAGACATTCGACGACTATCACAAAAGGCATTGTTAGCGCCTATCGCACGCAGAACGATCTCAAGCTCATCCAGAGCGACGTCGCCATCTATCCTGGCAGCAGCGGAGGCGCCATGGTGGACCGGTTCGGCAATGTCGTCGCTGTGAGCGTTTCCGGATTCCAGATCTCGGGGGTGAGCACAAGCATCAACTTCTTCATTCCCATCGCAGATGCGCTCAAGCACCTTGCCGTCGAACTGATCAATCCGGACGTGGCATAGAAGCAAATCGGCCCAAGATGGAATCAGACCGGACAATCCAGATGACAGCGATGGGCCGAATGGCGGCCCTGCATGTCGCCTTCTGGCAGTATGATCCCTGGTATCGTCGCGCGTGGTTTGTCTGGCCGCAGCTGACGGCGATCCTGCTCGCGAGCTGGCTTCTGGTGGGTCTTCCTCAGGCTCCAGTTTCGGTAGGGGTAGGCAATTGGGCGAAACCCGCCGATTGCACCAACGCATCGACTCCGGGCTGCGCGGCAACCCGGCGCGCTGTGTTCATCTGGGACGATGAGGTCAGCAGACCCTTTGTCGCCAATCAGATCACTGTTATCGTCGACAGATCGACCTTTCGAAATTCTACCACAGACGACCAGCAGAAACTCGCATCGGCGCTCGGTGCCTATTATCGCTTCGATTGGGTCAAGGCGACCGAGATCCTGAAAACGGCGACCGCAAGCGACCCCAACGTTCAATTCCTCACAGCGCTCGCCTTGTTGATCCCAAATTCGACCGACCAGACGCGCAGCGCGGAAGCGTTGCTCCGCGAGGCAGCGGCCGGGGGACTCCGTCAGGCCGGCAGCGTGCTCGGCCGCATCCTCTTCACGGGCGTTAGCGGCGTGCCGAAGGATGAACCGGCGGGACGGAAGTTGATCGATGACGCGGTCGCCGCGGGCGAGCCTTACGCGATACGGCTGGCTGCCGCCGGATATGTCAGCGGCGAATTTGGCGGAACGTACGATACCGTCAAGGCCGTCGATCTCTTGCGCAAAGCGGCAGATGCTGGCGACCTCGTCGCCATGGCACAGCTTGCATTCTGCATCGATACCGGGCGTGGCGGGTTGGCTCGCGACTCCGCAAAGGCTGCCGACTATTTGCGGCGTGCTGCGGATGCGGGGTTTGCGGGGGCACAGCTCACGCTCGCGCGGTGGCTCAAAGACCGATATTTCGATCGGGAAAGCACAGATTTGTCGGAATCGATGAAGTGGTACGAGCGGTCCTATCGCCAGGGGCACTCCGTCAACGCTCTCGCGGAGCTCGCTAATGTACAAAGGTTCGCGCGGGACGCGCCGTGGTTCGATACCAAGCGCTCGTTTGAATTATTCCAGGCTTGTACGCCTTACAGAGATGCCTTTTGCCACTATTGGATTGCGCGCGCCTACCACGATGGGGCCGGAACAGTACGAGACTACACCCAGGCCTACGCTCACTACACGGTCGCAAAAGAGCTTCGGTGGCAGGATCCAGGCAACAACCTCCAGAAACTCGAAGAGTTTCTCCAGCCTGACATCAAGACCAGCGCAGCCGATCTGGCGAAGAGCATTTTGGCGGGCCTCAAACCGATACCGCGCCCGCTCAGGATAGAGACGGCGGAGACCGAAACCGTAAGCCCCGCTCCGTCGCCGGACGCTATTCCGCGACCGGCATCACCTTGATCCGCCAGAGGAGCAGTCCATTGAGCATCAACGCCGTCGTGTTCGACGCCTACGGGACGCTCTACGACATCCAGTCGGTCGCGGAGATCACCGAAGACACGTTTCCGGGCTATGGCGAAATGATTACCCAGGTCTGGCGGATCAAGCAGCTCGAATACACCTGGTTGCGTTCGCTGATGCGGCGCTACCTGGATTTCACGATCGTGACGCGCGACTCGCTGGCCTACGCGCTGCGCGTGCTCGGGCTCGACTATGAGAAGGACGCGTTCGAACGCGTGATCGAAAAGTATCTTCATCTCGATCTGTATCCCGACGCCGCCGATGCGCTCAAAGCGCTCAAGCCGCGAAAACTCGCCATCCTCTCCAATGGCAGCCCGGAGATGCTGAATGCGCTGATGCGCAACTCCGGCCTCGACCGCCTGCTCGATGCCACCATCAGCGTCGACGCCAAGAAGATCTTCAAGCCGAGCCCGCAGGCCTATGAGCTGATCGGCGAGGTGCTCGGCACTGCGCCGGACGAGGTGCTGTTCGTCTCCTCCAACCCCTGGGACGTCGCCGGCGCAAAATCATTCGGATTGAACGTCGCCTGGATCGAACGGGTGACGCCAGAGGCCATGGCACTGGCTTGCGTCGAGAACGAACTCGTGGCACCGCTAACGATGTTCAAGGCGATCCGCACCCAGATGGACGAACTCGGCTATGCGCCGGATCATCGGGTTCGTTCGCTCTCGGAGCTGCCAGGGATCATAAAGGGATGACCCGGGCATCGCCGCCCGCCCGCAAGTCCTCGATGAGCTGACTGGAATGAGCCTGGAATCCGTTCGCGCCTTCTTCGCCGAGAAAGCCCCCGACATCTCCGTCATGGAATCCCC
Organism: Pseudomonadota bacterium; assembly: GCA_023387695.1. Lineage (GTDB taxonomy): Bacteria > Pseudomonadota > Alphaproteobacteria > Rhizobiales > Xanthobacteraceae > Bradyrhizobium. Next base: position 42 of record JAEWHT010000417.1, on the reverse strand, counting down.
GATCAGCTCGGCGACTGTGACGCTGGCCGCCGAAGCCTATGG
>JAEWHT010000337.1 GCA_023387695.1 Pseudomonadota bacterium | reverse complement strand
GATCGAAGGAGACATTCAATGGCAGCCCAGCTCGGTCGCGTCACCCAGGTCATCGGCGCCGTCGTCGACGTGCAGTTCGAAGGCCATCTGCCGGCCATTCTCAACGCCCTCGAGACCAAGAACGGCGGCAACCGCCTGGTGCTCGAAGTCGCCCAGCATCTCGGTGAATCCACCGTCCGCACGATTTCGATGGACACCACCGAAGGTCTGGTCCGCGGCCAGGAAGTGACCGACACCGGTTCGCCGATCCGCGTTCCCGTCGGTGAAGGCACGCTCGGCCGCATCATCAACGTCATCGGCGAGCCGATCGACGAAGCCGGTCCGGTCAAGTCGGAAGGCCTGCGCGCGATCCACCAGGAAGCGCCGACCTACACCGACCAGTCGACCGAAGCTGAAATTCTCGTCACCGGCATCAAGGTCGTCGACCTCCTCGCTCCCTACGCGAAGGGCGGCAAGATCGGCCTGTTCGGCGGCGCCGGCGTCGGCAAGACCGTGCTGATTCAGGAGCTGATCAACAACGTCGCGAAGGCGCACGGTGGTTACTCCGTGTTCGCCGGCGTCGGCGAGCGTACCCGCGAGGGCAACGACCTCTATCACGAGTTCATCGAGTCCAAGGTCAACGCCGATCCGCACAATCCGGATCCGAGCGTGAAGTCGAAGTGCGCGCTGGTGTTCGGCCAGATGAACGAGCCCCCGGGCGCCCGCGCCCGCGTCGCGCTCACCGGTCTGACCATCGCGGAAGACTTCCGCGACAAGGGCCAGGACGTGCTGTTCTTCGTCGACAACATCTTCCGCTTCACCCAGGCCGGCTCGGAAGTGTCGGCGCTCTTGGGTCGTATTCCTTCGGCCGTGGGTTATCAGCCGACGCTCGCGACCGACATGGGCGCGCTGCAGGAGCGCATCACCACCACGCAGAAGGGCTCGATCACCTCGGTGCAGGCCATCTACGTTCCGGCCGACGACTTGACCGACCCGGCGCCCGCCACTTCGTTCGCCCACTTGGACGCGACCACCACGCTGTCGCGCTCGATCGCTGAAAAGGGCATCTACCCGGCGGTGGACCCGCTCGACTCGACCTCGCGCATGCTCTCCCCGCTGGTCGTCGGCGAAGAGCACTACGCTGTCGCCCGTCAGGTCCAGCAGGTGCTGCAGCGCTACAAGGCGCTCCAGGACATCATCGCCATTCTCGGCATGGACGAGCTTTCGGAAGAAGACAAGCTGACCGTGGCCCGCGCCCGCAAGGTCGAGCGCTTCATGTCGCAGCCGTTCCACGTCGCCGAAATCTTCACGGGTTCGCCGGGCAAGTTCGTCGACCTCGCCGACACCATCAAGGGCTTCAAGGGCCTGGTGGAAGGCAAGTATGACCACCTGCCGGAAGCCGCCTTCTACATGGTCGGCACCATCGAAGAAGCCGTCGAAAAGGGCAAGAAGCTGGCGGCGGAAGCTGCCTAAGCTGGCGAATTGCGAAGTGGGAGTGGCAAATAGCTGCTCCCTCGTTTGCTACTCGCCATTCGCTACTCACCATTCGCAGGTTTCTTATGGCCACCTTCCACTTTGATCTCGTCTCTCCGGAAAAGCTCGCGTTCTCGGGCGAGGTCGATCAGGTCGACGTCCCCGGTTGGGAAGGCGATTTCGGTGTGCTCGCCGGCCATGCGCCTCTCGTGGCTGCGATCCGTCCCGGCATCCTGACCATCATCACCGGCGGTCAGAAGCAGAAGGTCATCGTGCTTGGCGGTCTCGCCGAAGTGTCCGACGATCGTCTCACCGTGCTCGCCGACGTGGCGACCTCGATCGACGAGCTTGATCGGGCCCAGTTCGCCGACCGCATCGCGGAAATGCAGGACAAGCTGTCCGAGCACGAAGGCTCCGAGCTCGACCTCGCGATCGCACGGCTCGATCACTACAAGAGCATCCAGCAGGAGCTCAGCACGACGGCGATGCACTAATCCCCCGGGTCGCGTTTGCGATCCCGGCGTCGCGTTTCTCTCGCAAAAAACTGTAATAGAATCAGCGCTCGTCACCACCGTGGCGGGCGCTGAAACTTTGTTGCACCACGCCGGAGATAGCGGCATTCTGCGGCCGCGGAGAGGTTCCAGGGCAGGTCGCAGATGAAGCGCAAGATCGCGGCGATTTTCGCGGCCGATATTGCCGGCTATTCGAGGCTCGTTGCGGAAGACGAGGAAGAGACGTTACGGCGTCTGGCCTCCTATCGTCTGGTCATCGACGATTTCATCGCCAAGGCCAACGGGCGCATCTTCAACACCGCCGGTGATGCCGTGCTCGCCGAATTCCCGAGCGCGGTGGAAGCGGTCCGCTGCGCGATCGACATTCAGGAATCCTTGCGCACCCGCAACATGGCCTATCCGCCGAGCCGGCAGATGTCGTTCCGCATCGGCATCACCATCGGCGACGTGGTCGAGCGCGATGGTGATTTGTTGGGTGACGGCGTGAACATCGCGGCCCGCCTCGAAGGCCTCGCCGAGGTTGGCGGCATCTGCGTCTCCCGCGCCGTGCACGAGCAAGTCGCCAACAAGCTGTCGGTTCAGTTCGCCGATATCGGCGCGCAGGAGGTGAAGAACATCCCGACGCCGGTGCATGCCTACATGGTTGCGATGCGGCGCGAGGACGGGACCTATACGACGCCGCAAGTGAAGAAAGTTGCCAAGCCGGCGCACGCACCCAACTGGATGTGGCCGCTGGTCGTCGGCGTCGTCTCCATCGTCGCGATCGGCGTCGGCGGCTTTCTGTATTTCACCAAGCTCGAGAACTCCCAACTCGCGACGGCCGCGCCTTCGCCGAGCCCGGTGGCTGCGCCATCCCCGAGCCCAACGCCCACCATGGTCACGATGGCGCCGGCACCTTCGCCTCTGCCAACGACGACGCCGACCCAAACAGCTGCAGCAACCCCGACGCCAATGCCACCGCCGCCGGCCACATCAGGCGGAAAGCTTGCCGTGGATGCGGTGCCGTTCATCGCCGAGCGCACGCGCGGCAGTCTCAACGAATATTCCGCCGCCGGCGATTACAAGGCCTTTGCACTGAACATCGGCGGCTTCACCGGCCAGTCGGTCAATCAGCCGAACGAGGAGGCCGCACGCAATGCTGCAGTCGAGCAGTGCCAGAAGCGTGCGGACGCCGCGCAATCGCCGCGACGCTGCGAGCTCTATGCCGTCGGCAACAAGGTTGTCTACAGCCATGGCAGTCCGCCGATGCCGCCGCAGCCCTGGGTGCGTCACGACACGATGACGGAGCGCCCCGTCGCATCGAAGGATTTCCCGATGCTGCGTGACCAGGCCAAGAATCGCATCGAAAACATTTACATGCAGGCGGGAAAGTCGCGCTCGGTCGCGATAGGTCCGGGTGGCCAGTACTTCATGGTGCTGGGCGCCTCGTCGGTCGAGGAGACGACGCGACGTTCGCTGGAATCCTGCGGCGCGTTCGCGGGCTCTGCCTGCATGATCGTGGCGGTCGACGAGAACTTTGTCGTGCCGATTCCGACCCTGCTCAAGGCCAACGGCTTCTTTCACGCCGCGAGCAATGCCTCGATCGTGGCTGATGCGCGCGACGACGTCGTGCGCAAGCTCGGCGACGGCACGGGCTGGAACGCGGTTGCCGTCGGCACGGCAGGCCGTCCCGGTCTCGGCCTGAAGGCCGCGAATGAGCAGGCCGCCGTCAACACCGCAATCGCCGACTGCGCCAAGCACGACAGCGAGTGCCACGTGATCGCGATCGGCCCGTTTACGGTCGGGCCGACGAACTGATGCGATCGTGGCGCGACTACGCTGATTTTTTCTGACGTATCAGCCGCTTCATAGACGGCAGCGCGCATTACGACGCGTCGCGGTCGTTTACTGTGCATGGGGTTGTTTTCGCGATCTCAGTTCGCGAGGTGCGCAAACGCGCGTGCGACCGCAAGATAGACGTCGCGCCGGAACGGTACCACGATATCGGCGACACGGTCGAGCCGCTCCCAGCGCCAGGCATCGAACTCCGCGGGCTGGCCGTTGCGCGGCGTCAGCGGGTCGATCTCGTCGTCTTGTCCGGTGAAACGCAGGGCGAACCATTTCTGCCGCTGGCCGCGAAACTTTGCCAGCCGATGCGTCTGCGGTCCGTCATAAGGCGGGAATTCGTAGGTGAACCAGTCGGTCTCGCCGAGATAGTCGGCGCTTCTGACGTTGGTCTCCTCCCAGAGCTCGCGCATGGCGGCGTCGCGCAGGTTTTCGCCCTCGTCGACACCGCCCTGCGGCATCTGCCAATCGAGCCCGGGCAGGATGATCTCGGGGCCATCGCCCTTGAAGCGGTGCCCGATCAGCACACGGCCTTCGGCATTGAACAGCGCGATCCCGACATTGGGACGGTAGGGTTTTTCGTTGGTCACGTGCGGATCTCTCATCGTCATTCCGGCGATGGCTTACCACCAAAGCCGGGATGACAATTTGAATTAGTCATCCGCGAGCGCGGAAAATTCCTTCACCACGCGCTCGTAGACCGGGCGCTTGAACGGGATGATCAGCTCCGGGAGATTCTTCATCGGCTCCCAGCGCCAACTGACGAACTCGGCCTTGTGGCCGCCGCCACCGGGCTTCTCGACGTTGATCTCGCTGTCCTTGCCGGTGAAGCGCACCGCGAACCATTTCTGGCGCTGGCCGCGATAGCGGCCTTTCCAGGCGCGGCCCGCGACCGTGCGCGGGATGTCGTAGATCAGCCAGTCCGGCACCTCGCCGAGCCGCTCGATCGAGCGCACGCTGGTCTCTTCGTAGAGCTCGCGCTTGGCGGCGGCCCAATTGTCCTCACCGGGATCGACGCCACCCTGCGGCATCTGCCAGACATGCGCGTCGTCGACATGCTCGATGCCGCCGGCTCTGCGGCCGATGAACACCAGTCCCTCAGTGTTGATCAGCATCACCCCGACGCAGGTTCGGTAGGGCAGATCCTCATAACGCGCCATTCCGCCAAACCCCTTGGGTACTGCCGGCACGCCCCCAGAGTCCATGGCGTACCAATTCGTTGATTTAGCTGGATTTTGATTTCAGCATCGCGGTTGTCAATGGCACCAATAGGATACCCCGGTCGCTCAAGGTCTTGATCCAGGCGCCGATCCGCTCGATCGAGACCGGCAGCGCGGAGGCGGTGCCGACGGCGACGCCGCGTTCCCGGGCCACCGATTCCAGCTTGTTCAGGGCGCGGTCGATCTCGGTCGGGGTCGGCACCGCGTCGAGCGCGATGTCGCCCTTGCCGAACGGCACGGCGAGGCTCCCGGCCGCCTGGGACGCTATGCTGCGCGGCGAGGAGCCGTCGTCGAAGAAGCCCAGCCCGCGCTTGGAGGCCTCGCGGATCAGCGGCTGCATCGCTGCATCCGTCGCGATGAAGCGGGCGCCCATGAAATTGGTGAGGCCGGCATAGCCCTGCATCCGGCTGAGGTGCCAGTAGAGGCGGTCGGTGTTCTGGTCGGGGGTGAGCGTGGTCAGCAGCGTCTGCGGGCCGGGATCGTTGTCCGGGAAGTCGTAGGGCTCCATCGGGATCTGCAGGAAGATCTCGTGGCGTTGGGCGCGGGCGCGCTCGGCAAGCTTTCCGGGATCAGAACCATAAGGCGTGAAGGCCAGCGTCACCGCGCCTGGCAGCTTCATGATCGCATCGGTGGTCTTGGCGGCGCCGACGCCGAGGCCGCCGATCACGATCGCCACCACCGGCATTTTTGCGGCCTTGGCGCGGTCGGCTTCGGCGGCGTAGACGTTGAACGGCTTGAGATCGCCCGAGATCACGGGGATCATGCCGTAGCGGGACTTCTCCAGCAGTTTGGGATCGATCCCGGCCATGACGGGCGGCGGCGCGGACGCCGCCTCGCCTTTGTCGGCGGCTTCGCCTGCGCCGATCACCACGTCGTGGCGTGCGCCGGTCGAACCGTCGATCATGGTGACCGTCTTGTGCTCGCCGGGGGCGGCCTCTTTCGGCGCCTCCTTGGTGGCGTGCTTGCTCTCGTCACCGTGGCCGGCGGCGGGCTTCTCGTCGGCGGCTTTGTCCGCCGCCTTGGGATCACGAATCGCAATCCGCGTCAGCGGTTCGCCGCCGAGCGGGTCCTTGTTGAAGATGGCGAAGCCGGCAAAGGCGACCAGGAACAGGCCGAGCAGAACGGCCAGCGCCTGCATGGCCGTGAACGGCAGCCGTAGCCGCCGTTTCCGGCGCGGCTTGTCCTGTCCGAGCGGGGCGCTCAGATCATCGGCCGTTTCAGTCATGCGAGATCCCGAATCACTCCACCGACGATACCACGCCGGGGTCAAGCCGCGGCAGGCCGGGATAGGCCGGGGGCATCAGAGTTCCCACGCAAAAAGGGCGGCTCGTGAAGCCGCCCTTTTCGTCAGATCGGATAAAGCGCTTAGTTTGCAGCCTTGGGCTTGTCCGTCGTCGGCGCGGCCTTGCTGTCGCCGCTCGGCGTCGGCGCCGCACTGGCGCTGTTCTTGATGCCGTGGAGCAGGTCGTCGGCCATCTTGAGCGCCTTGTCGTCCTTGGCATCCGGCGGAACATAGGATTGCGAGCCGGTCTTCTCGTCGCCGTCATTCTTGAGATGGCCGCGCAGCGAAGCTTCGCCCTTGGTGTCGGTGCGCGACTTCAACTCGTCCGGCACGTCCTGCAGCACTTCGATGTCGGGCACGATGCCCTTGGCCTGGATCGATTTGCCCGACGGCGTGTAGTAGCGCGCCGTGGTCAGGCGCAGCGCGCCGTTGCCCGAGCCGAGCGGGATGATGGTCTGCACCGAGCCCTTGCCGAACGAGCGCGTGCCGACGATGGTCGCGCGCTTGTGGTCCTGCAGCGCGCCGGCGACGATTTCCGACGCCGAGGCCGAACCGCCGTTGACGAGCACGATGACCGGCTTGCCCTTGGTGAGGTCGCCCGCATGCGCGGTGCGACGCTGGGTCTCCTCGGCATTGCGGCCGCGGGTCGACACGATCTCGCCCTTCTCCAGGAACGAGTCGGACACGGTGACAGCCTCCTCGAGCAGGCCGCCCGGATTGTTGCGGAGGTCGATGATGTAGCCCTTGAGCTTGTCGCCGATCTGGTTCGAGAGGTTGGCAACCTCCTTCTTCAGGCCTTCGGTGGTCTGCTCGTTGAAGGTGGTGATGCGGATATAGGCGATGTCGTCGGCCTCGACGCGCGCGCGCACCGAGCGGACGCGGATGTTGTCGCGCACCAGCGTGACGTCGATCGGATTGTCCTGGCCCTTGCGGATGATCTTGAGCTTGATCTTGGTGTTGACGGGCCCGCGCATCTTCTCGACCGCCTGATTCAGGGTCAGGCCCTGCACCGCTTCATCGTCGAGATTGGTGATGATGTCGTTGGCCATGACGCCGGCGCGCGAGGCGGGCGTATCGTCGATCGGCGAGACGACCTTGATCAGGCCGTCTTCCATGGTGACCTCGATGCCGAGGCCACCGAACTCGCCGCGCGTCTGCACCTGCATGTCGCGGAAGCTCTTGGCGTCCATGTAGCTCGAATGCGGGTCGAGGCCGGAGAGCATGCCGCTGATGGCGGATTCGATCAGCTTGGTGTCATCGGGCTTCTCGACATAGTCGGAGCGCACGCGCTCGAAAACGTCACCGAACAGATTGAGCTGGCGATAGGTGTCGGCGGTCGCGGCTCGCGCGCTGGAGCCCATGAACACCGCGCGCGGCTGGGTCACGAACAGCGTCAGCGCTGCACCGGTCGCCGCGCTGAGGAGGATAACTGAAGTCTTGCGCATCATCCGCGAACCTTCTCGCCTTCATTTGCGGCCCACCATGGGCCTGGATCGATTGGAGTGCCGTCTTTGCGGAACTCGACATACAGCACAGGTTGACTCGCGTTGGTGGCGAGAATGGAGGCGACTTGAGATGTCGACCCCATGGTCGCGACCGGCTCCCCCGTGAGCACAAACTGTCCGATGTTTACCGAAATGCGCTCCATCCCGGCGATCAGGACATGATACCCGCCCCCGGCATTGAGGATCAAGAGTTGTCCATAGCTGCGGAAGGGGCCGGCATAGACCACCCAGCCGTCGCAGGGCGTCGTGACCTGCGAACCGGGCTTGGTGGCCAGCGAAATGCCCTTCTGGACCCCGCCGACGCCGTCGGAACCGCCAAAGTCCCTGATCTTGTTACCGTTAACCGGCAAGGGCAGGAGCCCCTTGGCCGAGGCGAACAGAATCGCTGGGCTGGTCCGGGAGCGGTCCTTGAAGATGGCAGGGCCCGGCTTGGCGCTGGCGGCCGCGTTTGCCGCTGCTTTGGCTTCCTTGGCCTCGGCCAGCTTTGCGGCCTCGGCGGCCTTCTCAGCCGCCTTGGCGGCGCTTTGCACGTCCTGCTCCATCTTGGCGATCAGCCCCTGGAGATCGCCGACCTGCTTTGACAGCGTGATGGCGCGCGAATTCTCGGCGTCGAGGTCCTTTTCGCGCGAGGATTGCTGGCGCTGCCGTTCGTCGACCAGGGCGGTAAGCCGGGTCTGGTCGTTGCGGATCTTGTCGCGGTCGGAGGCGAGTTGGTCGCGCTCGGCCGCGATGCTCTTGCGCAAGGCCAAGAGATCGCCGAGCTCGCCCGCGATCTTCTCGGCGCGGTTGCGCAATTCCGGCACGACGGCGCCAAGCAGCATTGCGGTCCGCAGCGATTGCAGCGCATCTTCAGGCCGGACCAGCAGCGCCGGCGGTGTGCGCCGGCCGGCGCGCTGCAGGGCCGCCAGAACTTCGACGATGTCGGCGCGACGTGAATCAAGCGAGGCGCGCATCTCCTGTTCGCGGCCGTTCAGCGTCTTCAGCCGTGCCGCGGCCTCGTCGATCTTGGTATCGACGGCGCGGACATTGGCGGCAGTGTCGATCAATTGCTGATTGAGCTGGGTGCGGTCCTGGCCGAGTGAGGAGATCTCGGCCTTCAGCTTGGCCTGCGCCTCTTCCGCGCTCTTCTTGCTGGCGCGCGCAGCTTCGAGCTCCTGCTCGCGCTGCTTGATGGCGTCGGGCGAGATCGCTGCGGTCTGGGGCGCCGGCGCTGCCGTCTGAGCTTGCGCGAAGCTTGCGCCCGAGACGCTCGCGATCAGCAGCAGGTTGAGGACAGGCGCTCGCATCTCGTCGACAAGGTGCTCGTTGTGGCGCGAATCACGCGCGATGATAGGGGTGGCCGGCCAGAATGGTGGCGGCCCGATACAACTGTTCCAGAAGCATGACGCGGACCATTTGATGCGGCCAGGTCGCAGAGCCGAACGCGATCGCGAGTTTGGCCTTACGGCGCAATTCGGGCGAAAGTCCGTCCGCCCCTCCGATCACGAAGATAGTATGACCGGCGCCCTCGTCGCGCCAGCGTCCGAGATTCCGTGCGAATACGGTGGAATCCAGATTCTGGCCGCGCTCGTCCATCGCCACCAGAATCGATTTTTCGGGAATATGCGCGGAGATCGCCGCCGCTTCCTCATTCATTCGCGTGGCGGTGTCGCGCGCGCGGCTTTCGGGAATTTCGTGGATGCTTAGCTCACGGAATCCGAGCTTGCGGCCGGCTTCGTCGAACCGCTCGAAATAGCGGTCGGCAAGCTCCCGTTCGGGGCCCTGCTTCAGCCGGCCCACCGCAATGACAGCAACACGCATAGCGTCTCTTGGATCGCGCGCACCATGCGCGCGCACGACGCTAGCATGCGCGTCAGCCGATTCGAAATCGGCTCGTCAGGCCCTTAGATCGCCTTCGCCGCCCCTGGGCCCTGCGTGTACAATCTCTCGAGATTGTAGAACTCACGGACCTCGGGTCTGAACACGTGCACGATCACATCGCCGGAATCGATCAGCACCCAGTCGCAATTGGGCAAGCCCTCGACGTGGATGTTCTTGATGCCGTTTTCCTTGAGGCCTTTGGCAACGTTCTCCGCGATCGCGCCAACGTGCCGGTTCACACGGCCCGTGGTGACGATCATGTAGTCGGAGTATGCCGATTTGCCGCGAAGGTCGATGGTGACCGTCTCTTCCGCCTTCATGTCGTCCAGGCGGGAGAGGATCAGGCTCAGCGTCTTGTCGGCGTCGGGTTGCGCCTTCAAGGCCGCAGCTTTGGTCGATGTTTTACGCGTCGGTTTCGGAGCCTTGGGTAAAACAGACTTCGATGAAGTCGACTTGGACAATACAGACGTGGCCAGGGACCATTCCTTTCACTGTATCGCGAAGACCGAATCCGGCCTTCGCTGGTTACACTACATCATGTGGGGTTAAGGGTTTCAATATGCCAGAGAGCCCGCAATTTCCCACACTCTGTCTCACTTCGTACCTTTCCAGCTCCCGTCCGGGTTCCGTAACCGGGTGGAGGAGAGGTTGAGCTTCAATCCGGTCAGAAAGACCCAGGCCGGCGCCGGTCGATCCGCAAGCAAGGCTGCCTCATTCTCCGGCAGCCGATAGCGCGCAAGCGCCTTGGCGGCGGGAGAGGCGAGGGCACGAAAACTCTGCGGCGGGCGATCAATGACGGCCATCGGGACCTGGGCAGCGATCCGCCGCCAGTCCTGCCAACGATGGAATTGAGCGAGATTGTCGGCGCCCATAATCCAGACAAAGCGCAAGCCCGAGAAGCGGCGGCGCAAGGTGTTGATCGTGTCGTTAGTATAGCGGGTGCGAATGACGGATTCGAGACAGCTTACCTCGATCCGCGGGTCATTCGCGACGTCGCGCGCAGCCTGCATGCGCTCACCGAGCTCATGCAGATTGCCGTTCTCCTTGAGCGGATTGCCCGGCGTCACCAGCCACCAGACGCGATCGAGTTGCAATCGCGTCAGCGCGAAGCGGCTGATCGCGCGATGAGCCTGATGCGGCGGATTGAACGAACCGCCGAGCAGGCCGATGCGCATCCCATCAGTGTGGGGCGGGACCGCTTGCGCCACGAAGCGCGGCACGACGAAATTGTTACTCAATGCCCGCCCGCCCCGCGACGTTACTCTTACGGCCGCGTCTGCCCGGTGCCGTGAACGCGATACTTGAAACTCGTCAACTGCTCGGCACCAACAGGACCACGCGCATGGAAGCGGCCGGTGGCGATGCCGATCTCGGCACCGAAGCCGAACTCGCCGCCATCGGCGAACTGCGTCGAGGCGTTGTGCAGCACGATCGCGGAATCGACTTCGCTCAGGAATTTCTTCGCAACGGTGTCGTTCTCGCTCACGATCGCATCGGTGTGATGCGAGCCGTGATCCTGGATGTGCGCGATCGCGCCATCGACGCCGTCAACCACCTTCGCCGCGATGATCGCGTCGAGATATTCGGTGTCCCAATCGTCTTCGCTGGCAGGTTTTACGCGCGCATCGGTCTTCTGGACGACATCGTCGCCGCGCACCTCGCAGCCGGCCTCGAGCAGCATCTCGACCAGCGGCTTCAGGTTTTTGCCGGCCGCGGCGCGATCGACCAGCAGCGTTTCGGCTGCGCCGCAAACACCAGTACGGCGCATCTTGGCATTGAGCACGATCGACTTCGCCATGGCGAGATCGGCGCTGCCATCGATGTAGACGTGATTGACGCCTTCGAGATGCGCAAACACGGGCACGCGCGCTTCCTGCTCGACACGCGCGACGAGGCTCTTGCCGCCACGCGGCACGATGACATCGACAGCGCCGTTGAGGCCGGACAGCATCATCCCGACCGCTGCACGATCGCGCGTCGGCACCAGCGTGATCGCGGCTTCAGGCAAGCCGGCTTCGCGCAGGCCCTGCACGAGGCATTCATGGATGGCGCGGCACGAGCGGAAACTGTCGGAGCCGCCGCGCAGGATCACGGCATTGCCCGACTTCAGGCACAGCACGCCGGCATCCGCCGCAACGTTTGGCCGGCTTTCGAAGATGACGCCGACGACGCCGAGCGGCACACGCACGCGCTCGATGGTCATGCCGTTGGGCCGCTGCCAGCTCTCGGTCACGATGCCGACGGGATCGGCGATGCCGCGCACGACGGCGATGCCCTCGGCCATGCCCTCGACCCGCGCCGGCGTCAGCGTCAGGCGGTCGATGAAGGATGAGGTGGAATTGCCGGAGGCGCGGGCCTCCGCAACGTCCTCGGCATTGGCGGCGAGGATGGCTGCGGCATTGCTGCGGATCGCCTTCTCCATGGCTTCCAGCGCCCGGTTCTTCTGCTCCGGCGGCGCCAGCGCCAGCACGCGCGCGGCAGCGCGGGCACGGGTGGCGAGATCGGACATCAGCGCCTGAAGATCGGCATTGCCGTCAACGGCTTTGAGGGGGGCGGCCATGGGAGTTTCAACCTTATGCTAAGGCGGTGTCCTAGCACGGAAATCCCGCTTTTGCGAAGGGCGGGCAGGGTATGGCAGGTACCCCCGGTTGCGGCTCGGGGTCGGCCAATGGCCGGGTTGAACGCGAGCCAAACAACTCCTTGCCGGAAGCTCAAATATCAATAATTATCATTATTTGATAACGGAGCTTCCCATGGCGAGCAGCTACAGCATCGGCAAGCACTTTGAAGACCTCATCGACAATCTAGTCGACTCCGGCCGCTACGCCACCGCGAGCGAGGTCATGCGGGAAGGCCTACGTTTGGTCGAGGAGCGCGAGGAGCGGCGCAAGCTCAAGCTGGAGGCCCTCCGCGAGGAAATCCAGAAAGGGTTTGATAGCGGACCGATGGAAGAGATCGGCGACATGTTCGAGCGGATCAAGTCGGAAGGTCGGAAACGCCTGGCGGCGAAAAATGGCAAAAAAACCGCTTAAGAGCCCGCAGACAGAAATCGACCTTACGGCGATTTGGGACTACATCGCCGCGGATAATCCGAGAGCTGCTGACACGCTGCTCGTTCGCATCGAAGCAACATTCGATATGTTAGCGGAGACGCCATTTGCAGGTCGCGACCGCAGCGAATTGCGCGCAGGGTTGCGCAGCTTTCCAATTGGCAATTACTTGATTTTCTATATGCCGACGCCTAACGGCGTCGACGTTGTTCGCGTCATGCACGGCCGCCAGGATATCGGCGCGGACGACATGCAATAACCGGCCCTTATCCGCCCACGACCAGATCGTCTCGGTGGATCATCTCCGAGCGGCCGCTGATGCCGAGGATGGTCATCACATCGGGGGAGGAGCGGCCCTTGATCCGGTCGGCCACCTCGGCGTCATAGGCGATCAGGCCGCGGCCGACTTCGCTGGTGTCGGGGCCGCGGACGATCACGGCGTCGCCGCGGGCAAACTGGCCCTCGACCTTGATCACGCCGGCCGGCAGCAGGCTGGCCCCGGCGCGCAGTGCGGTCACCGCGCCGGCGTCGATGGTCAGCGTGCCCTTGGGCTCCAAGGTGCCCGCGATCCAGCGCTTGCGCGAGGTGATGGGATTGGCGGGCGTCAGGAACCAGGTGCAGCGGCCGCCATTGGCGATCGCCTGCAGCGGATGCTCGATCTTGCCGGACGCAATCAGCATATGCGTGCCGCCCGTCGTGGCGATCTTGGCCGCCTCGACCTTGGTGCGCATGCCGCCGCGCGAGAGTTCGGACTCGGCATCGCCGGCGACAGCCTCGATCTCCGAGGAGATGCTCTCGACCACCGGAATCAGCTTGGCGTTCGGATTGTTCTTCGGCGGCGCATCGTAGAGTCCGTCGATGTCGGAGAGCAGCACCAGGAGATCGGCGCTCGCCATGGTGGCGACGCGCGCGGCGAGGCGGTCATTGTCGCCATAGCGGATCTCGTTGGTAGCGACCGTGTCGTTCTCGTTGATGACGGGGATCGCCCGCCACTCCAGCAGCTTGCCGATGGTCGAGCGCGCATTGAGATAGCGGCGGCGCTCCTCGGTATCCCCAGGCGTCACCAAAATCTGTCCGGCGCCGATGCCGTGGGCCCCGAGGACTTCCGACCAGATTCTTGCCAGTTCAATCTGTCCAACGGCCGCGGCCGCCTGGCTTTCCTCCAGCTTCAGCGGACCGCGCGGCAGCTTCAGTCGGCTGCGACCGAGCGCGATCGAGCCCGACGAGACGACCAGGACGTCGCGTCCCTGCTCGTGCAGCTTGGCCATGTCGACCGCGAGCGCGGCGAGCCAGGACGCGCGCACCTCGCCCTTGTCGGAATCGACCAGCAGCGCGGAGCCGACCTTGACGACGATGCGGCGGAATTGACTGAGTTCGGGGCTGGCCATGGCTCGTAAAGAATTGCTCGGGAAACGGCGAAACGCGCCGATGAGGCTGCTTTTGCAGCAGGACGATGGCTGGCGCAAGGCGGCAGGCCCGGCAAACGCCGAAGGTCGGCCTTGTCTTACGTGCCGGCCCGGCTCTAATGCCGCAAACCAATAACGGGCTGGATGAGGAAACGAATGGATCGCCGAAAATTCATGGCCGGATGTCTCGGTTTGCCGCTGCTGGCGCAGGCAGGTGAGGCGCAAGCGCAGGCTGGCCTCACCAAGATCATCTTTCCGTTCGCGGCGGGAGCAGGTGGCGACACGCTGTGCCGGCTGATCGCGCAGGAGATCGCGCCGGTGATGCAGCGGACCGTCGTGGTCGAGAACCGCACCGGCGGCGACGGCCTGATCGGCATCAAATCGGTGAAGGGTGCGAGCCCCGACGGCAACATGGTGTTGGTGACGACGGGGCCGACCATGTACCTGCTGCCGATGGTGGAGACGACGCCGAGCTTCGATACGGCCAAGGATTTCATGCCGGTGTCGCTGCTGGCGCGCTTCGAATTTGCACTCGTGGTTGGCCCGGCCATGGATGTCCCCGACTTCAAGGCATTTGTCGCGTGGCTGAAGGCCCATCCCGACAAAACCTCGTTCGGCGTGCCGAGCAACGGCACCATTCCGCATTTCATGGGCTCCAAACTTGAAAAGGATCTCGGTATTCCCCTGACGCGCGTGCCCTATCGCGGCAGTGCGCCGATCCTCAACGACATCATCGGCGGCCACATTTCCTTTGGGATCACAACGCTGGCCGACGCGTTGCCGCAGCATCGCGCCAAGGGCGTGAAGATCATTGGGGTCTCGAGCGCGGAGCGTTCGCCGTTTGCGCCTGACGTGCCGACCCTGAAGGAGAGCGGCATCGATCTCGTCGCGGATGCCTGGTACGGCATGTGGCTCCCCGCCGGCAGTCCGCCGGAGTTTGCCAGCAAGTTAGGTGCAGCCGCGAGCGCGGCGCTGGCGAAGCCCGACGTGAAGGAGAAGCTTACGGCGATTGGTCTGATTCCCGTCGGCAGCAGTGCGGAGGGATTGACGAAAGAGCTCGCCGCGAACACGGCGTTCTGGCAGCCGATCGTGAAGGCGACGGGATACAAGATCGAGAATTGAGGCGGTGCCTCTTCTCCCTCTCCCCGTTCTTCGGGGGAGAGGGTTGGGGGGAGGGGCCTGCTTCCACGAATTCGCTGCGAGTTGGATTCGCGGAGAGTCCCCCTCACCCGCCGCGCTGCGCGCGTCGGCCTCTCCCCGCACGCGGGGAGAGGCAAGAACTCACATCTTCGCGCGTTGCGCGATGCCGTCCTTGATCGCGGCGAGTTCGGCTTCGTCCCAGATGCCGATCAAAATCCCGCCCTTCACTTGCAGCTGGTTGTCGGCATAGTTGGCGATCTTCTCGCGCGGTGTGGTGATGTGGTCGTTCGGATGAAGCGCCCAGTCGAACAGTTCTGTCTGCAATCGCGCGATGATCGCAGCGCATTCCGGATCGTCGCCGCGATCAAGATATTCGTCGCGGTCGGTTTCGAGGTCGTACAGCATCGGGCGGAAGCCGGAGGCGTGAATATATTTCCAGCGGCCGTCGAACACCATGAACAGGCGGCAGCGCTCGATCGGCTGGTTCAGCTTCAGCCGAACATCCTGCATGGCATAGTCGTATTCGGAGAACGCGACCTTGCGCCAATCGCCTGGCGTCGGTCCGCGCAGCAGGGGTAGCAGCGAGCGGCCTTCGAGAATGTGGCCCGGCACCTTGCCGCCGAAATAATCGACGAAGGTTGGTGCGAGATCGATGCCTTCCACTAGCGCGTCGCTGCGCGTGCCGCGCGTGGCATCGGCCTCCTTCGAGGGGTCGATGATGATCAGCGGGATCTTGGCCGACTGCTCGTGGAACAGATCCTTCTCGCCCATCCAGTGATCGCCGAGATAATCGCCGTGATCGGAGGTGAAAACGATCATGGTGGTTTCCGTGAGGCCACGCTCCTCCAGGAATTTCATCAGCAAGCCCATCTGGTCGTCGATCTGGGTGATCAGGCCCATATAGGTCGGGATCACCTTCTCGCGGGCCTCGTCGCGCGCCATGTTGCGGGAGTAGCGCATGTCCATATAGGCGCCGAACACCGGATGCGGATTTTGTCGCTCGCGCTCGGAGCGGATCACCGGGATCATGTCATCCGACGAGTACATGCTCGCATAGGGCTCGGGCGCGATGTAAGGCCAGTGTGGCTTGATGTAGGACAGATGCAGGCACCACGGCTTTCCATCGGTCTCGGCCTCGCTGATGAAGTCCATCGCGCGGCGCGTCATGTAGGGCGTCTCGGAATGCTCGTCCGGCACGCGCGCGGCCTTGTCGGCGTGCACCAGCAACCAGCCGTTCTGCAGCGAGCCGTCGTCGGCAGAGCCTGAATTGGCCCAGTGCTCCCAGGGGTTCGTGGCTTCAAAACCCTGCTGGCGCAGATACTCGTCGTATTTCGGCCGCGGACGACCGGTCGGATGCAGGCCGTCGTCGCGCTCATACGGCTCGAAGCCGCATTCGGCGACGTGCACGCCGATCATCGATTCCGGCGGGATACCGAGCGCCTTCATGCCTTCGAGGTCGGGCGCCATGTGGGTCTTGCCGACCAGCACATTGCGCACGCCGATTTTCTTGAGATGGTCGCCGAGCGTGGGCTCGCCGACGCGCAGCGGCCAGCCGTTCCAGTGCGACCCATGCGAGCGCATGTAGCGCCCGGTGTAAAATGACATCCGCGACGGACCGCAGATCGGCGATTGTACGTAAGCCTTCGAGAACAGCACGCCACGCTTCGCCATGGCGTCGATGTTCGGCGTCTTCAGCGTGGGGTGGCCGGTGCAGCCGAGATAATCATAGCGAAGCTGGTCGCACATGATCCAGAGAACGTTCTTCGCGCGCGCCATGCCTCGCCCCTGTCGTTTCTTGATTGTTTGATGCTGCGCTATCGCGCCAGCGAAGACAAGCGGGCGGCCTTCAAGCCGCCCCGATCAAGCCGACCACGGCTCTGCTTCGGCCGCGCTCTTGGCTTTGGCCGACACCGGGGCCTCGCCGATCACGTCCACGAGCGCGCGGAGCGCTTCCTTGACGCCTTCGCCGGTGACGGCGGAGAGCAGCAGCGGTGTTTTCTTCGCGGCGCGCTTCAGCCGGTCCTTCTGCTTCTTCAACTCGTCCGGCTCGACCGCGTCGATCTTGTTCAGCGCGACGATTTCGATCTTGTCGGTGAGCATGCCGCCATAGGCGTCGAGCTCCTTGCGCACCGTCTTGTAGGCCTTGCCTGCGTGCTCGCAGGTGGCGTCGATCAGATGCAGCAGCACGCGGCAGCGTTCGACATGACCGAGGAAGCGGTCGCCAAGGCCTGTGCCTTCATGCGCGCCCTCGATCAGGCCGGGAATGTCGGCGAGCACGAATTCGCGGCCATCGGCATTCACGACGCCGAGCTGCGGATGCAGCGTGGTGAAGGGATAGTCGGCGATCTTCGGCCGTGCCGCGCTGACCTTGGAGAGGAACGTCGACTTGCCGGCATTGGGCATGCCGACGAGACCGGCATCCGCGATCAGTTTCAGCCGCAACCAGATCCAGCGCTCGTCACCGGGCTGGCCGGGATTGGCGTTGCGCGGCGCGCGGTTTGTCGACGTTTTGAAATGCGCGTTGCCAAAGCCGCCATTGCCGCCCTCGGCCAGCACGAACTTCTCGCCGACATTGGTGAAGTCGTGGATCAGCGTCTCGCGGTCTTCGTCAAAAATCTGCGTGCCGACGGGAACCTTCAGCACGATGTTCTTGCCGTTGGCGCCGTGGCGATCGGAGCCCGAGCCGTTCTCGCCCTTCTGGGCCTTGAAGTGCTGCTGGTAGCGGTAGTCGATCAGCGTGTTGAGGCCGTCGGCGACCTCAAGGATGACATTGCCGCCGCGGCCGCCATTGCCGCCGGAGGGACCGCCGAACTCAATGAACTTCTCGCGGCGGAACGCCACGCAGCCGTTCCCGCCGTCACCGGAGCGGATATAGACCTTTGCTTCGTCGAGGAATTTCATGGGCCATAGGTAGGCCAGCCGGTCCCGCGCGGCAACCCGGACTTATCCGCAAATCGGCCGAAATTCCGCGAATTTGGCCCCTTGCTTAACCCTCCAGCAGGCTCCGGCGCCGGCCGGATATGATATAGCCGAGCCCAGGCAGGGGGCGATGCGGAATGCGGCGGCGGGAATTCATCGGTGGGGCGATCTCGATCGCAGCGCTGTCGCAGGCCCACGCGCAACAAACCCAGCCCGTGATCGGCTTTCTGCACGCGGGATCGGCGGACGAGAACGTCAAGCGGCTGGCGGCCTTTCGCAAGGGGCTTGCCGATGGCGGGTTCGTCGAGGGGCGGGACGTCACGATCGACTATCGCTGGGCTGCGGGGCGGAACGACGAGCTGCCGGCGCTCGCGGCTGATCTCGTGCAAAGACATGTCGCCCTCATCGCGACGCCCGGCAGCACGGCTGCGGCCGTTGCCGCCCGCAAGGCGACCTCGACGATCCCGATCGTGTTTTCATCGGGAACCGACCCAGTCGCGCTTGGTCTCGTGGACAGTCTCAATCGTCCTGGCGGAAACGCCACCGGCATCACCTCGCTCAACGCGGAATTGGCGGCGAAGCGTCTCGGCGTTTTTCGTGAGCTCGCGCCTGGCGTGTCACGCTATTTCACGCTGGTAAAGCCGAGTTCGGTGCTGGCTGCGCCCTTCGTCGCCGACCTCGCGCGCGCAGGAGCGCCGTTGGGAATTCGCGTCGACGTGCTCAATGCGGAGACCGAAAACGAGATCGATGCCGCCTTCGCGCGGCTGCCGTCGGAGCCCGGCGCGGGCATGGTGTTCGGCCCCGAAGGGTTCTTCTACGTGTATCGCGCGCGCATCGCTGAACTCGCGCTGCGTCATCGCGTGCCGACCATCTTCGATGTCCGCGACTATGTCGAAGCCGGCGGGCTTGCGAGCTATGGCTCGGACTATTTCAACGTGATGGAGCTGACCGGCGCGTACACGGCGCGGGTGCTCAAGGGCGCGAAGCCGGCCGAACTGCCGGTGCAGCAGGCCACCAAGTTCGAGCTCGTGCTCAATCGCAAGACAGCGAAGACCCTTGGCCTTGCGATCTCGCCGACTTTGCTCGCGACCGCTGACGACGTGATCGAATAGCTCTACGCCGGCCGGCGCCGGATCAGGAATTTCTGCATTCCGTCCAGCACCAGCTCCTTGCGCTGGTTGAAGATGGTGCTCTTCAGCGTCACCGTGCCGGTGGTGCGGCCCGGCACGAGCTCGGTGACTTCAAGCGCTGGATAGATCGTGTCGTCCGCGAACACAGGCTTGAGGAACCGGCTCGATTGCTCGAGGAAGCCGACCAGGGATTCCTCGACCATGAACGGAAACAGGCCGGCGCCGGGCGCGGTGTGGATCAGCGTCTGGAAGCCGTGAGCGAGCAGATGCGGCATGCTGCGGCTGCGGCAATATTCCACGTCGTAATGCACCGGGTGAGTGTCGCCGCTCGCGGTCTGGAACGCCGCGAACACCGCCGAGGTCTGGGTGCGGCTCGGCAGCACGAAACGCTCGCCGACGACGAAATCCTCAAACCAGCGTTGCGCTGTGATCATGCGATGCTGGGCCGGGTCGAAGTCGGTCATGACTTATGCTCTTTCTTGGCTCTCTGTTCGCGGGCGCTCTATCGCTACCGCGATGCGAAGAGTGCGACAATCCGTTCAATTCGGCTTGCACGGACTTGTCGTGCGCGCCTGCTTGATTAAAACGGCGCTCAATGCCCCTGTTCAAAAATCTTTCCGCCTATGACGACCGCTCGGCACGGCTGGCCGGCATCGCCCTCATGGTGCTGTCGATCTTCATGTTCTCGTTCGGCGACGCCATGGGCAAGTTCCTGGTGGGGACGTATTCGGTCGGGCAACTGCTGTTCCTGCGCGCCTGCGCGGCGCTGGTGCTGCTGTCGCCGATGATCTGGACGCAGCGGCATCAGTTCCTGCATCTGGAGCGGCCGCTCTTGCAGCTGTTTCGCGTCGTGCTGTCGACGCTGGAGGTCGCGGCCTTCTTTCTCGCGACGGTCTATCTGCCGCTCGCCGACGTCATCACCTATTATCTTGCGGGTCCGATCTTCGTCACCGCGATGTCGGCGATCTTTCTGGGCGAGAAGGTTGGCTGGCGGCGCTGGACGGCGATCCTGATCGGCTTCTGCGGCGTGCTGATCGCGCTGCGACCGTCGGCGCAGACGGTGAGCTTGCCGGCGCTGATCGCGCTCGGTGGCAGTCTCTCCTTTGCAACCCTGATGCTGATCACGCGCAGCCTGCGCAAGACGCCCGACATCGTGATGGCGTCCTCGCAATTCATCGGCACGTTCTCGCTGGGCGCGGTGCTGTCGGCATACCACTGGGTGCCGCCGACGCCGGGCAGCCTGGTGTTCTTCGCGCTCGCCGGATGCATCTCGGTCACCGCGCTGTTCTGCGTCAACCGGTCGCTGAAGCTCGCGCCCGCGAGCGTGGTCGTGCCGTATCAGTATTCGATGATCGTCTGGGCGGTGATTTTTGGATTTGTCGTGTTCGGCGATGTGCCGCAGGTCGCAACCCTCGTCGGCGCCGCAATCATCATCGGCGCCGGCTTCTACATTTACTTGCGCGAACGCGATCTCGGCCGCGCAA
Organism: Pseudomonadota bacterium; assembly: GCA_023387695.1. Classification (GTDB taxonomy): domain Bacteria; phylum Pseudomonadota; class Alphaproteobacteria; order Rhizobiales; family Xanthobacteraceae; genus Bradyrhizobium. Next base: position 19,514 of record JAEWHT010000337.1, on the reverse strand, counting down.
GTGAAGAGGTCAATCCGCCAGTGTAGCTCTTACCCTCCCCTGGAGGGGGAGGGTCGCTGAGCATGGAGCGAAGCGGAATGCACAGCGGGGGGGTGAAGGTCTCTCCGCGTCGAACGCTGCCCGAGTGGAGAGATCACCCCACCCCGCTCGCGCTGCGCGCGATCGACCCTCCCCCTCCAGGGGAGGGTAAGAGCCTCCGCCTACCTCACCCTTCTTGCACTGCTCCAGCTCTTCAGCGACGACCACACCCCGCGCGACAGGCGGAAGCAGTCGACGGGTGTCGACGAGCCCAGCGCCAGGAAGCGATGCAGCTGCACGCCGCTCCACTGGAAGCCGCACTTCTCCAGCACGTTGCGCGAGGCCGGATTGGTGACGCGCGCCCCCGCGTAGAGGTGGTCGTCCTCGAATTCCTCGAAGAAGAAGTCGATCGCGCCGCGCGCGGCTTCGGTTGCAAAACCCCGGCCCCAATGCTCGACGCCGAGCCAGTAGCCGAGCTCGGCATTGCCGGGCGTGGAGCGGTCGATCCCGACCATGCCGACCGGCCCGCTGTCATGCTCGATCAGGAACACGGTCTCGCTGCCGAGCGCGGCCGTAGCGCGGACGAATTCGACGGCGTCGTCCTGCGAATAAGGATGGGGCAGGCGGCGGGTGTTCTCCGCCACGCGGCGGTCATTGGCGAGCCGGGCGATGGTCTTGACGTCGGCAAGCGTCGGGCGGCGCAAGGTCAGCCGCTCGGTGGCGACGACGCTCGGTCTCGCCTCCCGCATGGTCACGCCTAGAAAGTCTTGCAACATGTCCGGCTCCGTCAAAGTCACAAAGTGAAAACGACATAGAAAAAGGGAGGCCGGTTTCCCTGCCTCCCCTGGAGCCTTGATCTTGCGATCTCTGGACTCCGCCGGTTCGGTCAAGGACCCGGCGGACTCCAAATTAGATCCACCGTTATTCAGCAGCCTCTGCGAGCGGGAGTACCGCCACGAAGGTGCGGCCATTGGCTTTGGCCTGGAATTCAACACGACCCTCGATCTTGGCGAACAGAGTGTGGTCGGTGCCCATGCCGACATTAAGGCCGGGATGCCAGGTGGTGCCGCGCTGACGCGCAATGATGTTGCCGGGAATCACGCGTTCCCCGCCGAACACCTTGACGCCAAGGCGCTTGCCCTTTGAATCGCGACCGTTGCGCGATGAACCGCCTGCTTTTTTGTGAGCCATGGCTCGTCTCCGAAATCCTGGATATTTCTAGATCAATTCCTTGACGGAATCATTTCACAATTTCTCACGCATCAATTCTTCGAATTGGCGTGATCAAATTATGCGGCGGCAGCTTCTTCCTTCACGACCTTCGCCTTCTTCGGGCGCGGGCCCTTGGTCGGCTTGGCGTTGTCCGTCAGGATCTCGCTGATGCGCAGCACCGTGATCTCGTCACGATAGCCACGCTTGCGGCGCGAATTCTTGCGGCGGCGCTTCTTGAACGCGATGACCTTCGGGCCACGCTTGTGGTCGAGGATCTCAACCGCAACGGAGGCACCAGCCACCGTCGGAAGGCCCAGCACCGGTGTGTCGCCGCCGACCACCAGAACTTCATTCAACTGCACGATCGAGCCGACTTCGCCTTCGATCTTGCCAACTTCGAGAACATCATCCGGCACGACGCGGTATTGCTTGCCGCCGGTTTTGATGACTGCGAACATCGTTTTTTCTCCGTGTTCAATCCCGGCCTCGGGACGAAGATCGTCCGGGCCGGCTTTTTGATCAGTCGCTATGGGTTTATTGCGAGTCTTGTGCAGGCGAGGGCTTTCGCTTCGAAAAGCGTTATCCCTTTGAAAACCCACGCAAAAACAAGCGGCGCGAGAAACGCCCCGCGCCGGTTGTGCGGACTTATAGCCGCCATGAGCCCAGAGTCAAGGAAAAGCGAGCGAAAACGGCCCGGATTTGAAGGATTTGGGCCATTTCCGCCCACAAACGGAATCTGGCTCGGCGCTGCAACCAACGGGTTCCCCCGCCGTTAGTCCGCCGGAACAGGAACAGCGGGCAAGGGCTCTCATGGCAACCGACGAGTTGGTCAAGACGACGACGGGCATCGCCCATCACGGCGCCGAGCGGCTGCCGTCGGTGGATGTCGACAGCTTCAACATCGAGATGAAGGACGAGGAGGGCTTCCTCGGCGACCGCGCCAGCAAGGGCGCGTTCCGGAAGATCCTCGACCGCTGGCGCAAGCCGTTGCGCAAATCCGGCGAGGATCCCTTCGGCAAGGAGCCGTCCGAGAACATAGCCAAGAAGGTGCTCGACGAGATGCTGGTCGGCGACGACGTCGAGGCCTCGGCGGTCGTGCACAGCGCGATCGAGGATTTCGCCCAGGAGCTCGCCTACGTCACGCGACGCTTTCTCAAGACCAAGGCTTGGGCCAAGACCGAGCGCATCGTGGTCGGCGGCGGCTTTCGCGACTCGCGCCTCGGCGAGCTCGCGATCGCGCGCACCGACATCATTCTGAAGGCCGAGGATTTCAAGATTGATCTCGTTCCGATCCGCGCGCATCCGGATGAAGCCGGCCTGATCGGCACGCTGCATCTGGCGCCGTCCTGGATTTTCGAGGCGCATGACGCGATTCTTGCGGTCGATATCGGCGGCACCAACATCCGCTGCGGCGTGGTCGAGACGCGCTGGAAGAAGGCGAAGGATCTGTCGAAGGCGTCGGTCTGGAAGTCCGAGCTGTGGCGTCATGCCGATGACGAGCCGACGCGCGAAGGCGCGGTGAAGCGCCTCATCAAGATGTTGAAGGGGCTGATCACGGAGGCCGAAAAGGAAGGCTTCAAGATCGCGCCCTTCATCGGCATCGCCTGTCCCGGCGTGATCAACGAGGACGGATCGATCGAAAAGGGCGCGCAGAATCTGCCGGGCAATTGGGAGAGCAGCAAGTTCAACCTGCCGGCGAGCTTGATCGAAGGCATTCCAGAGATCGGCGAGCACGACACCGCGATCCTGATGCACAATGACGGCGTGGTTCAGGGCCTCTCCGAAGTGCCGTTCATGCAGGATGTCGAGCGCTGGGGCGTACTCACCATCGGCACCGGCCTCGGCAACGCGCGCTTCACAAACCGCCGCAAGGAAGCAGCGAACGGCAAGGACCGGGATTCTGCGGACGGCAAGAAGAAGGCCAAGGAAAACAACAAGGACGATAGTAAACGCGACAAGGAGTAACCTTGACTGGTTAGGTTAAGGACCGGATTGCGTTGCGACGCAGCGCCCGCACGCTACGGTCGAATCGTCGTCTCACGCAGGCCTGCGAAGCCGCCCTTCCTGGCCAGCATTTTGATGAGCGGCACGGGACCGCCAGTGTTTACCGCGTCTGGCGGTCCCACCCCGTTTTTAGAGCGGGATGACCCTTGGTTGAATCAATGCAAGCCCCGAACTCGGTTCACCTCTCCCGGAGGGAGAGGTCGGATCGCATCGCAAGATGCGGTCCGGGTGAGGGCTTACGGTCTCACCGAATGCTGCGGCCCCTCACCCGGATTGCATCGGACGATGCTGCGCATCGCCGGCAATCCGACCTCTCCCCGCTGGGGAGAGGTGAACCTCGCATATCGCCACGCGTTCCTCAGCTCAACTCCACCCGACGCGCTGAAAAAACCCCGCAATCTCCCTCGCCGCCCGATCCGGATCCTCGCGATGCGGGAAGTGTCCGACATCAGGAAACATCGCGAGATCCAACTCGCTGAACGTCTCCTCCAACCGATCCGTCCATTCATAAGGAAACAGCGGATCGTGCTCGGCCCAGCGCACGCAGGTCGGCACATCGATCGGCGCAAGCTGCGGCACCTCGCCCTTCATCATCGCGACCCGCCCGGCATGCGAGGCCCGATAATGCGCAAAGCCGCCGGCGAGATTGCCGTCCTTGAAAAAGTTGTCGCCGAACACATCGAGCACATCATCGAAAGCGTTCTTGCGATGCGCCCAGCCTTTCAGGAAGTGGCTGATATAGAGCCGGCAACTCTCGCGGCTCGCGCCGACGAGCCCGGGCGCCATCTCCATCTGGTGGAAAGACTGGTACCAGATGTGATTGAGACGATCAGGCGCCGCCATCCGCGGCCCGATGCCGGGATAGACGAAATCGAAGAAGAACAGCCCGGCGAGCCGCTCGCGCTCTTTTCGGGCCAGCGGCTGCATCACCGCGCCGCCGACGTCATGCCCGACCACGCCGAATCGCGCGATGCCGAGGGCGTCCATCAGCGCCAGCATGTCGGCCGCATGGCCGTCCGGCCCGTAAGGGCCATCCGGCTTGTCGCTGTCGCCGAAGCCGCGCAGATCGGGCGCGATCAGCGCGAATCGGTCCGAAAGCCGGGAGATCACCGGCTCCCAGGTCAGCCAGAATTCCGGCCATCCATGCAGCAAAAGCAGCGGTTTTCCGCGGCCGACGCGAACCAGGTGGAATTTGGCGCCGTTGGCTGAGATCGTCAGGTGCTCCATGGCAGTTCCTCGCAACAGCGTTTTCAAGCGACGTCAAGGGAAGGTGCGTTCCCTCCCCCCTTGTGGGGGAGGGCTAGGGAGGGGGGTAGCCCAGCAAAAGGCGCCGATTGTCGACAACGCGGCGAGAACACAGCGAAACCGTCAAAACAACCACCGGATTTTCCCCTTTCGCGCCTTGTCTGGCCCGCCATCCTCGCCTATTAACGCCCCCAACCACAGGGGCCCTGCTCCTCATATGGCGCCTTCAGGAGAGGTGGCAGAGTGGTTGAATGCACCGCACTCGAAATGCGGCATAGGTGCAAGCCTATCGGGGGTTCGAATCCCTCCCTCTCCGCCATCAATAACTGCTTCGAAAATTGCCCGTCTGTTCGAGACCCGCTGTAGCGGAGGGCAGATGCGCGTGCTGCAGTCCTGTTCCAGACCCGGCCAGCAGGCACCGGTTGCGATCCGAAAAATGGCTATAGTGGTTCCCGCAAGGCCCGGCCAAGGACCCCAGGGATGACGGCTAGAATCGATCTCCTGACGCTGCAGCTCTTCGTGGCGATCGTCGAGGAGCAGAGTATCGCGAAGGCGGCTGAGAAGAAGAACATCGCCGCGTCCGCGGTCAGTCGGCGTATCTCCGACATCGAGGAGCGTTTCCAGGTCGAGCTGCTGCACCGTCATTCCAAAGGGATCGAGCCGACGCCGGCCGGGTTTGCCCTGCTCGAGCACGCCCGCATCATTCTCGGCAATCTTAGCAAGCTCGAGAGCGAGCTGACGGGATACCGGCAGGGTAAGCGCGGGCTGATCCGGATCTGTGCCAACAAGTCGGCGATCCTCGAAGCGCTGGCGGATGAGCTCAGCCTGTTCCTGGAACGGCACCCGCTGGTTCACATCGATATCGAGGAGGATCTCAGCCCCGCGATCGTGCGCGCGGTGATCGAGAACCGAGCCGATATTGGCATTTTCGGCGGCAACATCGACGGCCAGGATCTCGAATTGCTGTCCTATCGCAGCGACAGCCTGGTCGCGCTGGTCACGCGCGACCATCCGCTGGCGGGTCGCGATCGCGTGCGCTTCCGCGAGCTGGTCGATTTCGACTTCGTCAGCCTCGAGAAAGGCAGCTCGATCGAGACGCTGTGCGTCAGGGCGGCCGCGGCGCTCGGACAGCATCTCAAGGTGCGCATCCGTGTCAGCAGCTTCGATGCGCTGTTTCGCGTCGTCGATGCCAGGATGGGGGTTGGTGTCGTGCCGCTGGAGATCGTGCGCGATCGCTACGGCGTCGATAGCCTTGTCACCGTTCCGCTCGACGAGCCCTGGGCGCACCGCGATCTGGTGATGGGCGTCCGCGACTACAAATCGCTGCCACCGGTGACCAAGTTGCTGGTGGACCATTTGCGGACCCGTGATGAAGCGCCGCTCGCCGCGGGCGGCATCTCCGACAGGCTGACGGTCGTCCGCAGCAGGGGCTGAAATCGCTCGTGCGGACGGCGCGCCATCGCCGGCCGCGATGGCGCCCTGCCCAACCGTCACTGCAAATTTCCGGGACTGACTTTTATCCTGCTTCCAAAGATCGCTCTCGACGAGCAATGATCGGCAGCAATGCGGCACGTCAGATGCCGAACCGGGGAGGATTGATCGTGGACACGCGTGGTCGCACGCTGCTGGCCAAAATCTGGGACCAGCATGTCATCGCAGAGGTCAGCGATGACACTGATCTGCTTCATGTCGATCGCCATTTGCTGCACGACCTCGGCGGCTCCCGCGGCCTGATCGATCTCAAGAACCGCAACCTTCCGGTCCACAATCCCGAATTGACCTTCGCGACCCCTGACCATGCGATTTCGACGGCGTCCGGGCGCGCCGGCACCATCAAGACTGGACAGGATCTGCTGGCGGCGCTGCGGACCGAGACATCCGCCAGCGGCATCCAGCTGTTCGACATCGACCAGCCGGGGCAAGGCATCGTCCATGTCATCGGGCCGGAGCTCGGCCTCAGCCTGCCCGGCTGCCTGATCGTCTGCGGCGATAGTCACACCTGTACCCATGGCGGGCTCGGCGCGCTCGCCTTCGGCATCGGCTCCAGCGAGCTGACGCATGTGCTGGCGACCCAGACCATCATCCAGCGCCGGCCCAAGACCATGCGCGTGACGTTCGACGGAAAAATGCCGTACGGCGTGACGGCGAAGGATCTCATCCTCGCTCTGATCGGCCATGTCGGCGCCGCCGGCGGCACCGGCTATGCCGTCGAGTATGCCGGCAGTGCGATCAGGAACATGCCGATCGAAGGGCGGCTGACGATCTGCAACCTGTCGGTCGAGCTCGGCGCCAAGATGGGGCTCATCGCGCCCGATGACACCACATTCGCGTATGTCCGCGGCCGTCCCTATGCGCCGCAAGGCGAGATGTGGGAGCGGGCCGTCGCGGCGTGGCGCACGCTTCGCAGCGACAGCGACGCGGTGTTCGATCGCGAGGTCTCGATCGATGTCGGCACCATCATTCCACAGATCACTTGGGGCACCAGCCCCGAGCATGTCCTCGGTGTCGATGGTCGTGTCCCGGATCCCGCTGAGATCGCCGATCCGACGCGCCGCGGCGCGATCGAGATCGCGCTCGATTATATGGGCCTGAAACCGGGCGCGCCGATTGCCGGCACAAAGGTCGATTGGGTCTTCATCGGCTCCTGCACCAACAGCCGCCTCAGCGATCTCAGAGCTGCGGCGGAGGTCGCACGTGGCCGCAAGGTGGCGCCGGGCGTGCGCGCCTGGGTCGTGCCGGGGTCGGAGACCGTCAAGCGCGACGCCGTGGCCGAGGGGCTCGACAGGATTTTCGTCGACGCCGGCTTCGAATGGCGCGAGCCGGGATGCTCCATGTGCCTTGCCGCAAACGGCGAAACTGTGCCGCCCGGCCAGCGCTCGGTGTCGACGTCGAACCGGAATTTCATCGGCCGGCAAGGACCGCGAGCCCGTACTCATCTGGCGAGCCCGGCGATGGCCGTCGCCGCGGCCGTGTCAGGCGCCATCGCCGACGTCCGGACGTTGGAGCGCTAGATGCCGCAGCCCTTCACCAAGCTGTCCGCGATTGCCGCGCCGATCATGCGCACCAATGTCGACACAGACGTCATCATCAGCATCAACCGCATGATCGGAAATTCCGTCCGCGGCAGTCTTGGCAAATGGGCGTTCGGATCGCTGCGCTACCTGCCCGATGGTTCGGACAATCCAGCGTTCATCCTCAACCGCGAGCCTTATCGCGCCTCGGAGATCCTGGTGACCGGGCCGAATTTCGGCTGCGGCTCGTCGCGCGAGGCCGCGGTGTGGGCGCTGCAGGAGATGGGCATCCGCGCCATCATCGGATCTGGCTTCGGCGACATCTTCTTCGCCAACTGCTTCCAGAACGGCATTTTGCCTGTGGTGCTGGACAAGGCCACCATCGACAGCCTCGCTGCGGAAATCGAAGCGAGCCAGGGTGCAGGGCGCCTCAGCGTGGATCTCGAGGAGCAGACGGTCACTTCGCCATCAGGCACACGCCACAGCTTCGAGATCGATCCGCGCCGGCGTGCAGGTCTGCTCGAAGGCCTGGACGAGATTTCGCTGACGCTGCGGCGCGACGAAGCGATCCGCGCGTTTCAGGCATCCGACCGCGACGCGCGGCCGTGGATTCACTTTGCAGGATAATCGGCAAGAGCATCGTCAGGACACATCAGGCATGAACACGCTTTCAAACATGATCAAGGTCGCCGTGGTCGGGGGGGAAGGCATAGGTCCTGAGGTGACCGATCAGTCCCATCGCATCCTCAAATGGTTCTCGTCCCGGCGTAACGTTCCTGTGGCTCTGCGCGAAGCGCAATATGGTCTCATCCCTTATCTCGCGCAGGGCAAGGTGTTGCCTGATGACACCGTCGAAGCGATGGAGGAGGCCGACGCGATTCTCTGGGGCGCGACGGGCGGCCCGGAAACCACGGAGGTCCCTCCGGCCGCGCGCAAGGCAGGGAGCCTGCTGTCGTTGCGCAGCAAGTACGACCTCTATGCCAACCTCCGGCCCATCGTCGCCAATCCTGCGCTGGCTGGTTCCGCACCGCTCAAGGCTTCGGTGTTGAAGGATGTCGACTTCATCATCATCCGCGAGCTCACCAGCGGCATTTACTTCGGCGAGCCGCGCGGTATCGAAACGCTGCCCGACGGCCAGCGCCGCGGCTTCAACACTCAGCAATACACCACCAGCCAGATCCGCCGGGTGGCGCGAACCGCGTTCGAGCTGGCGCGGACGCGCAAGGGCAGGGTCTGCTCGGTCGACAAGGCCAACGTGCTGGAGACCAGCGTGTTGTGGCGCGAGGAGGTCATCGCCCTGCATGAAGCGGAATTTTCCGATGTCGAGTTGACGCATCTCTATGTCGACAACGCCGCGATGCAGATCGTGCGGGCGCCGTCGCAATTCGACGTCATGGTCACCTGCAATATCTTCGGCGACATCCTCTCCGATTGCGCCGCGATGGCGTCGGGCTCGCTCGGCATGCTGCCGTCGGTCTCGCTGGGGCCGCCGGATCGGCTCGGCCGCCGCAAGGCGCTCTATGAGCCCGTTCACGGCAGCGCGCCTGACATTGCAGGCAAGGGCATCGCCAATCCGCTGGGCTCGATCCTCAGCGTCGCAATGATGTTGCGTATCACCCTCAATAGGCCCGATGATGCGGCGCTGCTTGAGAAGGCCGTTGATACGGCCCTCGCCGGCGGTGCAAGAACGGCCGATATCGCCGAACCCGGCGCAAAAAGATTGTCGACCCAGGAGATGGGCGATGCGGTGCTGAACGCGCTCGACAAAGTTGCGGGCAAGGAGAGGGAGCACGCATAATGAGGACCACGGTCACCAGACGGTCCGCGCTGACGATTGTCGCCGGAGCCGGCGCTTCCATGGCGGCAGGGCGGGTGTGGGCGGATACGCCATCGGGTCGCGCGATCTATCCGGTCGCCATTCCGATCTATCAGTCTCAATTTGTCGCCGACAGGGCCGGATTCTTCAAGGACGCCGGGCTCGATTGCAAGCTGATCCAGGGCGGCAGCGGCGTGAAGACACGCGAGATCATCGCCTCGTCGCAAGGCGACATCGGCATCGGCGATATCACGCATCCGATGCAGCTCAGCAATCACGGTCGCAGTGCGCGCGTCCTGATGCCGGTCGATACCCGCAGTAACGCTGCGATCTTCATCATTCGCAAGGATCTGTTCGATCAGGGCATCACCACACTGGATGCGCTGGTGAAGTGGAAAAGGCCGGACGGACGCAAGCCGATCGTCTCGGTGTCATCGTTGGGCGGCACCAACCACGTCTGGGCCTCCTACTACATGGAGACCATGGGACTCGACGACAAGGTCACCTGGATCGGCACCGGCAATGTCGACACCATGATGGGCACTTTGAAAACGAAACAGGTCGATGTTCTCATCAACTCGCCGTCGATCCTGAAGGACTCGGTCGAGCAGGGCTGGGGCGCGCTGCTGTTCGACGGAACGGACGAGGCGATCTGGGCCAAATATATCGGCGGCAAGGTCCCGGTGACCTCTCATTTCACGCTGCAGTCGACCATCGACAAGGACCCGCCGAAGATGCAGGCGTTCGTCACGGCGCTGTGGCGCGCGACGCAGTGGATCAAGGGACACTCGCCCGAAGAGATCTATGGCGCGATCGAACCCTATGTCGGGAGCACGTCGCGCGAGGCGAACCTTCTCGACATTGGCGTCATGAAAAAGGTCACCGACTATGACTGCATCATCGATGCGGCCAGCTTTACGCGTGGTGAGAAGGTCTGGTTCCGCGAAATGACGGGCATCAAGCCGCTCGCGATGGCCGATGTCGTCAACACCAGCTTCATCGAAGCGGCCCGTAAGGCCTATCCAGCTTGACGGTGCAGGCGATGCACGCGTCGCGGCCCGTTGCGTCGGTGGAGATGCAGCGCATCGACGTGCGCGGCTTGTGCAAGACCTTCCAGCTCGCGGGGACCGCCATCGAGGCGGTGCGCGACGTCTCCTTCAGCGTCCGCCGCGGCGAGTTCGTCGCTTTGCTGGGTCCCTCCGGCTCGGGCAAGAGCACCGTGCTCAACATGATCGCGACGCTACTCAAGCCGAGCAGCGGCGAGATCCTGATTGATGGGGTGCCCATCGTTCACGGGAAGGCGACGCCTGACGTCGGTTACGTTTTCCAGCGCGATACGATGTTTCCCTGGCGTACCGTCGCCGACAACATCGGCTATGGTCTGGAGCTGGCGGGCATCCCGGCCGCAGAGCGGAGGGATCGAGTCAATGCCTGTCTGAAGCAGGCCGGCCTCGATGGCTTTGGAAACGCCTATCCATCCGCCTTGTCGGGTGGCATGCGCCAGCGCGCTGCCCTGATGCGAACGCTGGTCGTCGAGCCGCAGGTCCTGCTGATGGACGAGCCGTTCGGTGCGCTCGATACCCACACCAAGATCGATATGCACGATGTGTTGCTGCGTATCTGGGAACGTGAGCAGCAGACCGTGCTGTTCGTAACCCATGATCTCGGCGAGGCCCTGACGCTTGCAGACCGCATCATCCTGTTTTCCGCGCGGCCCGGCCGGATCAAGGAAAGCTTTGAGGTGGATTTCGTCCGCCCGCGCAACGCCGTGAAGATCCGGGAGACGCCGCGTTATGCCGAGCTGTTCCAGCTGATCTGGCATTCGCTCGGCGAGGAATTCATCAAGGGCCGCAAGCCATGAGGCGCGCGCGCGACCACGGCAGAACGTTGGCATGGCAGGCGCTGATCTGTGTTGGCCTCCTGTCGATCTGGCAATGGGGATACGACCTTCATGGCCGCCTTCCCTGGTTGGTGCCGGACCTGCTCGACCCCTACTTCGTGTCAAAACCCTCCGAGATCTTCGAGCATTTCCTGATCCTGAGCTGCCTCAAGTCCAAGCTCGGTGTCTTCAACGGCTGGTTTAATGGCGAGTTCGGCCGCTGCATGGCGCGGTCCGAGAACAATCTCTGGATCGCCACCGCCGTCACGCTGAAGAATACATTCTTCGGCTTCATGACCGGCGTCAGCAGCGGTTTTGCGGCGGGGCTCGTGCTCGGCCGTTCGGATTGGCTGAGTGCCATTTTCCAGCCGTTTATCACGGCGGTGAATTCGATCCCCCGCATCGCACTGGCGCCGATCATCGTGCTGGCCTTCGGCATCGGAGATACCTCGAAGGTCGTTACGTCGTGGATCGTGGTGGTCTTCCTTGTTTTCTTCAACACGTTCGAAGGCGCGCGTTCGATCGACGAGGGTTTTGTCAGTGCCGCGCGGCTGCTCGGTGCCAGCGAGTGGCAGATCACCCGCACGGTGGTTATCCCCTCGACCATGGCCTGGGTGTTCGCCTCGCTGACGCCCGCGATCTCCTTCGCACTGATCGGGGTGATCGTCGGCGAGTTCATCGGCGCGGAGCGGGGCATCGGGCGGCTGATTATCGAGTCCGAGGCACGGGCGGAGGCCTCGGGCATGATGGTCGCCGTGATCGTGCTGATGCTGGTCGGTGTTGCGCTATCCGCGTTGATCTGGCGGCTGCAGGCCTTTCTGCTGCGCTGGCAGCAGCACAATCTTGCGGAGTAGGCTGGGGGTAGCCGTCGTGCCGCAATCGCCCTCGCGCAGACCTTGCAAACACGCGAAATCATCAGGATGATCGGCGCGTCGTAGCATCGCGCGCGAGGCCTTCATGCGAAAATGCGAAGTCGCCGTGCTGGGTCTGGGGCTCATGGGCGGAGCAGCGCTGGGCGCATTGCTGGATGCCGGCGTCGATGCGCTCGGCTTCGATCCCATCGCAGCAGGTTCGGATCGCGGCTCGTCACACGGGTCATGTCGAATTTTCCGTCGCTTCAATTTCGAAAACCCCAACTACACCAGCCTGAGCGACGAGGCTCATGCCGGCTGGATCCGGCTGCAGACCGAAAGCGGTCAAACGGTTCTGACGGAAACCCCTATTTTGGAGGCCGGCCGCCCGGGCTCCGCCATGGTGGCGTCCTCGCGCGCGGCCGCGATCGCGAAAGGGCGTCCGGATCCGATGTTGACCGCTGCTGTCGCGAACAAGGAATTTCCGGCTTTCAACCTGCCTGACGACTGGGACGTCGTCGTACAGGACGGTGCTGCGATCCTGCACACCGAAATCGTCATGAGACTGATGCGCGCACGCGCCGGCGCGCGCGTGATTCCGGAACGCGCGAGCTTTGCACCACGCCGGGACGGCGTATCGATCCGCACGGCCAACGAGGAGTTCTTCGCCGAGCGCGCGATACTGGCGCTGGGCCCATGGCTCGGTCGCGCACTCCCGCCATTCGCCGCGCTGCTGAACGTCACCCGACAGGCGGTCGGCTGGTTCGCGCCGACACGCCCCGGCACCGTCGCGCTTGGTCGTTTCCCGATCTTCATTCTGGATCGAGGTCCGAACGACATGGTCTACGGCTTTCCGGATTTCGAACAACGCGGCGTTAAAGCTGCGCCTCACAACCACGGGCCCGTGGTCGGCCCCGACGACTGGGGTCCGCACGCCACCGATGCCGAACTCCGCACCGTGAGCGAGGCGTTGGCCGCCCTCATCCCGGGCGCGGCCGGGCCCATCATCGATTCTGATGTCTGCCTCTACACCAACACCGCGCCCGCCGACCGCGTGAGCGATGCGGGCGAGGAATTCATCATCGATCGCTGGCCGGAGTCCCGCCTGATCGTCTGCTCCGCATGTTCAGGCCACGGTGCGAAGTTCGCGCCCGCCATCGGGCAAAGGCTGGCCCGGCTGGCCACCGATCCGTCCTACGAAGCAGAACCCTTCTTTCGGCTGTCCCGATATTCTCAATTCGCCTGAGCGGATATCGGGTCATGCCATCATGCACCTGTTTTGCCCGACGGGTCAAGGCAATTTCCGAAATTCCGCAATTGCTCAGCGTGAGTGCTTGTTCTGATGAAGGTCGGCTACTGTGCATGGGGTTGTTTTCGACTTTTTGTTTTCCGGTCGCGGAAGATCCCCCAGCCCGGCGATAGATTGAACCCATCACCGCCCCAGCCCGACCAATACCCCGCAGCCGGCAGGGAGCCTGTGATTCACGACCATGTTCGACAAGACCTACCGACAGCGCCTCGAGGCTGACCTTGCGCAATGGGAAGCTGATGGCGTGATCGCGCCGGCGGCCGCCGCCTCGATCCGCACGGCGTTGCCCCCGCTCTCACCCGGCATCAACATCGCCGTCATCGTCGGCATCGTCGGCGGCCTGCTGATCGCGGCTGCCTTCCTCGCCTTTGTCGCCGCGCACTGGACCGAGATCGCGCGGCTGATGCGGTTCGCGATCCTGCTGGCCGGCATGATCGTCGCCGGCGGCCTTGGCGCGTGGTTCGCCGCCTCGGGCCGCACTGTGCTTGCCGATCTCTGCGCCAGCGTCAGTGCCATCATCTTTGGCGCGGGCATCGCGCTGGTCGGCCAGATGTATCATCTCGGCGACGATTTCGCCGGCGGCATGCTGCTGTGGTCGATCGGCGCATTTGCCGCAGCGCTGCTGACCGGCTCGCGCGGCGCGCTCGCGGTCGGCCTTGCCGCCGCCTGCGTCTGGACATGCATGCGCGCCTATGACGCGCCGGACGCGCTTCATCTCCAGTTCGTCGTGGCCTGGCTCATCGCCGCCGCGATCGCGTTCGCGTGGAATTCGCGCGTTGCCGCCCATCTCGTCGCGGTCGCCGTCATTCCGTGGTGGATCGCGACGTCGCTTCGCTTCGACTTCGATGGGGCCCAGCCGTCCTTCGTGCTCGCGAACGGCGCGGCTCTGCTGTTCGGCGCCGGGCTGGCGATCGCGGCCGCGCCATCGCCACGGGCTCGCCTGCTTGGATCCGTCCTGTCGATCTATGGCGCGTTTTCGCTTGCCATCGTCGCCTTCCTGGAGGTGACGACAGTCGATGATCTCTTCCGCCTTCGGACAGCGACGATGGCCGCGCAGCCGCCATGGGCGGTTGTGTGCGGCGTCGTCGGCGTGGTGCTTGCGCTGGCCTCCGCCGGCCTCACCAGGCGCGTCGGTGAAATCCTGGCGGCCTGCGCGATCGGCCTCGTGCTGATTGCAGCGCCGATCTGGCCGGCCTCCGCCGCCGGCGAGCCCTGGTTCGCCTACGCCGCGCTGCTCTGCGCCATGCTCTGCCTCGTCGTCTCCGGCGTGCTCGATGATGTGCGTCCGCGCATCGTCGCGGGCTGGCTCGGCATTGCCGGCGTCATCGCCGGCATCACCTGGGCGGTGAAGGGCTCGCTGCTGCGACGTTCGGCCTTCCTCGCGGTGGCCGGCCTCATTGCCGTGGTGTTCGCGAGCGCGCTCAATCGCATGCTGCCGAGGGTTGAGCGATGATCGAGACCCTCGCGAAATTCTGGGCGCGCATCCCGAAGGCCGTGCTGTTTGGTATCGCCATTCTGCTGCAATGCGTGTTGTTGATCCTGATGGTGGCCGATCGCACGCAGATCCTGCGCGAGGGCCGTGAAGTGACCTTGCAAACGCAGCCCGTCGATCCCCGCGATCTCCTGCGCGGCGACTACGTCGTGCTGCGCTACGACATCTCGCAACTGCCAGCAGGCGCGCTGACCGGCCAGCCATCCGCAGAGCGTAATCCGATCGTGTTCGTGAAGCTCGCGCCCAAGGCCAACGGCGTCTACGAAGCCGTCTCGGTGCATGCCGCGCCTGTCGCAGTCACCGCGCCCGAAATCCTGATCCGTGGCCGCGTGACCTATTCCTGCGGTTCAAGCAATCGCACCTTCTGCGACAATCTGACGATCATATACGGTCTCGAAAGCTACTTCGTGCCGGAAGGCGAGGGCAAGAAGCTCGAGCAGGCCCGCAACCAGCAGAAGCTCCGCGTCGTCGCCGCCGTGCTCCCCTCGGGCCGCGCCGCGATCAAGCGGCTGCTGCTCGACGGCGAGCCCGTCTACGAGGAGCCGTGGTACTAACGCTTGGGCTGCGCCTTGAGCGCCCGCCGCAGCACGTCCCACATCCGCGGATCGTTCATATGCGCCACGTTGAAGCGCAGGAAACTCTGCGCGGTCTGCGACACGCTGAACACGTTGCCCGGCGCGAGCACGACATCCTCTTCGAGTGCGGCGCGCGCAACCGCGGTCGCGTCCTGTCCGTCGGCGAGGCGGCACCACAGGAAGAAGCCGCCGCGCGGCATCAGCCAGGGCTCGATGCCCAATGCCACGAGTTTTCGCGCGATGTCGCGCCGGGTGCGCGTGAGCTTCTGCCGGAGCTCGTCCATGTGCTTACGATAGCTGCCGCCGGCCAGGACCTTTGAAATGATCTCGGTCGCAACCGGGCTCGGGCCGCCAAAGCTGGTTGCGACCTGGAGGTCGACGAGATGCTCGACCCAGTCGGCGCGTGCGGCGATATAGCCGCAGCGCACCGAAGCCGACAGCGTCTTGGAGAAGCTGCCGATGCGGATGACACGGTTCAATCCATCGAGTGCGGCGAGGCGCGGCGAACGCTCCGGCTCGAAGTCGCCAAAAATGTCGTCCTCGATGATGGTGAGGTCGTGGGCGGCTGCCATCGTCAACAGCCGATGCGCGGTCTGCAACGAGATCGTCGCACCGGTCGGATTGTGCAGCGCTGAATTGGTGATGTAGAGCCGAGGCCGCTCGCTGGCGAGGACCTGCTCGAAGCGCGCGATGTCCGGGCCCGACGGCGTGTAGGGCACGCTGACGATCTTCGCCTGGTGCGCGCGCAACAACGCACGAAAATTGAAGTAGCAGGGATCGTCGACGAGCACGGTGTCGCCGGGACGAAGCAGGAAGCGGCAGATCAGGTCGGTGGCCTGCGTGCCCGACCCCGTCAGCATCAGCTGATTGATCGTGGCCTCGATCCCGTCTTCCGCCAGGCGCGTCAGCAGCAGCCGGCGCAGCGCGAGCGAACCGGAGGTCGAGCCGTAATTCGTCAGCACGCTAGCATCGCTGCGAGCCAGCGCGCGTGTGGCGCGCCGCAGGGCCGCTTCCGGCATCCATTCCGGCGGCAACCAGCCGCATCCGGGCTTCAAGACAGCATCGTCGGCATCGAGCGATTGCCGGGAAACCCAGAACGGATCGACCGCCCGATCTCGGCGCGGCTCGGTCTCGGTCAATGCGAGTGGCGGCGTGACGGTCGGCGAGACATAGAAGCCCGAGCCGCGGCGGGCGCGGATCACTCCTTCGGCAGCAAGCCGATCATAGGCTTCGACCACCGTGGACGGCGAAACACCCATCGTGCCGGCAAGGCTGCGGATCGATGGCAGGCGGTCGCCGGCGTTCAGCGTGCGCGCGGCGACCCTCGCGCGGATCGCGCTCATCACGTCGACGGTTCGCGTTCCGCCGCGACCTTTCGTCTGTGCGTCGATATCCAAGGTGTACGGCCTTCTACACCCATACAGTTTTGCCGGATTGTACTGGATTGTAACTGGTCTCGCCACCGCTGAGGCTCGATGATCGCGCCTTAAAAAATGGGACGACCATGCACTCTTCAGGCAGCGGCTGGGGCAACGGGCTGCTCGGCGTCATCATCTTCAGCGGCTCCTTGCCGGCGACGCGCGTCGCGGTCGGCGGCTTCTCGGCGCTGTTCCTGACCTCGGCGCGCGCGATCATCGCCGCACTGATCGGTGCGGCCGTGCTCGGCCTGCTCCGTCAGGCGTGGCCGGAGCGCAAGGATCTCGCCTCGCTCACTATTGTCTCGTTCGGCGTGGTGGTTGGCTTTCCACTGCTGACGGCGCTGGCGCTCCAGCACATCACCTCGGCGCATTCGATCGTCTTCATCGGCCTGTTGCCGCTGTCGACCGCGATCTTCGCCGTGCTGCGCGGCGGCGAGCGGCCGCAGCCGTTGTTCTGGCTGTTCGCGGTGCTCGGCAGCGCCACCGTTGCGGCCTTCGCGTTGTCGAACGACGGCACGGCGTCGGTCACCGGCGATCTCCTGATGGTGGCCGCGATCGTGCTGTGCGGGCTCGGCTATGCCGAGGGTGCTGCGCTGTCACGCCGATTAGGTGGTTGGCAGGTCATCTCCTGGGCGCTGCTGCTGGCGCTGCCGCTGATGCTGCCTCTGATGGTCTGGACGTGGCCGTCGACCTGGAGCGGCGTCGGGCTGCCTGCCTGGATCGGTCTCGCCTATGTCTCCGTCTTCAGCATGTTCGTCGGCTTCATCTTCTGGTATCGCGGCCTCGCGATCGGCGGCATCGCGCGCATCGGCCAGCTGCAACAGCTGCAGCCCTTCTTCGGCCTGGCGCTCGCCGGCTTCCTGATGCACGAACCGGTCGCATGGAGCATGATCGCCGCGACCGCGCTGGTCGTCGTCTGCGTCTTCTTCGCGCGGCGTTATGCGTGAAGACGCTTCTGCGACAATGCGTCGGTCCGCCGGGCCAGCAAGTGTGAAGCGTTTCACACGGGGATTGCTGCAGCTGCGCTATTGATCCTCGGAGCCGGTGGTGGGCTGTCAGGGATTGCAGCTATGACGACGCGGCGATTGATCTATTGGTGGTTCAGGATCGTGATGTCAGGGCGATTTCTCGATCGCTTCCTGTGCATGCCGAACGCGCCCGAATAGGGCGTGCAAGAATCGCACGACTCACGTCGCCCCGATCAATTTGCGAAACGCTGCCGCGCCGTCCTGCACGGCGTCGCGGCTCTTCCAGGCCAGATAGCTCAACTTGCCGCCCAGCGTGTCCTGACTGCGCAGCCGTCGCGATCCCAGGATGTGGCCGACATTGGCCGGGAAGCGGCTGACCTCGGCCGCAACCAGCGCCGCGATCGCATCCATCAATTGCTGCAGCCGGACGCCCCATTCGCTCTGCTCGATGCCGTCGATCCGAAGCTTGAGCGAATGTTCGACGTCGTAGATCTCGGTGAGCAGGTCGCGCGCGACGAGGAAACGGTTGTGGCGAAGTGCGATCCGCAGCGCGAGACGTTTGTCGTCGAGCCGGTCGAGCACCATGTGAACGACGCAGGCATAGGGCGCGGCCGCGACGTCGGCAGTGCTCTTGCTCGCGGCGCCCTTGGTCGCAAGGAAGACGAGCTGCCAGAACGTCTTCAGGCGCCTCGCGACCAGCGTCAGCGCGAAGGGCAACGCGTCGGGATTGGCCTTCTTGAAGGCGTCGAGCTGCGCGGTGATCTGGCTGACCTGGCCGTCATCGAATTTGGCGATCGTCTCGGGCAGCTTCTCATTGAATTTCCGCAGCGCCTCGTTGGCGCGCAGCACCTGCAGCATCTTCTTGACGTCGTCGAAGGCGGTACGCGAGGCAGTGTATTGCGCGAGCTTGCCGCGTGCGAATTCGGTACTCTCCGCGGATGCCAAGGTGTTTTCGAGCACCTTGACGACCTTCCCTTGAAAGGTCGTCGCGATCTTGAGCACTTCCTTCGGATTGTTGGCGATGACCTGGTCGCCGATCGCCTTGACGTAGTCGCGCGCCATGGTCGGCAGCAGGTCGCGGCAGATCCACTCCCAGATCGGGGTGAGCGTGTTGCGAGAGATCCGCCCCGCATTGGCGTGCTCGGGTGCGCCGTCGATCTGCAGCAGCTCGAGCGGTGCGAAAAAATAGCGAGAGGGACTGGTCGCGCGCGCCTGGTCCGATCCGTCCTTGCGGAATTCGGCGCGCAGCTTGGCCTGGATACTGGCTGAGCCCGGCATGTCGATGCCGCACAGTTCGAGTCGCTCGAGCTCGCTCAGCAGACAGCTGCGCGACAACGGCGTCAGCTTCTGCAGGAACGTCGAAAGCTCGTCGATTTCGTCCATGGCACGCAGTCTCTTGCAACGTTTCCAGCAGGCCCGTCGGCCCAATGCATGGAGGCATTTGCGCGCTCTCAATTGCGACATAGAGAAGCAAGCCGCCGTTAATATATCCGTAAAGTCTGGGAGGCTCGGGAACCACCGGGGCCGGGATCGTTAAGAAGGCTTTTGACGATCTGCCTATGAATTGGGCTGATTCATCAACCCTTGCGTGGTCCGGGATGGCTATACACAAGCATAAATTGTGCCGGCGTCGATATTTCTGCACAAAACGAACAAAATACCCGTAGTCTTACGGAGCAGAAAGTTAACCACAGATCGCCCCGGGTTCCGCTACAC
>JAEWHT010000270.1 GCA_023387695.1 Pseudomonadota bacterium | reverse complement strand
GCCGGAGACAGCCGCAATGGTCGGCTTGCGGCAGCGCGCGATGCGGTCGCCGCCAATCGCAGCGAAATCCTCGGAGAACATGTCGATGAAGCCTTTCGGCTGCATCTCCTTGATGTCGGCGCCGGCTGCAAACGCCTTCTCGCTGCCGGTCACGACAATACAGCCGATGGCATCATCGGCCTCGAGATCGTCGACGGCCGCGGCAATTTCGCGAAATACGCCGAAGGAGAGCGCGTTGAGCATCTTCGGCCGGTTCAGCTTGATGATGCCGACCGCGCCTTTGCTCTCGACGATGATGTGTTCGAACGTGCTCATGCTCCACCCACGCTTTTGATTGAGCGGGCAATGTGCCCGCTGGCGGGGTGGGCTTCAAGGGGGCCGGAACGCGCAGGGCCGGCGCGTCCCGAACAGATCGGCAATCAGGCCATGAACATGCGCGCGGCGGAGGCCAGCGTCAGCAGCGTACCGACGCCAATGAAGATCTTGCCGATCAGGGAGCTCTGGTCCCAGGCCGAACTCGGCTGGCTGCTCGCCATCACCGGCGCCGGGCGCGGCTGTGCGTCGGTTGCGGCGATCACCGGTTTCTGCACGGGCGGGTTGTCCTGTTGCAGGGCGCGATCGATGTCGTTGAGCTGATCGGGGGCGACCACCTGGTTCTCGGCATTGGGTGCGGCACCATTGTCGGCAGCCGCCTGCACATTGTCATTGGCGCGGCCCGTCATCGCCGAGGCTGCGGCCGCAGGCTGGGTATCGGAGGCCAGCTGCGCATTGGCGTTGGCGACTTGCGGCGGCATCTGGCTCGAGGCAGGGACGTCGGTGCCGGGCGTCGTTTCGGCCTTGTTGTCGATTTTGGCCTCGTCGACCTGTGCCGGTGTCTCGGTCTTGCTCGTCGTGTCAGTCTTGTCGCCGGATTTCTGCGCCGTTTTGCTGTCGGTGTGGCGGCGCGACGCGTGGTGCCGTTGCTTGGCCGGCTTGGCCGCATCGGTCTGTTTGCCTGCGTTATCCGACTTGGTGCTTGCGGCAGAGCTCGGCGCGGCCTGCGCCGAGGCTCCAAACAGAAACAAGAATGCGGCCACAACAATCGATGCCGCGCGCCCGCTGGCTTTCATCATCTTGACGATCTCCCCAATTCGCCCGTCCCGGAAGCGAACAGAGACCCCGCTGCATGACGACAGCGGGGCAAAATATGGGAATCTTCGGGCCACACCGGGCAAAACCGGGGCAAACCGCTCCGGCGGGACGGCCGGCCGGGTGCGGCAGGGACCGATCGGTGTTATGAGCCCTGACGGAGTTTCTGCGGCTGCTTCGGGGGCGGGCTGGCGTTGATCACGATTTCGTGATCGCCCGGGTCGCGACGTAACAAATTGAAGAAGCGGCCGAATTGCAATGGTGAGGGGCGCGCGTGCGCGGACGTGAGGACGAATGGACCGGCCTGATGCGGTCGGCCATGGCAGGCGATGATGCGGCGTATCATCGCCTGTTGAAGGCGGTCACGCCGGTGCTGCGCGCTGCTGCGAGGCGCGGCCTGGCGCGTGCCGGGCAGCCTCCCGACCAGGCCGAGGATATCGTGCAGGAGATTTTGTTGGCGGTGCATCTGAAGCGGCACACCTGGGACAGCCAAGCGCCGTTCGCCCCCTGGCTGTTTGCGATCGCGCGCAACAAGCTGATCGATGCGCTCAGGCGCCGCGGCCGGCGCGTCTTCGTCAACATCGACGATTTCGCCGAGACGCTGCCCGGCGAGACTCCGCAGGAGACGGCGTCAGTGGGCGAGGTGACCGCGCAGCTCAACACTTTGCCGCAGCGTCAGCGCGATGTGTTGCAGTCGATCGCGGTGGACAGCGCCTCGATCAAGGATACGGCGACGAAATATTCGATGAGCGAAGGTGCGGTGCGCGTCGCGCTGCATCGGGGGCTTGCGGCCCTGACGGCCAAACTACGGGACCACTAGTCATGGACACCGATCAACTCATTCGCACGCTTGCGGCCGACAATGCCCACCGCGCCCCGCGCGTTGGCGCCTTGCTGACGATGGGCCTTCTGGTCGCCGCACCGTTCTCGATCCTGATCTTCGCCACCTTTCTGGGTGTGCGGCCGGACGTGATGACCGCGATGCATAACCCGTTCTTCGACACGAAGTTTGCGGTCACGCTATCGCTGGCAATCCCCGCAATCGTCATCAGCCTGCATCTGTCGCGGCCCGAAGCCCTGATGCGGGGCTGGGGCTGGCTGCTGCTGTTGCCCGTCGGTCTGCTCGCGGTTGCGATCGGCAGCGAGGCCATGATGGCGCCGGCGATGCCGATGACGATGCGGCTTGTCGGCAAGAACTCGCGGTGGTGCATGCTGTCGATTCCCGCGATGTCGCTGCCCCTGCTCGCGGGTGCATTGTTCGGTCTGCGCCATGGCGCACCGTCGCGGCCGGCGATGGCTGGCGCGCTTGCCGGCCTGCTGTCGGCCGGGCTTGCCGCGACGCTCTACGCTTCGCATTGCACCGACGATTCGCCGCTGTTTGTCGCGACCTGGTACACGATCGCAACCGCGGTCGTGACCGCGATCGGTGCGTTCGCGGGCTCCAAAGTCCTGCGATACTAAGCGGCGGACGTCGAGTTCTGCATGCGCTGGAAGCGCAGCACCTGCTGTGCGGTGGAGCTGCGCAGGGCCTCGTAGGTATCCCGCAGCGTCAGCATGTCGGTCTGCGAACCGCCGGAGAGCTTTTCGCGCATGGCGATGATCGCGCGCACGCTCGACCATTGCATGCCGGCGACCTTGGCGAGGATCATCACGCCCTCGGTGCGGCTCTCAATCATCATGTTCTCGGCGGTCTCGACCGCGACGCCGGCGAGCGCCGCCAACCCCGCATTGGTCTCGTCGAACTTGCCTTGTTCGGCAAAGGTCGTGACCTGAAATTCGTTGAGGCGGCCGTCGTCGTGAAGTGACTTCACCAGTGCGCGGGCCATTTCGGTCTGCCGGGTCATTGCGGCGGCACGGACCCGTTGCGCGGCCTCCTGGACCACGCTCGACACTTCGTCGGCGAGTTCCGGATGGGCAGCTTCCAGCTTCCTGCGTACGCTCAGCGACGCCTTCGCAACCAGCTTCAGATAGTGATGCCGCGGCAGGTCGGATCGCACGCCGATGCAAGTGGCGAGGTCGTCGTCACGTTCGGCGCGTGTCACGAGATCAGTGAGGCTGCCTTCTGAGAGCTGCGCGCCCGGATTGCTGACGGTCGATTGCACGACGTCCTCGTTGCCGCGCGACACCAGCACGTCGGTCAGGGCTTCCGAGAGCACCCGCCGCAGCGAGATCGCCTTCAGATGCGCCTGGCTCTTGCTCCGCGCGATCTCGAGCAGGGTCGTCTCGTCGAGCCGCTCCGACTTCGTCAGCACGGGACCTGCGACCTCGATAATGTCGTCGAGTGCGAGCGTGCGGATGATATGTGGCGGCGCGACCGCGATCGGCGCGAGGCGGTCGGCGAGCAGCGCCTTCGCCGAGGTCTCGATCTTCTCGATCAGGCACTGGAAGACGTCGTCGAACACCCGGACGTGGTCGTCGGAATAATCGACCGCGTTATTGATGAAGAGGTCGGTGACCCGGCGCAGCGTCTCGACCCGCCGCGCGACGGTGCCGTGCGCGAGCGCCGACTGCAGTTCCTCGAGGATATTTTCGGATGTCTTGACGGATTTGGATCTCATAGCCCTGTCCTGGAGCGTTCGGCCCGGCGACATATTCTCCTGCGCCGGCAGCAATTGGATTGGTCAGCTCGTAGCAATTCGGTTGCGCCCTTGCGCCTTGGCGGAATAAAGCGCGCTGTCGGCGCGCGCGAGAAACGTGTCGGCAGTATCAACGTCGCGCAGCGTTACGACGCCGGCGGAAATCGTCACGCGCATACCGGGCGAGAATGCGCTCCAGTCAAGCTCGGCGACGATGCTGCGCAGCCGATCGACCATGCGCGAAGCGGCCTCGCTCGAGGTGCCGGGCAGCAACAGCAGAAATTCTTCGCCGCCGTAACGGCCGAAACGGTCGTCGGGGCGGATGTTGGCGAAGATGGTGATGGCGAAAGTCCGCAGCACTTCATCACCAACGGGATGGCCGTGGGCGTCATTGATGCGCTTGAACCAGTCGAGGTCGATCAGCGCGATGGCGCAAGGCGTCGATGCCTGCCGCGACTTTTCGATCTCTACGTCGAGAAGCCGCATGATGCAGCGGCGGTTATAGGAGCCGGTCAGCTCGTCGAGCTCGGCGAGCTCCTCGATACGCTGATAGGCTGCCTTCAGCTCGATGCTGCGGCGGTAGAGGATCTTGCGCAGCGTGGCGCCGAACAGGCCGAGGAAGGCGCACTGGCCGATCACCAGCGCGAAGCACAGCATCGAGGCGGTCCGCTGCAGGCGCGTGGCAACCGGCATGCCGATCGGCAGATCCGAACCGAGAAACACGGCCGCGAGCGCGATGGTCGCGAGCACCCAGGTCAGCATCGCCTGCGCCGAAGTCATCCGTAGCGTGCCGAATGCGAAGATCAGGAACAGCACGCTGATGAAGGCGATGCCGATCGTCGGGACCGACACCAGGAACACGAATTGCAGCGCCATATGCGCCGAGATCTGGAAGACCGTGAGATAGTGGTCATTGCGCTTGTCGCCG
>JAEWHT010000260.1 GCA_023387695.1 Pseudomonadota bacterium | reverse complement strand
CGCCACCGGCGAGGGGCTGCGCTGCGCGGGAAACACGGCGGAGAATTCGAAGTCGATGCGCGGCAGGAAGCGGCGCACGACGACGCCACGGGTCGAAAACTCCTGCGCGGTGAAGGGATCGCAGATCGCAACACCAAGCCCCGACGACACCATGCCGCACATGATCTCGGAGAGCGCGGTCTCCACCCGCAGCACGCGGCGCACGTCGTGGCGATGGAAAATCTGATCGACGAGATGCCGGCTCGATGATCCCGCCGACAGCGAGATGAACGTCTCGCCCTCGAAGTCGCGCGGCTCCAGAACTTCCTTCTCTGCGAGGCGATGGCCCATCGGCAGCACCGCGACGCGCGCAGGCGCCGGCAGCTTCTGGCTCGGCAGGCCGGAATGGGCGATCGGCACTTCGGCAAAGCCGACGTCGCATTGATTGTTCAGCACCCAGTCCACCACGATCGGCGAGATCACGCCGAAGAAGGCGAGGTTGAGATTGGGGCGCTCCTTCAGGAAATGACCGGTGAGTCGCGGCAGATAGCCATTCGACAGTGCCGGCAACGCTGCGATCCGCAAAGAACCAGTGCGGCGTCCCCGGATTTCTTCGGCGGCTGCGGTGATGCGTTCGAGACCGACGAAGGAACGCTCCACTTCCGTATAGAGCGCCATCGCTGCGGCAGTCGGCACCAGGCCCGTGCCGCGCCGCTCGAACAGCTCCATTTTCAACAGCGCCTGGAGGTCGCGCAGCAATCGGCTCACCGCAGGTTGCGTCACCGTCATCAGCGCGGCCGCCTCGGTGACGCTGCCGGTCAGCATCGTCGCCCGAAAGGCCTCCACCTGTCGCGAATTGATCCGCGCCATCTCCAATTCCGTTCATAACATTTAGGCATGCAGATGGTGCCATTATTCATTGGACGATGGAAGCCGGGGTTTGCGATCTTTTTGATCAGGACTGGAGACAGCCCGCTTTTTCGGCACCTTGGAGGCGTTCAAACCTCCAAATCGCGCCTAAACCCGCTGAGAGCAGGGGCCGGAGCCCTGCTGCCAAGGGATCGGCGCGGAAGGAAATGCGGAAGGCGCCCCGGTCAGGGATTTGTCGGCACGTCACCTCATTCCGGTATTGGAGATCGGTCCACATGAAGACTCTTCGCCTTCTGACCGCGGTCAGCTTCGCAGCCCTCGTCGCCAATCCTTCGGCCGTCTCGGCCCAGCAAAAGACGCTCTATGTCGCCGGCTATGGCGGCTCGTTCGAGAAGACCATCCGCGACGAGGTGATCCCGACCTTCGAGAAGGAAAACAACGTCAAGGTCGAGTACGTCGCCGGTAACTCCACCGACACGCTCGCGAAACTCCAGGCGCAAAAGGGCAATCAGCAGATCGACGTCGCCATCGTCGACGACGGCCCGATGTACCAGGCGATCCAGCTCGGCTTCTGCGGCAAGCTCGAGGGTCTGCCGGAGGCCGATCTCTACACCACTGCGCGCTTCAAGGATGACCGCGCAGTTGCGATTGGCATCGTCGCGACCGGGTTGATGTACAACACCAAAGTGTTCGCCGAGAAAGGCTGGGCGCCGCCGACCTCATGGAATGATCTGAAGGACACGAAATACGCCAAGCAGCTCGTGATTCCGCCGATCAACAACACCTACGGTCTCGAAGCGCTGGTGATGCTTTCGAAGATGAATGGCGGCGGCGAGGCTAACGTCGATTCCGGCTTCAAGATTTTCAAGGAAGAGATCAATCCGAACGTGCTCGCATATGAGCCGTCGCCGGGCAAGATGACCGAGCTGTTCCAGTCGGGTCAGGCCGTGATCGCGGTGTGGGGCACTGGCCGCGTGCAGAGCTTCGCCAATACCGGCTTCCCCGTCGACTTCGTCTATCCGAAGGAAGGCGCGGCGACATTGCTGACGACAGCGTGTCCGATCGCCAAGCCCAATGCGTCGCCGCTGGCGTCGAGCTTCGTCAAGATGCTGCTCGATCCCAAGATCCAGCTCGTGATGCTCAAGGACTATGGCTACGGTCCCGTGCTGAAATCGCTGGTGGTGCCGCCGGAGCTCGGCAAGATGGCCCCGATCGGCGATCGCGCGGCAAAGCTTTATAATCCGGACTGGACCACCATCAACGAGAAGCGCGAGGAATGGACCAAGCGCTGGAACCGCGAGGTCGAGCGCTGATCTGATCGTCTGCAGCGGAGACAGCGCATGGCCTTTCTCGAGCTTGATCGGGTCGCCAAGCAGTTCGGCGCGCAGACTGTGGTCGATGACTTCAGTCTGGCGGTGGGCAAGGGGGAGTTCATCTCCTTCCTTGGCCCCTCCGGCTGCGGCAAGACCACGACGTTACAGATGATCGCGGGCTTCCTTGATCCGACGCGCGGCGCGATCCGCCTGGAGGATAAGGACCTGACTGCGGTCCATCCCGCGAAGCGTGGCCTCGGCATCGTGTTCCAGAGCTACGCGCTGTTTCCGCACATGACGGCAGCGGAGAATGTCGCCTTCGGCCTCGAGATGCGCAACGTGCCGCGCGCTGACAAGGCCGATCGCGTCCGCGCTGCGCTCGCGATGGTGGGCCTCGCGGGCTACGAGGATCGCCATCCCCGCCGCATGTCCGGCGGCCAGCAGCAGCGCGTGGCACTGGCGCGCGCGCTGGTGATCAAGCCGAGCGTGCTGCTGCTCGACGAGCCGCTCTCGAACCTCGACGCCAAGCTGCGCGAGGAGATGCAGATCGAGCTGCGTCAGATCCAGCGTACGATCGGTACTACAACTATCTTGGTTACTCATGACCAGAACGAGGCGATGTCGCTCTCCGACCGCATCGTCGTGATGAGCCAGGGCAAGATCGAGCAGATCGGCACGCCGCAGGAAACCTATGAGAAGCCGGCCTCGGCCTTCGTCTCGCAGTTCCTCGGCAAAACCAATGATTTCGCCGGAACGATCGATCGGACCACAACGCCGGCATGGCTCGTCGCTGGTTCGTGGAGCGCGCCGGCCCCCGCTGGCCTGAACGGTGCGGTCACTGTCAGCATTCGCCCAGAGCGCATCAGCTTCGGCGAGGCCGGGCTCAGCGCAAAAATCATCACGCGCATCTTCCAGGGCAATCACTGGCTGTTCCAGTGCGACAGCGAATGCGGCCCGGCGATCGTGATTCGCCAGAATGATGGCACGGCGCAGCCGGCCGAGGGCGAGGCGGTTCGCCTTACCTGGCGGCCGGAGGACATGAGTGTGCGCGTGAGGGCTGGCGCATGAGCGCGGCTGCCGACGAGAACAATGCGCGTGCGCCATGGGCGCTTACGGCGCCGGCCTTGATGCTGTTCGTCGGCGTGCTGCTGATTCCGCTGGCGATGACCGTGATGCTGTCGTTCCACGACTGGGGCCAATACAAGGGCATCGAGCCGGTCTTCATCCTGAAGAACTGGAAGGAGATCGCGACCGATCCCTATTACGCCGAGATGTTCTGGCGAACCTTTCGTATTGCGATCCTGACCACGTTGCTCACCGCTTTGCTCGGCGCGCCCGAAGCCTACATCCTTAACCGCATGAGCGGCCGCTGGAAGAGTTTCTTCCTGCTGGTCATTCTCGGCCCGCTGCTGATCTCCGTGGTGGCCCGCACGCTCGGCTGGGCGCTGCTGTTTGGCGGCAACAACGGCCTCGTCAACAAGCTGCTGATGTCGCTGGGCGCGATCCGCTCGCCCATCCCTTTCATGTTCACCGAAACCGGCATGGTCGTCGCGCTTGCGCATGTGATGATGCCGTTCATGGTGCTGTCGGTATGGGCGGCGCTGCAGCGGCTCGATCCGCAGATCGAGAACGCCGCGATGTCGCTCGGCGCCGGCCCGATCACCATCATCCGCCGCATCATCATGCCGCAGATCATGCCTGGCGTCCTGTCCGGCGCGATCATCGTGTTCTCGCTCTCGGCCAGCGCCTTCGCGACGCCCGCGATCATCGGCGGTCGAAGGCTCAAGGTCGCGGCGACGCTCGCTTATGACGAGTTCCTCAACACGCTGAATTGGCCGCTGGGTGCCGCCGTGGCGACGCTGCTGCTGGTCGCGCTGGTGTTGATCGTTGTCGGCAGCAACGCGCTGATCGAGCG
>JAEWHT010000252.1 GCA_023387695.1 Pseudomonadota bacterium | reverse complement strand
CCATGGCACAGCACCACCGGCGGCTTGTCGGTCACAGGGCCCGCCTCGTAATAGCCCATGCGAATTCCGTTCGTCTGCGCGAACTTGAGCGGCGGCATTTCAATCATTGCGAATGTCCTGACAAATTTCTTATTCGGCCGCGCCCTTGATGTCGGCCGCCGGCGGCGCGTAGGCCGCTTCGAGCGCGGCAAACTCCCCCGGCAACATGTCGCACATCACCTGCACGTGTGGAATGATGTTGGCGCCGACGATGAAGCCGAAATCGAGTTGGTCGCGATAGCTCTGCACGGTGATGTTGAGCGCCTGCCCGTGCGTCGAGATCGACACCGGGAAGATATGCAGCAACTCGGCACCCGCGGCATAAAGCGTCTGCCGCGGTCCCGGCACGTTGGACACCGTGATGTTGGCCGCCGGCGGCAGCACATCGGACAAATCGGAGCGGCTATACAGCAGCGCCAGAATCTGGACGATGATCGGCGCCCCCAGCATCGAGATGTTGGAGACCTGCGGCATCAGCGCCCGCAGCGGATGCGACATCTCCTTGGACTTGGTCGACTGCGCGATGATGGCCTCCAAGCGCGCCTTGGGATCGTCGATGTTGGTCGCGATCGAACAGATCATGCCGAACACCTGGTTGTTCGCCTCGGTGTTGCCCTCCTCGCGCAACGAGATCGGCACGGCCGCAGTCAGCGATTTCGCCGGCAGCGTGCCATATTGCAGCAGGTAGCGCCGGACCACGCCGGAGGCGAGCGCCAGCACGACGTCGTTGAGCTTGCCGCCGGCAAGCTTCGCCAGTGCCTTGGATCGCGACAGCGAGATCGACACACCGGCAAAGCTTCGCTCCGACGAGATCGTCTTGTTGAGCATGGTCGGCGGCGAAACCATGCTGGCGAGGCTCTCGCGCGACTTCGGATCGGAAATCTTGCCGAGGACGTCGGAGACGCTCTTGACCATGGTCGGGATGTTGCCCGCGAAGCGCACGGCGCTTTCGATCTGGTACATCGCGTTGTCGAACAGGATCGAGCCGATGTCGCTCTTGCCGGTGCGCGGCAGCTGCAGGTTCTTTGCGGCGGCCGAAGCATCCAGCGGCTGGGTGAAGAGCTGCTGGTAGGAGTCGAGCAAGTTTGCCGCGATATCGCGTGGCTCATGCCCCGGCTTCGATCCACCCGTCGGCGGTTCGACCTTCCGCGGAATCGGCGAGATGTCGTAGATCATGTTGGTCAGGGCCGCGCCGGCGCCGCCGTCGATGGCGGCATGGTGCATCTTGGAATAGAGCCCGACCTCGTTGTCCTTCATGCCCTCGAACACGTAGAACTCCCAGAGCGGGCGAGCGCGGTTCAGCAGCTTGGCATGCATCCAGCCGACGATGCGCTCGAGCGTGGCGCGGTCGCGCGGTGCGGGCAGGCTGGCGCGGAAAATATGACGGTCGATATCGAACTGATCATCCTCGACCCAGGTCGGATGATCGATGTCGAGCGGCGCCTTCTCCAGGCGCGCCTTGAGGATCGGCGCAATATGCAGCCGCGAGACGATCATCGCCTTGAAGTCTTCGAAGAAGTCGCCCTTGTAGTCGTCGGGCAGGCGAAAGATCGCCATGCTGCCGACATGCATCGGCATCTCAGGGGTTTCCAGATAGAGAAACGACGCGTCCAGCGACGACAGCTTCTTACCGTCAGCCATAGTTCCCTCCGCTTGTATTTGACGGGCGCCTTTTGGCGCTTCTCGTCAGGCCGATACTGCCCGCTCCGGCGGGGCATATGCAATGGCAAACGGCCCGGCCCGGTCAAATGGCCAGAACTCCCCCTCCGGTTGTGCCAGGCGATCCGCCACGGCCCACAATGCAGCCGCGTTCACCCCGAGTCCGATATGGCTCGCGAAATGCACCTCGATGTTCTCGGCGCGCTCGTTGGGACGCAGCAGGCACGTCCGCCAGTTCACGACGCCGTCGCTGCGCGAATAGATCGAGGTTGCCGGCACCTGGAGGTCGCCGGCGATCGCCTCCCGCACGTCCGCGAAATCCTCGACCTTCTCACCAGACAGCGCCTCGTAGAGCGCCGTCGCATTGGTCGCCCGCACATCGTTGGCAAATGGGCTGCCCAGCGTGATGACAGAGCGGACCATGTCGGGCGACTGAAGCGCGAGGTCACGGGCATAGACCCCGCCGAGGCTCCATCCGACCAGGCTGACCTTCCGTCCGCTTGCCGCATGAATCTCGGTCAGACGCGCACGCAAGGCATCCCGCATTCGCGCCAGGCCGCCGAGATTACGTCCCATGCGCCAGGCATGCGCCTCATAGCCGAGTTGACCGAGATAGCGCCGCATCGGCGCCATCGAGAGATCGCTGGCAAGAAAGCCCGGCAGCGCCAGCACCGGATGGCCGTCGCCTCTGGGCGCACGCATCAGCAGCGGCGACAGCAGGATGCTCGCGTTGAATTCGAGCAGGCCGCGCGCCTCCGCGAGCAGCAGGCCGAGGGCCGGCGGACGAAGCCGGCCAGAGCCTGGCGTCGCGTCGCCCGTATCCGGCATTATTTCTTCTTGTCGCCGCTACGCGGGGCGCCGAGCCCCGCCATGGTGACGAACATGTCCTGAAATCGTTCCGCGATCTTGGGATCGAAGGTGAACCAGCTCTGGATCAGCGATTCCGGCGAAACCTTTTCGATATTGGACATCATCTGCTGCTGCAGCTTGTCCATCACCGCGGTCTGCATCGGCATCACGTCAGGCAATCCGAAGAACTGGCGGGCTTCGAGGGGGGTACAGTCGATTTCGATATTAACTTTCATGTCCCCTCCGGATGAGATTCGAGCGGCGTCACTCAGTATCGCCGCGACATGGTGTGCGACGCAAGCGACCTGACACGTGGGTCCGGACACGACCTTTCGCAATCGAGGGATATGGTCAATCAAATGGCTCTGCGCGAATGGGCGCCAGCGGGCCGTTTCGAGCCTGATTTTCGGGATCCGACGGGCCGAAAGTCGAATGTCGCCAGCACGCCTCTCACCCCTAAATTGTTGGTCAGCATTGCTGCACAGCGGTGCAACTTGGCGCGTTCCTTGCTGGAATGGCGCTTGCACGGGTCGAGAACTCTGGGCAACATGGATCGATCAGCCCCGCCGAACAATCAAAAATCACGGCGCGGGTGAGTGGAGAGGGTCAAGAATGTCAGTCGGACGAAGTTTGTTTGCAGCGACGCTCGCCGGTGCGCTTGCGTTGGCGGTTTCGCCGGCGTCGAGCCAGACGCTGCGCTACGCCAACCAGGGTGAGCTGAAATCGCTCGACCCCTACACCCTGAATGAATCGACCACCAGTGCGCATCTCGGCCATGTCTATGAGGGCCTCGTCGCCCGCGACAAGGACCTGAAGATTATCCCCGGGCTTGCTGAAAGCTGGGAGACGCCGGAGCCGACACGCTGGCGCTTCCACCTGCGCAAGGGCGTCAAATTCCACAATGGCGACCCCTTCACCGCGGATGACGTGCTGTTTTCTGCCGACCGCGTGCGAGCGAAGGGCTCGAATTTCCAGAGCCGCGTTCCCGCCGACGCCAAGGTCGTCAAGATCGACGACTACACTGTCGATTTCGTCCTGAGCTCGCCCAATCCGATCCTGACGGCGCTTTGGGCGACCTGGTACATCATGGACAAGAAATGGGCAGAGGCGAACGATGCGGTGGCACCGACGCCCGCAGCGGCGACGACCCCGAGCTATGCCTCGCTCCATGAAAACGGCACCGGAGCCTTCACCATCGAGAGCCATCAGCCGGGCGTGAAGACCGTCTTCAAGGCGAACCCGAACTGGTGGCGCAAGCCGGAACATAATCTGAAGGAGATCGTCTTCACGCCGATCGCAAACCCGGCCACGCGCGTCGCAGCGCTGCTGTCGGGCGAGGTCGACGTGATCGAGCCGGTTCCGGTCCAGGACATCGAGCGCGTCAAGGCGAGCCCCAACGCCACCGTGCTGACGGGACCCGAGCTCCGCACCATCTTCGTCGGCATGGATCAGGAGCGCGACGAGCTCTTGTTCTCTAACGTCAAGGGCAAGAACCCCTTCAAGGACGTTCGCGTCCGCGAAGCTGTCTACCGGGCGATCGACGTTGACCTGATCAAGAACCGCGTCATGCGCGGGCTCTCGACGCCGTCCGCGTTGATGGTCGCACCGGAGATCTTTTCCGGGAAGGACTTCACCCGGCCGAAGCTCGACCCTGACGCCGCCAAGAAGCTCCTCGCCGCCGCCGGTTACCCCGACGGCTTCGAAGTGACGATGGACTGTCCGAACGACCGCTACGTCAATGACGCCGCGATCTGTCAGGCGATCGTCGGCATGCTCGCCCGCATCAACATCAAGGTGGACCTGCTGGCCCAACCCAAGGCGCTGTATTTCGCCAAGGTGCTGAAGCCGGGCGGCTACAAGACCTCGCTGTTCATGCTGGGTTGGACCCCGGATACGCTCGACGCCCATAACGTGCTGCACGACATCATGGGCTGCCGCAACGATCCGAAGGATCCGAACCGCGGCGAAGCCAATCTCGCCGGCTATTGCAGCAAGGAGTTCGACGATCTCGCCGACAAGGTTCTCCTTGAGTCGGATACAGCCAAGCGCGATCAACTGATCAAGCAGGCTTTCGAGGTTTCGGCGAAGGACTGGGCCTATATCCCCTTGCACCAGCAGGCACTCGCCTGGGGCGTATCGAAGAAAGTGAAGTTGACCCAGCGCGCGGACAACCAGGTCCTGCTTTACTGGGCGACCAAGCAAGAAGAATAGGTGTCGACAAATTGTGAAGTCCCGGAAGCTATGGCTTCCGGGACTTGCTGTTTCGGGCTAACGCGATGATGCGTCCTGCCAAAGAAATGTGAAAGGAACAGATGCTCGCTTTCACACTGCGCCGAGCCATCCAGGCCATCGGTGTCATGATCGCCGTCGGAATCATCGCGTTTTCGATGTTTCGGTTTGCCGGCGATCCCGTGAACCAGATGGTCGGAATGGATACGTCGGGCGCCGAACGCGCCGCGATCCGCCAATCGCTCGGCCTCGACGATCCCGTGATCGTGCAATTCGGCCGCTATATCGGCAACGCGGCCCAGTTCAAGTTTGGCGTGTCGTACCAATTCCGGCTGCCGGTCACCAATCTACTGATGGAGCGGATGCCCGCGACGCTGGAGCTCGCGATCTGCGCCACCATCTTCGCGATGGTCAGCGGCATCCTGATGGGGGTCTATTCAGCGCTTCGCCGTGACAGCTGGCTTGCCCATATATTCCAGGCCGTCTCGCTGATCGGCATCTCGCTGCCGACCTTCCTGATCGGCGTTCTCATGATCTACCTGTTTTCGGTGACCCTCGGCTGGCTGCCCTCGTTCGGGCGCGGCGACGTCGTGCATATCGGCTGGTGGACGACTGGGCTCCTGACGTTGACCGGCCTGAAAGCGTTGATCATGCCGGCGATCACGCTCGGCCTGTTCCAGATGACGCTGATCATGCGCCTCGTCCGCGCCGAGATGCTGGAGGTCATGCGGACCGACTACATCCGCTTCGCCCGCGCCCGCGGACTGACCACACGAGCGATCCATTTCGGCCACGCGCTGCGCAACACGCTGGTTCCGGTCATCACCGTCGCCGGCCTGCAGTTTGGCTCGGTCATCGCTTTCGCGATCATCACCGAGACCGTGTTTCAGTGGCCGGGCATGGGCCTGCTGTTCGTGCAAGCCGTTCAAAACGTCGATATCCCGATCATGGCGGCCTACCTGATGATGGTCTCGCTGATCTTCGTCACCATCAATCTCGTGGTTGATCTCCTCTACACCATCGTCGATCCGCGGCTGCGCTCGACGGTCAGCCGGGCGCATTGACATGAGCGAGGCCGTCGTTCCGCATACTGCCGAGAAGCGTGCTGCCCCGCCTGGCTGGTTCAGGCGCGCGCTCGACAGCGATCTGTTCTATTCGTTCCGCCGGTCCAGGATCACCATGATCGCAGCGGGCGTGACGCTGCTGTTCTTCCTGGTCGCGATCTTTGCCTCCGTGCTCTCGGTGCAAAACCCATTTGACCCGGCGCAGCTGCAGCTAATGAATTCGCGCATCTCGCCGCTATGGACCGCCGATGGTCAGAGCCCGTTCCTGCTCGGCACCGATGAGCAGGGCCGCGATGTGCTGTCCGCGATCCTCTATGGCCTGCGCATCTCGCTGCTCGTCGGCGTGCTCGGCGTGGTCTTGTCAGGCGCGATCGGCATCCTGCTCGGGCTGATCGCCGGCTATTTCGGCGGCGCGGTCGACGGGTTGATCATGCGCATCGCCGACGTGCAGCTCTCCTTTCCGGCCATCCTGATCGCGCTGCTGGTCAACGGCATCGCCAAATCGGTCTTTGGCAACAAACTCGACGAGATGAGCATGTTGGCGGTTTTGGTCTTCGCGATCGGCCTGAGCTTCTGGGTTCAGTACGCGCGCACGGTGCGCGGCTCGGTCATGATCGAGAAGAACAAGGACTATGTCGCTGCCGCGCAATTGATCGGCCTGCCCGCCCCCGTGATCATGCTGCGTCACGTGCTGCCGAACACGACGGGACCGATCCTCGTGATCGCCACCATCAATCTCGCGCTCGCCATCATCACCGAGGCGACTCTGTCGTTTCTCGGTTCCGGCATGCCGGAGACCATGCCGTCGCTCGGCACGCTGATCCGCATCGGCAACGGCTATCTGTTCGCGGGCGAATGGTGGATCGTCGCATTCCCCGGAATCGCGCTCGCCGCACTGATCCTGTCGATCAACCTGCTCGGCGACTGGCTGCGCGACGCGCTTAACCCGAAACTCCGATGAGCATGCTGCGTTCATGACCGAACCCGTTCTCTCCGTCCGCAATCTCCAGGTCGAGTTCGCCTCCCGCCGCGGCACGCTGCGCGCCATCGATGGCGTTTCCCTCGACATCGCCAAGGGCGAAGTGCTCGGCGTTGTCGGCGAATCCGGCGCCGGCAAGTCTGTCACCGGCCTCTCGGTGATCGGCCTGATCGATCCGCCCGGCCGCATTGCCGGCGGCGAGATCCGTCTCGCCGGACTGCGCATCGACAATCTGCCGCCGGAGGAGATGCGCCGCATCCGCGGCAAGCGCATCGGGATGATCTTCCAGGACCCGCTGACCTCGCTCAATCCGTTGTACAAGGTCGGCGACCAGATCGTGGAGACGATCCGGACCCACCTCGACATGTCCGAACAGGCTGCGCGCCGGCGTGCCATCGACCTGCTCGCCGAGGTCGGCATTCCCGCGCCGGAAAAGCGCATCGACGGATATCCCCACGAATTCTCCGGCGGTATGCGCCAGCGCGTGGTCATTGCGCTGGCGATCTGCGCCGAACCGGAGCTGATCATCGCGGACGAGCCGACCACCGCGCTTGACGTCTCCGTGCAGGCGCAGATCATCTCGCTGATCAAGCGCCTCGGCCGCGACCACGGCACCGCCGTGATGCTTGTAACCCACGACATGGGCGTGATCGCGGAAGCATCGGACCGCGTCGCGGTGATGTATGCCGGCCGCGTCGCCGAGATTGGCCCGGTGCAGGACGTCGTGAGGAACCCGCTACATCCCTATGCCAAGGGTCTGATGGGCGCCATTCCGACGCTTGCTGGCGACGACAAGCGCCTGGTGCAAATTCCGGGTTCGATGCCGCGGCTGTCGGCAATTCCGCGCGGCTGTTCGTTCAATCCGCGCTGCGCGTCCGCCTTCGATCGCTGCCGGGTGGATCGGCCCGAGCCGCAGTCGCGTGGTACACAATCAGTTGCCTGCCATCTCTACGATGCGGCGCCGGCGGAGACTGCCGCATGAGCACGCCTTTCGTCCAGGCCACAAATCTGCGCCGCGTTTTCGACGTCTCCAAGCCTTGGCTGAACCGAGTGCTCGAAGGCGGACAGCTCGAATATCTCAAGGCGGTCGATCACGTCACCTTCGACATCAAGAAGGGCGAGACCTTTGCGCTGGTCGGCGAATCCGGTTCGGGCAAGACCACGGTGGCGCGTATGGTGGTCGGCCTGTTGCCGCCAAGCTCCGGCGACGTCCTGATCGACGGCGTTTCCATGACGGATCCGCGGCAGGCCCAGGCGCGCCGAAAGCTGCGCCGTCGCATCCAGATGATCTTCCAGGATCCCTATGCGAGCTTGAACCCGCGCTTCCGGGTGGACGCCATCATTTCCGAGCCGATCCGCGCCTTCGACCTGATCCAGGGCGAGCGCGACATCCAGGCTCGCGTCGGCGAGCTCCTGACCCTCGTCGGATTGCATCCCGACGACCGGCTGAAATTCCCGCACGAATTCTCCGGCGGCCAGCGGCAGCGTATCGCCATCGCCCGCGCGCTCGCCTCCGACGCCGAGTTCATCGTCTGCGACGAGCCGACCTCGGCGCTGGACGTCTCCGTGCAGGCACAGATCCTGAACCTGATGCGCGACCTCCAGGACAAGTTCGGCCTGACCTACATGTTCATCAGCCACAACCTCGCCGTGGTCCGCCACATGGCGAGCCGGGTCGGCGTGATGTATCTCGGCCGCATCGTCGAGATCGCGGAGGGGCGCGAACTGTTCGCTAACCCGCGCATGCCCTACACCAAGATGCTCTTGGGCGCTGTCCCCGATCTCGCCATGAGTGGTCGCCAGCGCATCCCGGTGAAGGGCGAAATCCCGAATCCGATCAATCCGCCGCCCGGCTGCGCCTTCAATCCGCGCTGCCCCCTGGCGTACGATCTCTGCCGCAAGGAAGCTCCGGAACTGATCGACGGCGTCGCCTGCCACGCCGTCAACACCGCCCCGGTCCCGGCATAACGCGCGCGTGCCATGCGGCCTGTGCATTTGGCATCCCAGCACCTGTTGTGATCAATTGCGCGTGCCGTAAACGAGGTAGCCCATGGCCAGCAAAGTCAATCCAGATCCGTTCACGACGCGCCCCGAGATCGAGGGGACGTTCGGGGTCGTCGCCACCACGCACTGGATCGCAACTGCCGTCGGCATGGCTATCCTTGAAAAGGGCGGCAACGCCTTCGATGCCGGCGTCGCCACCGCCTTCACGCTCCAGGTGGTCGAGCCCCATCTCAACGGGCCCGGCGGCGACGTTCCCGTCATCGTGCATGACGTGAAGCGCGGCCGCACCGAGGTGATCTGCGGCCAGGGCCCGGCCCCGGCACGCGCCACCATCGCGCATTACAAGAGCGAAGGCCTCGACATGGTGCCAGGCACCGGCCTACTCGCGGCCTGCGTTCCCGGCACCTTCGAATCCTGGATGATGCTGTTGCGCGACTACGGTACGATGCGCGTGCGCGACGTACTGGAGCCCGCGATTTCCTACGCCCGCGACGGCTATCCGTTGGTCGAGCGCGCCTGCGCCACGATCCAGACCGTCGAGCAATTGTTCCGCAAGCACTGGCCAACGTCAGCTGCGGTCTATTTGCCGAACGGCGAAGTTCCAAGGCCCGGCACGCTCTTCACCAACAAGACGCTCGCGGCGACCTACACCCGAATCCTGAACGAAGCCGAGAGCGGCGGCGGAGGTCGCGACGCCGAGATCGAGCGTGCGCGGAAATCGTGGTCGCAGGGTTTCGTTGCCGAAGCCATCGACAAGTTTTGCCGCACCCAGGAAGTGATGGACGTCAGCGGCTCACCACATCGCGGCGTGCTCTCTGCCGACGACATGGCACGCTGGCAGCCGACGATCGAGGCGCCGCTGACTTACGACTACGGCCGCTACACCGTCTGCAAGGCCGGTGTCTGGAGCCAGGGCCCGGTGACGCTGCAACAGCTCGCACTGTTAAAGGGCTTTGCGCTCGATGGGCTCGACCCGACTGGGCCGGAGTTCATCCATCTCCAGATCGAATGCGCCAAGCTCGCCTTCGCCGACCGCGAAAAATTTTACGGCGATCCCAAGTTCTCTGAGATCCCGATCGCGACGCTGCTGTCGGATGCCTACAACGACGAGCGCCGCAAGCTCGTGACTGAAAAGGCGTCGCTTGATCTCCGGCCCGGCACGATCGAAGGCTTTGGCGGCGTGGTCAAGCTGCGTCGCGCTGAAGGCCAACGCGAGGCCGTTGGTGCGCTCGGCGCCGGCGAACCAACCGTAGGACGCTTCGGCGAAGTGCGCGGCGACACCGTGCATTTCGACATCATCGACAAGGCCGGCAACATGGTGTCCTCGACACCGTCCGGAGGCTGGCTGCAATCTTCGCCGGTCATTCCGGAGCTGGGTTTCTGCCTCGGCAGCCGCGCACAAATGTTCGATCTGGAGGAGAACCAACCTGGTTCGCTCGCACCGGGCAAGCGGCCGCGCACGACGCTCTCGCCGACCATGGCGCTGCGCGACGGCGAGCCATACCTCGCCTGGGGCTCGCCCGGCGGCGATCAGCAGGACCAGTGGATCACGCAGTTCTTCCTGCGCCACGTCCATTGCAACCTCAATCTCCAGGAGGCAATCGACGCGCCGGCCTGGCACTCCGAGCATTTCCCGATCTCATTCTGGCCGCGCACCGCGCGCCCTGGCGTGCTCGTGGTCGAGAATCGCGTGCCGAAGGCAACGATCGAGAACTTGCGCGAGCGCGGGCATATCGTCGAGGTTGGCCCCGACTGGTCGGAAGGGCGACTCACCGCGGCGTCACGCGTCGGCGTCCGTCGCCGCGCTGCCGCCAATCCGCGCGGCATGCAGGGCTACGCCGCAGGACGCTGAAGGCAGCAAATGACCTGGTCGATCATCGCGCGAGACAATGCCACCGGCCAGTTCGGCATCGCGGTTGCGACCCGCTTCTTCGCCGTCGGCGCGCGCGTGCCTTATATCGCCGCCGGCCTCGGCGCCATCGCGACGCAAGCCTTCGTCAATCCCTATTACGGCATCGACGGCGTCAAGCTGTTGCGCGAAGGCCTCAACGCACAGGACGTGCTCGCCGCCCTGCTCGCGACTGACGACGGCCGCGAGAGCCGACAGATCCACATCATGGATGCCGGCGGCGCGGTTGCCGCGCATACGGGACGCGATTGCGTCGACTGGTGCGGACACATCTCAGGCAGCGGCTTCTCGATCGCGGGCAACATGCTGGCGGGCGCGGACGTGCTCAGTGAGACTGCGAAAACATATATCGCCAATGACAGCCTGCCCTTCCCGCGCCGCCTGCTCGCGGCAATGCGCGCTGGAGAAGCCGCCGGCGGCGACAAGCGCGGCAAACAGTCCGCGGCGCTATTGATCCACGGCGAGGAGGAATGGCCGGCGCTGGACATCCGCGCCGACGATCATGCCGATCCGCTCGGCGAGCTCGAGCGGCTCGAACAGGTCAGCCACGAGCTCTGGGTCCACTTCCGCCCGTCGATGCCGACGCGGCAGAATCCAGCCGGCAATACCGACCGCAGCGTCATCGAGGCCAGCATCGCCGCGGCGCGCGCCAGATCATCATGAGCGCGAGCCCTCTCATCGAGATCAGGGATCTGCACATCCGCTTCCACGGCGACGACGGTCGCGTCACCCACGCCGTCGACAGCGTCGATCTCAGCGTCGCCAATGGCGCAACGCTCGGCCTTGTGGGCGAATCCGGTTGCGGCAAGAGCGTGACGTCGCTCGCGATCATGGGGTTGCTGCCGAAGCAAAGCTCTGAGATATCCGGCACGATCCGCTTCGACGGGCTGGACCTGCTGAACACTCCGGACCAGACGCTGCGGGATCTCCGCGGCAACCGGCTCGCGATGATCTTCCAGGAGCCGATGACCTCGCTCAATCCGAGCTTCACCATCGGCGACCAGATCATCGAAACGATCCTGCGGCATCGCGGCGGCTCGCGGAAGAGCGCACGCGAGCGCGCGGTCGAGCTGCTGCGGCGCGTCCACATCCCCTCACCCGAGCGGCGGATCGACGAATATCCACACAAGCTCTCCGGCGGCATGCGCCAGCGTGTGATGATCGCAATGGCGTTGGCCTGCGATCCGCAGCTGCTGATCGCGGACGAACCGACCACCGCGCTCGACGTCACCCTGCAGGCGCAGATCCTGGAGCTGATGCGCGAGCTGAAGGCCGCGAGCGGCGCCGCCATCATCCTGATCACGCACGATCTCGGCGTCGTCGCCGAGGTCTGCGACGAGGTCGCGGTGATGTATGCCGGCGAGATCGTCGAGCGCGCACCGGTGGACGAATTGTTCGCCACGCCGCAGCATCCCTACACGGTCGGCCTGCTCGGCTCGATCCCGCGGCTCGACCATCGCGCCGAGCAGCTGGCGACGATCGAAGGCATGGTGCCGAACATGGCGCAGCCACCCGCAGGCTGCCGCTTCGCCGCACGCTGTCCGTTCGTGCTCGAGGCCTGCACCAAGGCGCTACCGCCGCTGGTGGAAGTCAGCCCTGGCCATGTCTCGCGCTGCATCCGCGCACCGCTCGAACTGCTGGTGTCGTGATGGCACTGCTCGAGGTCAACGGCCTGGTCAAGCATTTCGTTGCGGAGCGCTCGCTGTTCGGCCGGCCACGTGCGCATGTCAAAGCTGTCGATGGGGTGTCGTTCTCGCTTCAAGCCGGCAAGACGCTTGCGCTGGTCGGTGAATCCGGTTGCGGCAAGTCCACTGTCAGCCGGCTGGTGCTGCGGCTGATCGAGCCGGATGCGGGCACGGTACGATTTGACGGCCGTGACCTGCTCTCGCTCGACGCCGACGCGCTCCGCAAGTTCCGCCGCGAGGCGCAGATCATCTTCCAGGATCCCTACGCCTCGCTCAATCCCCGCATGACGGTCGGCCAGATCCTGACCGAACCGCTCGCGCTGCACGATCTCGTTCCAGCTGCGCAGCGGCACGAGCGCGTCGCGGAAATCCTGCGACTGGTTGGACTGGAGCCTCGGCTCGCGCGGCGCTATCCGCACGAATTCTCCGGCGGCCAGCGCCAGCGCATTGCGATTGCCCGCGCGCTCGCGGTCGAACCAAAGCTGATCATTTGCGACGAGCCGGTTTCGGCGCTCGACGTCTCGATCCGCTCGCAGATCCTGAACCTGCTGCGCGAGCTGCAGGACCGGCTTGGTCTGGCCTATATCTTCGTCTCGCACGATCTCGCCGTGGTCAAGCACATCGCCGACCGCGTCGCTGTGATGAATCTCGGCCGGATCGTCGAAACTGCAGACGCCGACGAGCTGTTCGCCCAGCCGCGCCACCCCTATAGCCGCGCCCTGCTGTCGGCGATCCCCCTGCCGCAGCCTCACGCCAAGCGCGCGAAGGTCGTCCTGCAAGGCGAGATCCCGAGCGCGCTCAATCCGCCGGCCGGCTGTCGCTTCCACACCCGCTGCCCCTTCGTGATCGACCGCTGCCGCACCGAAGCGCCGGTGCTGGCGGCCGACGCAGGCCACGCCACGGCCTGTCATCGCGTCGGCGAGCTGCCCCCGGCCGACGGCATCCTGCCCGCTGCGGCCGGGTTTTCGCCGACGCTCGGGAAATTAGTCGCGGCCTTCAGCCGAAAGACGGAAGGCGCGACCCCTGTCGGGGTTGGTATACAGGGTGCAAGACCACCAACGACAAGGCCACCAACGACGTAGCCGGAATCATGGGGACTGTCCGATGAAGATGTTTCGCCTCGCCGCAACTGCGGCTGTGTTCCTGCTG
The DNA here is from genome assembly GCA_023387695.1 of Pseudomonadota bacterium. Classification (GTDB taxonomy): domain Bacteria; phylum Pseudomonadota; class Alphaproteobacteria; order Rhizobiales; family Xanthobacteraceae; genus Bradyrhizobium. The sequence goes on along the minus strand of JAEWHT010000252.1, from coordinate 42,395 downwards.
TCGCTTGGCGCCGCCCAGGCCCAGACCACGCTGCGCATCGGCCTTGCCGAGGATCCTGATATCCTCGATCCCTCGATGGCACGCACCTATGTCGGCCGCATCGTGTTTGCCGCTTTCTGCGACAAGCTGTTCGACATCGACGAGAAGCTCAACATCATGCCGCAGCTCGCGCTGTCGAGCGAGACGGTCGATGACGGCAAGGGCCTCGTCATCAAGCTGCGGCCCGGCGTCAAATTCCACGACGGCGAGCCGTTCAACGCGGAGGCCGCGAAATACTCACTGGAGCGCCACCTGACGCTTCCTGGCTCGTTCCGCAAGCCGGAGCTCGCCTCTGTCGACCACATCGATGTCGTCGATCCCCTCACCATCAAGCTGGTGCTGAAATCGCCGTTCTCGCCGCTGCTGGCTCAGCTCACCGATCGCGCCGGCATGATGGTGTCGCCGAAGGCCGCCAAGGAAGCCGGCGACAAGTTCGGCCTGCACCCGGTCTGCGCCGGCCCCTACAAATTCGTCGAGCGCGTGCAGCAGGATCGCATCGTCTTCGAGAAGTTCGCGGACTACTGGAACAAGGACAACGTCTTCATCGACAAGATCGTGTTCCAGCCGATCGTCGACGCCACCGTGCGGCTCGCGAATTTGAAATCCGGCGGCCTCGATCTGATCGAGCGCGTGCTCGCGACCGATCTCAAGGACGTCCGCGCGGATTCACGGCTGAAGGTCGCCACCGCCATCGAGCTCGGCTATCAGGGCGTCACGCTGAACATCGGCAAGGACAAGGCCAAGGGACCGCTGAGCCAATCCGCCAAGGTGCGGCAGGCGCTCGATCTCGCAATCGACCGCGAGGCGATCAACCAGGTCGTGTTCAACGGCGAGTTCCAGGTTGGCAATCAGTGGGTCAATCCTGATCATCCCTACTATCAGAAATCGCTCCCGGTCCGTGCCCGCGACGTGGAGAAGGCCAAGGCCCTGCTGAAAGAAGCCGGCGTGAAGCCGCCGGTCAGCGTCGATTTTCTGGTCCCGAAGGGCGCGGAGACCGAGACGCCGGCACAGGTGATCCAGTCGATGGCCGCGGAAGCCGGCTTCGACATGAAGATCCGCGTCACCGAATTTGCGACCGGACTAAAGCAGGCGGAATCCGGTGATTATCAGGCCTATATGCTCGCCTGGAGCGGCCGCGTCGATCCTGACGGCAACAGTTATATCTTCCTCCACACCGACGCGCCCCAGAACTACAGCGCCTGGAGCAACCCGCAGGCCGACAAGGCGCTCGATGACGCACGTCTCGTCACCGACCCCGCCAAGCGCAAGGCCAGTTACGAAACGCTCGCCAAGCTCGCCCAGGACGAGGAGCCGATCCTCTACCTCTACCATCGCCGCATCATCATCGCGCACACCACCAAGCTCGAGGGTTACAAGCAGATGCCCGACGGCCTCGTGCGCGTGGTCGGCCTCAAGCTGAAGTGACGCCTGGAGGATGCTGAACTTCCTCGCCCGCCGGCTTGTGCAGATCGTGCCGACACTGTTCTTCGTGTCGGTGCTGATCTTCTCGCTGCAACAATTGCTGCCGGGCGATCCTGCGCTGGTGATGGCGGGCGAAGAACGAGATCCGGCGGTGATCGAGCAGATCCGGCACCAGTACCGGCTCGATCAGCCCATCCCCGTGCAGTACGCCTACTGGATCAAGGGCGTCCTTGTCGGTGACTTCGGCGAGTCCCTGCGCAACAAGATGCCGGTGCGCGAGCTGATCGCGCAGAAGCTGCCGGTGACGCTGCAGCTCGGCGGGATGGCGATCATCATCGCATTCCTGATCGGCATTCCCGCCGGCATCGTTGCAGCCGTGAAGAAGGGAACGGCCTGGGACTACGGCGCCAATTTCTTCGCACTTTGGGGCATCTCGACGCCGAACTTCTGGCTCGGCATCATGCTGATCTTCCTGTTCTCGATCGAGCTCGGCTGGCTGCCGGCCTCTGGCTATGTGCCGCTGACCGAGAACTGGCGCGCGAGCCTCGCCGCCACCATCATGCCGGCCTTCGTGCTCGGCAACGCCGTTGCAGCGATCCTGATGCGGCATACCCGCAGCGCCATGCTTCAGGTGCTGGAAAGCGATTACGTCCGCACCGCACGCGCGAAAGGTCTCTCGGAGCGCTCGGTCATCCTGAAGCATGCCATGCGCAACGCACTCACGCCGATCATCACGCTCGGCGCGCTCGAACTCGGCACGCTGCTATCAGGCGCGGTGCTGACCGAGCAGATCTTTTCCATTCCCGGTTTCGGCAAGCTGATCGTGGATGCCGTGTTCAATCGCGACTATGCCGTCGTGCAGGGCGTGGTGCTGGTAACAGCGACAGTCTACATCACGCTCAACCTGATCGCCGATATCGCCTATATCCTCGTCAATCCGCGGCTGAGGGGCTAGGCCATGACCGACGCGGTGCTCGCAGCCAATCCCGTCACTGATGCAGGCGAACTCGACAGCCCGGCGCGCCGGGCGCGGCGCCGCCTGTTCAAACGCAAGGCCGCCGTCGCTGGCCTCGCGGTCCTCACCATCTTCATCCTGCTCACGTTGCTCGCACCCCTGATCGTGCCCTACGATCCCATCGCGACGAGCTGGAGCCTCGTGCGCAAGCCGCCCTCAATGGCGCACTGGTTCGGCACCGACGAGCTCGGCCGCGACATCCTCAGCCGTGTTGTTTACGGCGCGCGGGCCTCGCTGATGGCAGGCCTGATCTCGGTCGCGATCGCACTGGGGATCGGCGTCCCGCTAGGACTTGTCGCCGGCTATCGTGGTGGATTTGTCGATGCGCTGATCAGCCGGATCACCGACGCCATGCTTGCCTGCCCGTTCCTGATCCTCGCCATTGCGCTGGCGGCCTTCCTCGGCCCGAGCCTTGGCAATGCCATGATCGCAATCGGCATCTCGGCAACGCCGGTCTTCATTCGTCTGACCCGCGGTCAGGTGCTGAGCGTCAAGGCGGAGGACTATGTCGAGGCGGCACGCGCGCTTGGCAATCCCGGCTGGCGGATCGCGGTCTCACACATCCTGCCGAACATCCTGCCCGCGCTGCTGGTGCAGGCCACGCTCTCGATTGCTGCAGCCATCATCGCGGAAGCGGCGTTGTCGTTCCTGGGCCTCGGCCAGCAGCCACCGGCGCCGTCCTGGGGCAGCATGCTCAATGCGGCGCAGCGATTCCTGACGCAGGCGCCCTGGATGGCGATCTGGCCGGGACTTGCAATTTTCCTCGTGGTGCTGTCGCTAAACCTGCTTGGCGATGGCCTGCGCGACGCGCTCGACCCGCGCCAGCGTTAGATCAACCGCGACGGCGGCTCCCACCTCTCCCCGACGGGGAGAGGTCGGATTGCGCAGCAATCCGGGTGAGGGGCCGCGGCGTTCAGTGAGACTGAAACCCCTCACCCGGATCGCATCTCACGATGCGATCCGACCTCTCCCTTCGGGAGAGGTGAAGACCGAGCGCCAGCGTTAGATCACGCTCTCCCGCATCACGCGCCGGCAATCCATCTCATATTCGAGATCGACCACCGGCGGCCGAGCAAAGTGCCAGGTGAGCCCCGAGCGCAGCGCGCCGCGCCGAACCAGCTCGTCGACCAGCACGTGGTGGAAGTCGTGCACGGAATAGGCCTGCACACCGGTGGTGTCCTTCCAGCCGAAGCCGAAAGCCGTCAACCGGTTCTCCATCTGCGAGGTCGTCGTGAAGCGGACTTTCTCGCGGAGGCCTTCCGGGCTGAGGTCGCGGTAGCGCACCGTGCGCTCGACATAGGTGCCGCTGCCCTCGCGCGCCTCGGCGCCGCCGGCGATGACGAAGGACGGCGCCTTGGAGCTCGTCGGACGCGTGAAGGAGAACGCATAGAACGACGGCTCGGACGGCGGATCGATCTCCGGACAGACATTGCTCCGCGCCACCGGATTCGTCGTGTCGTCGAAGATACCCCATTCGGACAGCGTCTTCACATAGTGCAGGTTGAACGCGCGAAAACCCTCTTCGCTGAAGGCCGCGGGCGAACGCAATTCGCAAGCACAGAAGGCCGTCAGCGGACGCCCTGCCGCCTGAATGTACTTTGCAGCCAGCGCAAACCCTTCGGCCAACGGCACAAGACGATCAAACCTGACGCGCTCGATCTCGTAGCCGTCATCGGCGGCAGCACCGGCTGAATACTGGAACACGGAGGGAATGAACCGGTAATTCCCGGCGGAAAATTCACTGACCATGTCGAGCCCTAATCCAGTTGAATGCGAATGCCCTTGGCGCCGTTGAGCAGGCGCCTCAAGTGAAAGCCGGCAAGCGGATCGTCGGCGTGCATCCCGACCAGCGCGGCAAAAGCGGGCATCGCAGCCGCATCGCCCGCCTCCACCTTGGTAAACGCCTCGACATATTGTGCTGTCCCCGGCGCATTGAATTTGTCCTGCGGCAGCGGCTCGAATGCGCGCAGCGGCTCACTGCGCCCGCGCAGCATCAGATCGCCCACGGGGCGTCCCTGAAAGTTCGCCGCCGCCTCGGCGACACTGGAGCTGACGCAGATGCGGGTGCCCAGCTGCTTGTTGGCGGCTTCCAGCCGCGCCGCGGTGTTGATGGTGTCGCCATAGGCGGTGTAATCGAAGAAACGGTTGCCGCCGAAATTCCCGACGAGCGCGGAGCCGGCGTGGATGCCAATGCGGGTGGTACCAAAATTCACGCCCTTGGCCTTCTGGCGCGCGCAAAAATCCTGCGCCCAGGCGTCCATGTCATGGGCGCATGCAACCGCACGTGTCGCATAGTCCGGCTGATCGCCGGGCGCGTTGAACAGAACCTGGATCGCGTCACCGATGATCTTGGCAACGGTCCCATCATGCCCGAAGACGACCTCGGTCATTCCGCCGACATATTCATTGAGGAGCGCGCCCAGTGTCTCGGGCGGTGCGCTTTCGACCAGTGAGGTGAAACCGGTGATATCCGTGAAGATGACGGCGACATCGCGCCACTGAACCTCGATCCCCTCACCGCCGCTGCCTTCCGCCAGACGCTTGGCGAGTTCTGGCGAGAAGTGGCGCGAGAGCGCAGCGTGGGCCCGTTCGGCCTCCGCCTGACGGCGCCGCACCTCACGCAGCATCTCGATATGACGAAGGGTCTTCTCGATCGTGGTTTCGAGGTCGGCGAAGTCGATCGGCTTGGTGAGAAAATCGAATGCGCCGCGGTTCATAGCGGTGCGGATGTTGTTCATGTCGCCATAGGCGGACACGATGATGGTCGACTTCTTGTCCTCGGCTTCCTGCAGCTTCTGCAACAGCGAAAGCCCGTCCATCCTGGGCATGTTGATGTCCGAGACCACCATGTCGACATGCGGGTTCTGCTCGATCGACTCCAGCGCCTCGAGGCCGTCGCGCGCGAATATGATGGCGACGAGCCCGTCGCGGATCTGCCTGCGGAATTTCTGCAGGATCAGCGCCTCGAGATCAGGCTCATCATCGACAAAGAGGATGGTTGGGGTCATGCCGCCTGCTCGAGCCTCGTGTCGATCTGCTGGCGCAGCAGCGCGAAGTCGATCGGCTTGGTGAGCAGCCCGGTGGCGCCGCGCTCGATCGCCTTGCGATGCGTCTCGGCATCACCGTAGGCCGTGATCATGATGACGGGAACGTCAGGACGCTCGGCACGCACCTTGGGCAGCATGTCGAGCCCGCTCATGCCGGGCATGTTGATATCAGACAAAATCAGGATCAGGGAGGGATCACGCACCTCGGCGGCACGCTTCAGCGCATCGGGCGCAGAGGGCGCAAATTCCATCTGAAAACGACCGGAACGCAGGTCGCGCCGGAATTGCTGCCGGAACAGCGCCTCGACATCGGGCTCGTCATCGACGACCAGGATGTAAACGTTCACGTCTTGCCTCCGGAAGTGCCGCCTGCCGCCGTCGCGCGCGGCAAGGTGATAATGAATTCGGTGAATACGCCGGGCTCGGTATTCACGTCGATCGTGCCACCGTGCTGTTTCACGACGATGTCGTGGCTCATGGACAGGCCGAGCCCAGTGCCCTCGCCGGCGGGCTTGGTGGTGAAGAAGGGATTGAACATCTTCTCCTTCACCTCCTGCGGAATACCCGTGCCATTGTCGCGAATCCGGATCTCGACTTTGCTGCCCAGGCTTTTCGTAGCCGCACTCAAGGTCGGCTCGAAATCGTCCGCTGCGCTCTCCTTGCGCTTGGCCGACGCATAGAACCCATTCGAGATCAGGTTAAGAAAGACGCGCGTGATTTCCTGCGGATAAACATCAATCGTACCGGCCGCGGGATCGAAGTCTCGCTTGAGCGTGACGTTGAAATTGGGCTTCTCGGCGCGCGCGCCGTGATAGGCCAGATTGAGGCTCTCCTCGACGATCGCATTGATGTCCGCCGCGCGATGCTCGCCCGAGCCTTCGCGCGAGTGCAGCAGCATGTTCCGGACGATGGAATCGGCACGCTTGCCGTGCTGAACCACTTTCTCGAGATTGCCGCGCAGCATGCCGGTCAGATCCTCGACCTCATCCTTCGTCTTGTCGTCGAGCGACGCCCCCTGCAGGACCTCCTTGAGCTCGTCGATCAATTCGGTCGAGATCGAGGAGAAATTATTGACGAAGTTGAGCGGGTTCTTGATCTCGTGAGCAATGCCCGCTGTGAGCTGGCCGAGCGAGGCCAGCTTTTCGGTCTGGACCAGGCGATCCTGGGCCGCACGCAGATTGTCGAGCGATTCCGACAGCTCCGTGGTGCGTTCACGAAGCTGCTTGAGCAGTCGCGCGTTCTCGATCGCAATCACAGCCTGTTTGGTGAAATTCTCAACCAGTGCGATCTGCTTGTCGGCGAACGGACGGACCTCCTTGCGATAGACCGCAATCGTGCCAATCAGCTCATTCTCCTTCAGCATCGGCACGATGACGATGGTGCGTGCGCCGGCGACGTCCGAGATCGCGCGGACGGAAGGCCCACCGGCAAGATAAGCAGGCGTCTCGCGCACATCGTGAACGTGGACGACCTCATGCGTCTTGACGAGTTCGGCGAGCGCGCTGTTCGGGCGGGGATGAATTGCCAAATCCTGGCGTGAAGCAGCGAACGCCACCGGCACGTTGTAGTCCGCCGCAATCGTGAAGCTTTCACCGTCCCAGAGATTCATGACACCGAAACTTGCGCCACAAACCCGCGTCGCATTTTCGAGCATCTTGGCGAACACCGGTTTGAGCTCGCCTGGGGACGAACTGATGACCTCCAGCACCTCCGAGGTCGCCGTTTGTTGCTCGAGCGCTTCGGAGAGTTCAGCCGTTCGCGCCTCGACCTTTTTTTCCAGATCCGCATAGGACTCCTGCAAGCGCGCGCCCATGTCGTTGAACTGGTTGGCAAGCCCTTCGAGCTCGTCGCCGGTCCTGATCGAGATCCGTTGGGAGAAATCGCCGCCGCCCATCCGCTCGGCACCGCTGCGCAGCGCCTGGATCGGGCCGACCATGCGGCGTGCGAGGAATATCCCGGCGAGCACGGCGAAAATCGAGGCTGCGAGCAGCACGATTGCAAGCCGTTCGAGCGCGTCGTAGAGCGCTGCATACGCCTCCTCGACCGGCAGCTCGACGAACATGGTCCAGCCCAACGGACTGATCGGCGCGGATGCCGTCAGAACCTTCTGTCCCTGGATATTGGTCGCTTCCTGCAAGGCGTCCGGCATGGCGCCGCCGGCCTGCGCGGCGCGCACCTGCGCGAGGCCCGACATGTCTGTATTACGCAGCACGAGGCTGATGTCGGGATGCGCGATCAGACGCCCCTGCGGACCGACGACATAGGCATGTCCGCGCTCGCCAACCTTGATCTGGGACACGACATCCCAGATCAGCTTCAGGTTCACCTCCGCGATGCTGACCCCGGCATCCTTCCGGGCCCCGGCCAGCGCCAGCGTCATGTAGGGCTCCGACTCGCGGCGGAAATAAACCGGTCCGTAATAGACCTTATGCGCGACGGCTTCCGTGAACTTGGGATCACTCGACAAATCGGTGCCGCTGTCGATTGCGTCCATCGCCAGCCGCGAGACCCGCAGGCGCTCCTTGCCGGTCGAATCGACCTGGGCAAGCTCGGTGATCGCCGGCACCTGTCGCAGCAGCCGCAATGCGTCGAACCGGCGCGGCTCGATCGAGCCCGCAGACCATGGCAGCTGCGTGGTCCAGCCGAGCTGGCTCTCGATCTCCTTGACGAACTGGCTGATCTTTGCGGCGGCCGCCTCGGCCTGCTCGTGCTGGACGCGGATCAGCGCGGCCTTGTGCTCCCGATAGTAGAACAGGACCTCGAACAGGCCGTTGGCCAGCAGGGCGACGGCGACCACCGCCACGAACAGCGCAACATATTTGGTGAACAGCCGGCTCCTGATTCCCCGCCCCGCCTCGACGGACGCGACGCCGCCCCCGGCCGCGCTCGGCAGGGTCCTGGTTTGCGGGGTGTCGGGATGGACGGAAATGCTCATTCCCCCAAGCCTAGCAAGAAGGCCGAACCTTGTCTCTCGCTGCAACGCACAAGGCTATTCGATAACCTCGTCGGCAAGTGCCAGCAAAGTCGGGGGAATTTCAAGCCCGGTCGCCTTGGCCGTCTTGAGATTGATCACCAGGGGATAGCGGGTCGGCAGCTCGAACGGAAGATCACCGGGGTCTGCCCCGTTGAAAATGCGCGCCACCAGCGCAGCCGCCCGCTCGAAGGATTCCGAGGAATCGGCGCCATAGGACATCAGACCGCCGGCGCGGGCAAACTGGTCGAATTCGTAGATCGCCGGCAGCTTTCGGGCAGCCGCGAACTCGAACACGCGCTCGCGGTTGAGAATGGTCAGCGCGTCCGCCACCATCAGGATGCCGTCAGGCAAATCGCTCTTCATCATTGAGAAGGCTTCGTCGAAATCGTCGGGCTCGCGCACGCCGAGCGCCTGCACGGTCAATCCAAGCGCCTGGGCCGCCTTTGCAGACGCCGCATAGCGCATGGTCATGCCAAGGTCGTCCTTATTCCAAAGCATCGCGACCTTGGTCAGCTTTGGCGACACCTCCTTGAGCAGCGACAGCCGCTTGGCGCTGAGTGTCGCTGCGACATCCGAAATCCCTGTGATCTTGCCGCCGGGATGCGCCAGGCTCTCGATCAGCCTGGTTTCAACCGGATCGCCGACGCCGCTTGCCGCGACGGTGGCGATGCCGGCCGCTTTGGCAGCCATCGCGGTCGGATAGCCAATGATGACGATGACGTCGACGTTCTTGGCCTTCAGCTCGGCGATCAGCGAAGGCAGCATCGTGACATCGCCGAGCGCGCCCCGCGCTTCAAAGCTCAGGTTTTGGCCGAGCTTGAATCCACGCTCTTCAAGCACCTTGAGCAAGATCTTGCCGCCAGGGCTCTCGGCCGTGATGGGCACGATCGGCGTCACGGTGCCAAGACGATAGATCCGGCCAGGCGTATCGGCCGACGCAAGGTCCGGCCGCACCAGGACCGCCCCGCCAAGCATCGCCAGAAATTCACGCCTCTTCATCCGACAACTCGCCTCGAGCGCGCACCTGCGCCGCCAACGATCATACTACGGGATATTGCGCGACAAAAAAAAGCGGCAACAGCGATGGCTGTTGCCGCTTCGCACGCAAAATGGCGCGCCGGTCAGGTGGTCCGCAACGCCTTGGCGTTGAGGTCGAGATCGTTCATCTGCTTGTTGCGCTCGGAATCGGCGGCCGCGCGATGGTCGGTCGCCAACACGACATAGACGGCCGGCAGCACGAACAACGTGAACAGCGTGCCGATCGACATGCCGGCGACGACCACGAGGCCGATCGAGAAGCGGCTGGCGGCACCTGCGCCCGTCGCCGTCAGCAGCGGGATCAGACCCGTCACCATCGCAGCCGTCGTCATCAGGATCGGCCGCAGGCGGATACGGGCCGACATTTCGATGGCCGAGCGGCGATCGAGCCGTTCGTTGACCTGGAGCTCGTTGGCGAACTCCACCATCAGGATGCCGTGCTTGGTGATGAGGCCGACCAGGGTGAGCAGACCGACCTGCGTGTAGATGTTCATGGTGGCAACGCCGAAGAACAGCGGGATCAACGCACCGACGATCGCCATCGGCACCGAGATCATGATCACGAACGGGTCACGCAAGCTCTCGAACTGAGCCGCCAGCACCAGGAAGATGATGATCAGCGCAAAACCGAAGGTGATCGCGAGCTGGTTGCCTTCCTGCACATACTGTCTGGAGTCAGCGAGGTAATCGTGGCTAAAGCCAGCCGGCAGCTTCTTGGCCTCGCCCTCGAGGAAGTCGACCGCCGCACCGACAGTCACGCCGGGCATCGGCACGGCTGAGAACGTCGCCGAGTTGAGCTGATTGTAGTGCGTCAGCGAATTCGGGTCGGTCTTGGTCTTGATCGAGACCACGGTCGACAGCGGGAGCTGCTGCCCAGTGTTGGTCGTCACATAGTAGCCACCGAGCGATTCCGGCGAGAGGCGCTCGCTGCGAGGCACCTGCGGAATAACCTGATACGAACGACCCTGGAGATTGAAGCGGTTGATGTAATTGCCGCCGAGCAGAACCGCGAGCGTAGAGCCGAGGTTTTGCATATTGACGCCGAGGTCCTGCGCCTTGGAGCGGTCGATCGTGACCTCCACGTTCGGCTGGTTATAGGCGAGATCGCTGTCTGAGACGATGAACATGCCGCTCTTGCGCGCAGCGTCCTTAAGCTTCTCCATCTGCTCATAGACGGTCTGGAAACTCGCCGTTGAATTGATCACCATCTGCACTGGCAGACCGCCCGGGCCACCCGGCAGCGGCGGCAGGTTGAACGCGAAAGCCTGCACGCCCTCGATCTTGGAGAGCTCGGCCTGGACCAACGGCTTCAGCGCGATCGACGAGCGTTTGCGTTCATCCCACGGCTTCAGCAGCATGCCGGCGATACCGCCCTGCGGACCGTTGATGCCGTTCAGCACGAAACGCAGATCAGTCTCGGGAAATTTCTGGAATTGCTTGTCGAGCTTGTCGCCGTAGAAATCGACATAGTCGATGTTGGCGTATTTCGGCGCCTTGGTCACCGCGAACACGATACCCTGGTCTTCCTCAGGCGCCAGCTCTTTCGAGGTGTGCATGTAGAGGAAGCCAACGAGCCCGAGGATCGTGATCGCGAACAGGCCGGTGATCGCCTTGTAGTCGAGCGAGCGGTCCAGCCGGCGACCGTACCAGCGCGTTACGGCGCCGAACACCTTGTTGACCATCTTGGCGAAACGGCCCTCTTCGGTATTCTTCAGCAGCACCGAGCACATCATCGGCGACAGCGTCAGCGCGATCACACCCGACACGATCACCGAGCCGGCGAGCGTGAAGGCGAATTCGCGGAACAACGAACCAGTGAGGCCGCCGAGGAAGCCGATCGGGGCATACACGGCCGCCAGCGTGATGGTCATCGAGACGACGGGACCGACGATTTCACGCGCACCTTCAAGCGCCGATTGGACAGGTGTCTTCCCCTCCTCCAGATGGCGGTGAATGTTCTCCACCACCACGATGGCGTCGTCGACCACAAGGCCGATCGCCAACACCATCGCGAGCAAGGTCAGCAGGTTGAAGCTGAAGCCCAGCGCCAGCATTAGCGTGCAGACGCCGATCATCGACAGCGGAATCGTCACGACCGGAATGATGACCGAACGGAGCGAGGCCAGGAACAGGAAGATCACCACGATCACGATGATCACAGCTTCGCCGAGCGTCTTCTCCACCTCGTCGATCGAGGATTGGATGAACTTGGTCGAATCGTAGGCGACCTTCATCTTCATCGACGGCGGCAGATTGCGCTCGAGCTCCGGGAACAGCGCCCGCACGCCCTTGACCAGCGTCAGCGGATTGCCTTGCGGCGTGGCCTGTACGCCGATGAAGATCGCGTGCTCACCGTTGAAGGCGACGCTGGCGTCGGTACTCTGCGCGGCGAGTTCGACCGTTGCGATATCCTCCATCCGGACGAAGCCACCATCCTTCGCCTTGACGATCATCTTCCTGAACTGGTTGACGTCGGTCAGGCTGGTATTGGTCGAGACGTTGGAAACGATGAGATAGCCCTTGGTCTGCCCCGCAGCGGACTGGAAGTTGTTGGCCTGAATCGCGGCCGCGACATCCGCCGGTGACACGTTGCGGCCTGCCATCTTCACGGGATCGAGCCAGAGCCGCATTGCGAAAGTCTGGCCGCCAAGAATGTCGGCCGAGGCAACGCCATCGACGGTGGAGAGCACCGGCTGCACCACGCGCGTCAGATAATCTGAAATCGCCGAACCCGACAGCTCCTCGGATGAGAAGCCGAGATACATCACGGCCGTGGTCTGGCCCGTCGTCTTGGTGACGATCGGGTCGTTCGACTCCTTCGGGATCAGGTATTTGACCGAGTTGGTCTTGGCGAGCACCTCAGTGAGCGCCTGGTTCGGATCGAAATTCAGCTTGATGTAGACCTGGATCGTCGACGTACCGAGCACGGAGGACGACGTGATGTAGTCGATGCCTTCAGCCGACGCGACCGCCTGCTCGATCGGCGTCGTGATGAAGCCCTGGATCAGGTCCGCGGACGCGCCGGGATAGACGGTCGTGATGTTGATGACCGTGTTCGACAGCTTCGGATACTGCCGGATCGGCAGCACCATCGCGGCGCGCAGACCGATCAGCAGGATCAGCAGGCTGACGACGACCGACAGAATCGGGCGCTTGATGAAAATATCAGTAAAGGCCATCGCGGCGATCTCGGTTTCTTTTATCTCACGAGACGTGACCCGGCCAGGCCGGATCACGTGAGTGTATTGTCAGTAGCGCGGCGGCTGCGCCGGGATCTGCGGAGCCGGGTCCGTCGAAATCGCGACGGCAGCGCCCGATTGCAGCTTGAGCTGGCCGACAGCGACGACCTTGTCGCCCGCCTTCACGCCCTTGAGGATTTCGACACGACCATTGACCCGGTTTCCGGTCTGCACAAACGTGCGCACGGCGTTCAGGGTGGTCTTGCCGTCTTCTTCCTTCTTCTCGGTGATCAGGAAGACGGAGTCGCCATACAGCGTGTAGTCGACTGACGTTTCCGGCACGGTGATCACGGCCGGCTTGTCCGGCATCACCACCGTGGTGCTCACGAACATGCCTGGCTTCAGGATCTTCTCCGGATTGGCAACCGTTGCCTGCACGCGGATGTTGCGCGTGTCGGCTGCGATCTGCGGTTCGATCGTGGTGATCTTGGCGTCGAAGGTACGGCCCGGATAGGCGTCGACCTTCAGCCGCACTGCCTGGCCGACCTTGAGGTTGGCGGAATCCTTTTCCGTCACCGTGAAGTTGGCCCACAGCTCCGACAGGTCGGTGAGCGAAACAATCGCCGTGCCGGCCGTCAGATACTGACCAACTTCAACCTTGCGGACGCCGAGATCGCCCGAGAACGGCGCGCGCACCAGCTTTTGCGAGATCAGCGCTTCGGTCTTGGCGATGCCGGCCAGCGCCTGGTCGTAGGCGGCCTGCGCGGAATCGACGGTCGACTGCGGGCCGAACTGGCGCGACGCCAGCTGCTTGGCGCGGTCGAGCGAGAGCTGCGCGACCGTTGCCTGCGCCTTGTAATTGGCGAGATCGCCCTGGTCCGGCGCGTCGAACAGCTGCACCAGCGGCATGCCGGCTTCGACATGAGCGCCCGGCTCGAACTTGATCTCCGTGACGCGGCCGTTGACGTCGGCGCTGACGTCGACCTGATGCACGGCGGCGAGGCCACCGACAGCGGTCAGCAGGTTCGGCACCACCTCGGACTTCGCCTCGGCCGCGCTGACCAGGGTCGGCGGCGGCTTGTTGTTGGCGAAGAACTGCTTGATCATCTGGCCACGGAAATAATTGAACCAGACGAGGCCACCGACGAGCGCGGCGAGGAGCGTGCCGATGATAATGAACCAGAGCACCGGCCGAACCGGACGCTTGGGGGCCTTGCTGTCGATCGGTTCGCCCGAAATCTTGTGTTCGGCTACGATGTTCATGTCATGCGCTTTCTGCAATCGCCGTCTTGTCCGCATCCGCGGCCTGATCGCGGCCCAAATGCGAAGCAATTGCGGCGTCGTTAAGTCCGATACCCCTCAGGAGAAACTCACAAAGCTGCCGCTCCAGATCGCTCGCCCTGCCATAGGCAAGACAATGTACTGAGGGCAACCTGGTCAGCGCCGCGGTCATCACCGTGTGATGCGCAAACCAGAACAGATTGAGCGGCTCACTGTCACACGCCCGTGCATCGCCGGCGACGACCGCGCGTTCGAGCGAGGCAACGAAGACCGCTCCAATCAGCGTCTCGATCTTGGCATATAGCAAACGAGCGAATTCGCCATCATCCAGATGACTAGTGGCCATCAGCCGCAGCCGCTGTGCCTCTTCCTGGTCGGGGCCGTCGGCGATCAGCAGGAAATGCTGAACCATGCCGCGGATCAGGTCGACCAGGGTGGCCGTCGACGGCTCCTTCTCGAGGAGTTCGGTGAGGCCGGGATCCGCCTCGCATTCGTCGCTGAGGATTTCGGCGTAGAGCGCCGCCTTGGACGGGAAATGCTTGAACAGCAGTGCCTCGGAAATGGCAGCAGCGGCCGCCACGCTCTTGGTCGTGGTGCCGTTATAGCCGTGTCGGGCAAAGCAGCGTTTCGCGGCTCCGAGGATCAATTGACGCCTCAGGTCGCTCGTCATACGCAATGAGCTCATGCTAGTGAGTAAGCACTCACCCACGCCAAAGTCAAGTATAATGCTGCATCGCAACCTAAGTGCGTGAGAAACCGTTGAAAATTGGTCACAGGTTACCGCAGCGGAGGCGAGCGCCGTCCGCGGAGGACCAGATCAGGGGGCGGCGTCAGATCGGCTGGAAGCCGAGGTCGCCGCGAATCCGATTTACGATGTACGTCCCGTCCCGGCTTGGCAGGATCCGCTCGACGTTGGCGCTGTCGATCTTCACATTGGCAAAGCGCGGGCCCGCCGAGAGGTCGTAGACGGTCTTGGCGAAGGCCTCCACCTCGGCCATGGTCGAGATCGCTCGGCTGTCGGCGATGCCGCAGGCCTTGGCGACGCCCACCAGATCGGCGGCAGCGGACGTGTGGCTGGTCTGGCCGCCGGTCTCGCCATAGGCCTCGTTGTCGAGCACGACGATCGAGAGGTTGGCCGGCTTCTGCAGGCCGATGGTGGCGAGACTGCCCATCCCCATCAGCATCTCGCCGTCGCCGGTTATGACCAGCACGGGCAGCTTTGGCTGCGCGAGCGCAAGGCCCAGGCCGATCATCGCAGCGCCACCCATGCCGCCCCAGAGATAGAAATTGCGGGCGTGATCGCCGGCGGCGGTGATGTCGTTGGTGGAGGCGCCGAGGCCGCCGATCGCGACTACGTCCTTGCGATCGGCAAGCAGCGCGGACACCACCTGACGGCGGTCGAGGAGATTGGCCTTGCTCATTTGGTGAATACCTTGGCGCCGATCAGGCGCTGCGACAGCAGGACGGCCGTGGGCGTCAGCGCGTTGTAGGCTTGGGCTGCCGCCGCCTCCAGTACCGCAGGCACTTCGGCGGCATTCGAAGCACGCAGCACCTTGATGCCAGAGAGTTCGAGTACGCCCTGCGTGGTCGACCCCATCGGCACCTGCCACGGATTGAACTCGCCCCACTCGCCGCGCATGGTCACAAGCGTGAGGAATGGAAAGCGCAGGATCGGGATCAGCGACAGCATGTTGATGCAATTGCCAACGCCGCTGGACTGCATCAGCAGCACGCCGCGCTGGCCGCCGGTCCAGGCGCCCGCAAGCAGCGCCACGCCCTCCTCCTCCGTCGTCAGCGGAATGCCGCGCATCGTCGATGACGCCAGCACGCGCTGGATCAATTTCGAATGGCCGGCATCGGGCACGTAAGGCACCTGCCGGACGTCGAAGCGTTGCAAAGTCGCGAATATATCGTCGGGCCAGCTCGGGGCCGTGTCGGAGGCGTCAGCGCGGGCGTGCATTTTCCTGTCCGGTCGGCTTGCAAATCACGGCTTGACTGTAGACGGTGACCCGCAAAGCTCGGAAGAGCGAAAACGGCATATCGGTGTCATCAAGTGAGTATGGCGATGAACGCAGATGCGAAAGAGTTGGCGGCCAGTTTCGATCTGGCGAAGCTGACGAGCGAATTCTACGACGATCCCTACCCGACCTATCGTGCACTGCGGGAGAACGAGCCGGTCAAGCGGCTTGCGAGCGGCACGGTGTTCCTGACGCGCTATGACGACCTCGTCACCACCTACAAGAACACGAAGTCGTTCAGCTCCGACAAAAAGCGCGAGTTCGCGCCGAAATATGGCGACACGCCGCTCTACGAGCACCACACCACGAGCCTCGTCTTCAACGATCCGCCGGCGCACACGCGCGTGCGGCGCCTGATCATGGGCGCGCTTTCGCCGCGCGCGATCGCGGGCATGGAGGGCGACATCGTCAAGCTGGTCGACGGCCTGCTCGACGCCATCGCCGCCAAGGGCCATTGCGAGCTGATCGAGGATTTCGCCGCGTCCATCCCGATCGAGGTGATCGGCAATCTGCTCGATGTCCCCCATGACGAGCGCACGCCGCTGCGCGATTGGTCGCTGGCGATCCTCGGTGCACTCGAGCCGGTCGTATCGCCTGAGGCGGCCGCGCGCGGCAACAAGGCCGTGACAGACTTCCTTGCCTATCTCGAAACGCTGGTCGCACGGCGCCGCGAGAGGCCCGGCAATCCTGATCGTGACGTGCTGACGCGCTTGATCCAGGGCGAGGAGAACGGCGAGCGGCTGACCGAGAAGGAGCTGCTGCACAATTGCATCTTCCTGCTCAATGCCGGTCACGAGACCACGACCAACCTGATCGGCAACGGCCTCGTCACGCTGCATCGCAATCCCGATCAGAAGCGGCGGCTGATCGACCATCCGGACATGATCAAGACCGCGGTCGAGGAGATCCTCCGCTACGAAAGCTCGAACCAGCTCGGCAACCGCATGACCACCGAACCGATCGAACTCGGTGGCGTGATGCTCGAGGCCGGCACCTCGGTGACGCTGTGCATTGGCGCGGCCAACCGCGACCCCGCGCAGTTTACAGATCCTGAGCGCTTCGACGTCGCACGGACGCCGAACCGTCATCTCGCCTTTGCGACCGGCGCGCATCAATGCGCGGGCATGGCGCTGGCGCGGCTCGAAGGGGCCATTGCGATCTCGCGCTTCCTGGCACGCTTCCCGAACTATGCCGTGAGCGGCCAGCCGGTGCGCGGGGGCCGCGTCCGGTTTCGTGGTTTCCTGAGCGTCCCCTGCGCGGTCGGTTGAGGCGTGATGAAGATCGATCAATTGCGCGAACGTTGGGCCGATCCGGCCCTTACGGTGCTGACGGTGCTGCTGGTGATCATGATGTTCGTGATCTCGCCGTTGCAGGCACTCGGGCTGTTTGCATTCCAGGTGTCCGAGCTCGTGTTGGCGCTGCTACTCGTCGTCGGCATCTTCGTGATCTCAGGCAGCCCGGTCGCGGTCGTCGGCATGCTGGTCGCGCTCTGCATGATCGTAACAGGCGCGATCCTGCGGATCAGGTCGCCGTCGATCCTCGACCTCAATCTGTTTGCCGGGTCGTGGTTCATCGTCGGGACGACGATGGCCTGGGCGGTGGCGCGCCAGACCTTTGCGCCGGGGCGCGTGACCTACCATCGCGTGATCGGGGCCGTGCTGCTCTATCTGACGGTCGCGGTGATCTTCTCCGCGCTGTACGTCTTCATCGGCTCGCTGGATCCGGTTGCCTTTGTCAGCATGAAGGTGACGGACAGTCCGAGGCTCGCGAGCGACGTGATCTATTTCAGCTTCGCGACGATGACCACGACCGGCTATGGCGACGTCGCGCCGCTGCATCCGGTCGCGCGCAGCCTGTGCAACATGGAGGCGATCTTCGGGCAGCTCTATCCGGCAACGCTGCTGGCACGGCTGGTTACACTCGAGATCGAGCACCGCAGGCAGGACTCCTGAGCCTCTGCCGACCAAAAGTCGAAAACAACCCCATGCACAGTAGAGCATGGGCCGACGGAAGATGTCTTGTGACTCCGTCGAACCATTTGACGTGACGGGCAAATCAGCTCGTCACGCGCAATCACTCGGACAGACGCTAAACGACGGCCCGGTGCCGCTCGATACAGGTGCGCAGCACCTCATCCATCGGCTTGGCCCACCAGTCGTTGGAGAAAATTTCGATCTCCGAATAGCCGGCAAAGCCCTGCGCCTCGACGGCGGCGCGTGCGGATTTGATGTCGATGACGCCGTCGCCCATCATGCCGCGGTCGTTGAGGATGTCCTTGGTCGGCACCAGCCAGTCGCAGACATGGAACGCCAGCAGGCGATCCTTGCCGGCCCGCGCGATCTGGCCCACCAACTCCGGATCCCACCAGATGTGATAGACGTCGAGCGCGACGCCCAGCATGCCGCTACGACCGGGATCAAGCCGGTCGCAGATGTCGAGCGCCTGCTTTGTGGTGTTCACGCAGGCGCGATCCGCCGCGTAGGCCGGATGCAAAGGCTCGATCGCCAGCGGCAAGTTTGCCTGCCTGGCGTAGTCGAGCATCTCGGCGAGCGCTTCCTCGACTTGCGTCCGTGCGCCGACAATGTCTTTCGACGCCTCGCTGCCGGGCCGTGAATATTGCGGCAGTCCGCCAACGACGAGCACGATGCACGGCGCGCCGAGCGCCTTGGCCTCATCGACGCAGCGCCTGTTGTCATCACGCACTTCACCCCGGCGCGATGCATCCGACGTGAACATGCCGCCACGGCAATAGCCTGACAATTCGAGCCCGGCATCGCGCGCGGCACGCACCGCGCGATCGAGGCCGACGGTCGCGACCTGGTCGCGCCAGGGATCGATGGCACGGATGCCGTGACGTGCGCAGGCGTCAACGATCTGAACGAGATCGCCCTGCTTACGGACTGTCGCTGTGTTCAGCGACAGCCAGCGATGGTCGGACGAGAAATCGCGCATCAGGATTCGATACCGTGGGTGGCGAGCACGGTCTTCATCCGCTGCGTCGCGAGTTCGGGATTGGCGAGCAACCCGGCCTGATCGGCCAGACGAAACAGCTCTGCCAGATGCAGCATCGAGCGCGCGCTCTCCTGGCCGCCGGCCATGGTGAAATGATCCTGGTGGCCATTGAGATACGCCATGAAGACGACGCCGGTCTTGTAGAAGCGTGTCGGCGCCTTGAAGATGTGGCGCGACAGCGGCACCGTCGGCCCAAGCACGTCGTGGAAGCCTGCTTCGTCGCCTGCCGCGAGACGCGACAGCGCATAGGAAGCCGCCGGCGCGATGGCATCGAAAATGCCGAGCAACGCGTGGGAGAAGCCTTGCTCGTCGCCGGCGATCAGCTCCGCATAATTGAAATCGTCGCCGGTATACATCTTGATACGCTTGTCGAGGCGACGGCGCATGTCGATCTCGCGCTGCTTGTCGAGCAGCGAGACCTTGACGCCGTCGACCTTGGCCGCGTTGTTGTTGATGATCGCGACCGCAACGTCCATCGCCTTGTCGAGATCCTTTGTGCCCCAATAGCCCGTCAGGGCCGGATCGAACATGTCGCCGAGCCAGTGAATGATCACGGGCTCGCGAACCTGCGACAGCACGCGGTTATAGACCTTGGCGTAGTCGTCAGCGCCGCGGCCGAGTTTTGCCAGCGCCCGCGACGCCATCAGGATGATGCGGCCGCCGACCTTCTCGACCGCCGAGATCTGCTCCTCATAGGCGCGGATCACGTCGTCGATACTCCCGGCATCCTCGACCGCAAGATGATCGGTGCCGGCGCCGGAGAACACCAGAGCATTCCGCCGCTTGGCGGAGCCGACTGAACGCGTGATCAATTCCAGCGAAGTTGGCCAATCCAACCCCATGCCGCGCTGCGCGGTGTCCATGGCCTCAGCCACGCCGAGACCGAGATCCCAGACGTGCTCGCGGAACGCAATGGTCTTGTCCCAGTCGACGGCCACTGAGAGCCAGGGATCGTTGTCGGCGAAGGGATCGACGACCGTATGCACGGCGGAGAACGCAATGCGGTTCAGCGGTCCCTCGAGCTTTGCGGGAAACGTGCGCGAAGCCGCGAGCCGGTAAGTCTCGATCGAGCGATCGGCCTTGGGCAGTTTCAGCGATAAGGACGACATCGGCAGGACGGGTTTATTCATGTCATTTCACCTTTCTCACCGTTCTCGTGTCCCGGACGCGCTGCAGCGTGCAACGCTGCTGCGCTGAGCCGGGACCCATGCGAAACGGGAAGTCGACGATAGATGGGCCCCGGCTCTGCAGCGCAACGCCAAAGAGGCGCTGCGCAGCGTCCGGGGCACGAGGGCCGATGTCGTTCGCCAAGGGGATTCACACCTTAACCGGAGCAACATCGATCCAGCGCCGTTCCTTCCAGCTCTTCAGCGCGCATTCGGCGAGCTGCACGCCCTTGACGCCTTCGAGCAGCGTGAACTTGTAGGGCGCATCCTCGTAGACGTGACGGATGAACATCTCCCATTGCTCCTTGAAGCCGTTGTCGTAGGTGACGTTGTCGGGCAGCTTCTGCCAGTCGCCGTAGAAATCGTGCAGCCGCTTCTCGTCGGGATTCCACACCGGCCGAGGCGTTGCCTGCCGCGCCTGGATCATGCAGTCGGTGAGACCCGCGACCGCCGAACCATGGGTGCCGTCGACCTGGAAGGTCACGAGGTCGTCGCGATAGACACGCGTGACCCAGGACATGTTGATGTGGGCGATGACTCCGCCTTCGAGCTGGAAGGTCGCATAGGCGGAATCATCGGCGGTCGCCTTGTACTTCTTGCCCTGCTCGTCAAAGCGCTCGGGGATATCGGTGTTGCCGATGCAGACCACGCTCTGGACATTGCCGAAGAGGTTGTCGAGCACGTAGCGCCAGTGGCAGACCATGTCGAGGATGATGCCGCCGCCGTCTTCGTCGCGGTAATTCCAGGAGGGCCGCTGCGCCTCCTGCCAGCCGCCTTCGAACACCCAATAGCCGAACTCGCCGCGCACCGAGAGGATGCGGCCGAAGAAGCCGGAATCGCGCAGGAAAGCGATCTTCTTCAGGCCGGGCAGGAACAGCTTGTCCTGCACCGTGCCGTGCTTGACGCCCTTGGCATTGGCGAGCTTGACGACTTCGAGCGCCTCTTCAAAATTCGTCGCGATCGGCTTTTCGCAATAGACGTGCTTGCCGGCATTGATGGCCTGGGTCAGCAAGCCCGGGCGCGCCTGCGTGGTCGCGGCATCGAAGAACATGGTGTCGTTCTTGTCGGCGAGCGCCGCGTCGAGATCGATGGTCCACCGCGTGATGTTGTAGCGCTTGGCGAGCGCCTCGACCTTCTCCGCGCTGCGGCCGACCAGGATCGGATCCGGCATGATGCGGTCGCCGTTCTTCAGGCGGACGCCGCCCTGCTCGCGGATCGCAACGATCGAACGGATCAGATGCTGGTTGAGCCCCATGCGGCCGGTGACGCCGTTCATGATGAGGCCGAGGCGTTGCGTGGTCATGTCAATTGCTCCTGAAGTGATATTGGTTGTTCGAGCGGACGAAGCGCCGACCAGTCCGGATGGACCGACGTCGCAAAGCCCGCAGCATGAAGCGATCCCGTCAGGAGATCGCCGTTGTGAATGTTGAGCCGGATGCCCGGCCCGGCATCGGCGTAGAGATCGGGATGCGCTGCGGCGAAGGCCTGCGCTTCGGCAAGAGGCGTGTCGCCGAAGCCGTCGACATAGTGATGGCCGTTGCGCTCGGCGTGAGTGACGCCGAGGAAGGCACCGAGCGCGAGGTCCTGCTGTACCCCCAGGCCCGCCTGACAGGTGAGGTCCTCGCCGGTGATGAAGAAGATCTCAGCGCCCGTCGTCCATAGTGCTGCGCGGGTCGCGTTCAGGATCGATTTGTAGAGACCCTTGCAAGATTTCGAGGAGATACCGCGATAGCCAAGCGGCCTCATCGCAAGAAACGTTCCGTAAGAATCATCGGCCTCGTCAATGATGAAGTCACGTGTGGCGAGCGAGCCGAGAGCGGTCTGGAACGTAATATCGCGCGGCATTGGCTGCTCGATGTAGAGAAGCCGGGTCGAGATCGCACGCAGCGCAGTGTCGCCATCAAGACGACCGATCAATGCACTCAACGCGGCGATGTCGGCATATTGCTCGTTGGCATCGAGCGAGACCATATAGTCACGATCAAGATTGCCAAGTTCTTTGCCAATCCGTACGAGCCGTGTCGCGTCGGCCTCCGGATCGCCCGATAGCTTGAGCTTGAAATAGCGAGCGCCGGCGTTTTCGCGCACATCCGCCACACCGCCCTCGCCTTCGATCTTGTCATCGAGGCCGACCGTGTGCCGGATGGCAACCCGCGGCAGAGGTGTCCGCGTCTTCAGAAACGCTGCGATCTCGGCACCGGTCAGATCGAGCGACATCCGCCCGTCGACGCCAGCGATATTGTCCGCCATCCCATCGAAAAAGCTCGCACCGACCGCACGCAAGAGCGCATCGAGGATGGCCTTGTCGATTTCCGCAGGACCAAAGCCCGCTGCCAGCGGCGGGATATTCTCTTCCGCACACGCTTTGACCTGGGCGCCAATGCACGATGCGTGCAGGCCGAAGGCGGGGCGGAATCCCGTCTGAGCCAGATAAAGACCACGCGCGATCTCCAGCGAGCGGCGCAACTCGTCGACCGTCTGCGCCGGCGATAACTCCGGCCGCTTGTCGAACCATTTCGGCACCATCATCTCGGCGCCGGCGCCAACCGCTGTGCCCTTCCCTTCGACCTCGATCTCGACCCGCACGAACAATTGCGGCGTCGCGTCGACCGTTACCGCGCCGAAACGGAACGGCCGCGCGAAATGCACGGGACGTTCGAAGAAGGCGATATCTCGCAGCTTCAGGCGCGGCGCCATGGTCTTAGTCCAGCGAACCTTGCGAGAAGAAATGCTTGCGGATGCGTTGCACGAGTTCGGTGAAGACAGGATCAGCCATCACGTCGAGCGAGCGCGGGCGCGGCAGCGGGACGTCGTAGATCGCGGCGATCGCGCCGGGTCGCTCGGTCATGACCAGTACGCGGTCGGCGAGGAACACAGCCTCCGGAATCGAATGCGTGATCAGCAGCACCGTCTTTTTGGTCTCACGCTGGATCCGCATCAGTTCCACATTCATGCGCTCGCGCGTCAGTGCGTCGAGCGCGCCGAACGGCTCGTCCATCAGCATGATCTTGGGATCGTGCACCAGCGCGCGGCAGATCGACGCCCGCTGCTGCATGCCGCCGGAGAGCTGCCAGGGCAGCTTCTTCTCGAAGCCTTCGAGGCCAACCAGCTTCAAGAGCGCCTTGGCGCGGGCGAGATATTCATCCCGCGGCAGCCGCTTCATGTCGATCGGCAGCATCACGTTGGACAAGATGTTGCGCCAGGGCAGCAGCAGAGCGTTCTGGAAGACGATGCCGACATTGCCGTGCGGCTTCGTCACCTTCTCACCCTCGACCAGGACCTCGCCCGTGGTCGGTGGTAGCAGACCCGAGATCAGCTTGAGCAGCGTGGACTTGCCGCAACCGCTAGGGCCGACCACGACGAAGAACTCGCCGTCATTGATGTGGAAGTCGAGCGGCCGCAGCGACGGCACATCGCCGTCGCGCGTCCGGTAGGTTTTGGACACGCCGGACAGTGTAATGCCCGACGCGTCGCCGGCAGCCCGGTCGCTCACCAGTCTCAGATGCGCGGCGGGCTGGAGGGATGTCGATTGTGCTGATTTCATTGCATCACGCCCGTGCGACAACACTCGCCGTCATTCCGGGGCGATGCGAAGCATCGAACCCGGAATCCATCAGGCAGCTGGTTCTGACGAAAAATGGATTCCGGGTTCGCCCTTCGGGCGCCCCGGAATGACGGGGGCGGTTGTTTCACGTGCCACTCTTCGGCAGATAGTCGTTGGTATAGAAGGCCTTCGGGTTCTCCTTGGCCTTGGCATCGAGACCGCCATATTCGACCATCAGGTTGACGCTATCGGTCATGTTCTGGTCGGTGACCTGGAATGGCCGCTTGGTCTTGGTCTCGGCCGTCCGGTACAGCGGAATGGTCAGCTCAAAGCCCTGCGTGAGCGTATCGATCTTGCCACCCTTGGGGTTGGCATCGAGGATCGACTGCGCGGCGGCCTTCGGTTCCTTCTCGGCGGCTTCGACCGCCTTGGTCGTCGCCGACATGAAGCGGCGCACGAGATCGGCATTGGCCTTCACATAGTCGGTGTTGGCGATGATGCCTGAGGAGACCATGTTGATGCCGTAGTCGGCGAACTTGATCGGGAACACGTCCTTGCCGGTCGCGTCCTTGATCTTCATCGACTGGTCCATGACGTAGCCGAGCAGGAGATCAGCCTGGCCGTTGATGACGGCATTGAGCTTGGTCTGGCCGTCACCGGCAACCGTCTGGAAATCGCTCTCCTTCAAGCCGGTCTTCTTCAGGAACAGCGGCCAGATCTGGGTCATGGAATCGGCCGGCGTGATCGCAACCGTCTTGCCCTTGATGTCCTCGGGCTTCCTGATGTTCTTGTCGGCAAAACCCATCGCGGACATCGGCGAGGTCTGCAGCAGCACGCCGGTCGCAATGATCGGCGCCCCCTTGATCGCGGCACGCATCATGGTGGGCACGTCGACATAGCCGAAATCTGCGGTCTTGGCGGCGACAGCCTGCGTGGTCGCAGCTGAACCGCGACCTTCCTGGATCTCGAGGTCGATGCCTTCGGCGGCATAAATGCCCTTGGCCTTGCCGTAATAGAACGGCGCGTGCTCACCATAGACGTACCAGTTCAGCATCAGCACGACCTTGTCGGCCGCCTGCGCCGGCGAAACCGCAAACGCCATCAGCGCCACAGATGCAGCCCCAATCCACCGCTTCATCGTCACTCTCCCTTGTCGTTATGTTTCGGCCGTTGGTGGCCGTTGCTTGACTTGTTGTTTGAGCATGATCTGATCGGAAAACCGCTCCACACTTTTCCGGATCATGCTCTAAGAGGCGAAAATCACGTCTTCGCGCTGGCTGACATGCCAGGGAATGATCAGCTTCTCGATGCGGTCGACGATCCAGAACAGGATGACGCCGAGCAGTGCGAGAATGACGAGCGCTGCGAACATCGTCGGCAGGTCGAACGTACCGATGGAGCGCTGCATCACGTAGCCGATGCCAGAATTGGAGCCGACGAACTCGCCGACGACGGCGCCGACCACGGCCAGCGTCACCGAAACCTTCAGGCCGGAGAAGATCGCCGGCAGCGCATGCGGCAGGTTCACCGCGCAAAACACCTGGAACCGGCTGCCCTGCATGGCGCGGGCGAGATCGACCATGTCAGGATCGACCGACTTGAAGCCCTGCACCGCCGACACCACGACCGGGAAGAAGCCGAGCAGGAACGCTGAGATCACCTTGGGAATGATGCCGAAGCCGAACCACACCACGAACAGCGGCGCGATCGCGATCTTCGGCACGGATTGGGAGAACACCAAGAGCGGATAGACGTAACTCTCGACCGTCTTCGAGCCCGCGATCAACATGGCGACGGGAATGCCGAACAGCGCGGACAGCAGGAAACCGCAGACGGTTGCATAGGTCGTCGGCCAGCACTGACGCAGCAGCTCCGGCCAGTCGGAGCGCAGCACCGCGACGACGTCGGCCGGCGCCGGGATCTGGTAGGCGGGGATTTTGAACAGCCGGATCGCGAGATCCCAGGCCACGACGATGAACACCAGGAACAGAAACGGCCGAACCCAGGCCGCATTCAGCATCTTGGACACCGCACTCTGCGGCTTCACTTCAGCCACGTCTCACTCCCGGTCGTCTTTTTCGTTTCCGGGGAGAAATTAACCCGTTGGATAAATACTGTCTAGGGGGTTCGCTGTGACGTTTTGTGCCGGGTTCCTAGACCTTTGACGAGGATCGGACTGGAGCCTCCGTGTCCCGGACGCGCTGCAACGCATAGCGTTGCTGCGCAGAGCCGGGACCCAGGGGCCACACGTTCCGCAGTTACATGGGCCCCGGCTCTGCAGCGCACCGCGAAGACGCGCTGCGCCGCGTCCGGGGCACGAGAGCGCCCTACCCTCGGTGTCGTTCCCCGCGAAAGCGGGAAATTTAGTACGCCGCGGCTTCTCCGTATCGTGCCGGCGTCTCTGGAATACTGGATCGCCCGATCAAGTCGGGCGATGACAGCGGAGATTGGGGAGACGGCGATGTAGCCCGGATGGAGCGAAGCGCAATCCGGGTTGGTGCCACAAGCCACAGGGTTCCCGGATTTCGCTTCGCTCCATCCGGGTTACGAAAAACTAAACCGTCTGCGCCACGCCGGCGCGCGACTTCGGTGCCTTCGCAACCTCGAACAACGCAGCCGACTGCCCCGTCAGCGCGGCCAGCACCAAGCCGACCATGTGAGCGAGGCGCTCGTCCTTGGCGTCCTTGGCGAGCAGGTCGCGGCCGAAGATCACGCTGAGCGTTGCGGAGTTCGAGAGGTAGAAGAAGCAGAGGCCGGCGATCGAGATGTAGAGTTGCACCGGATCGACCGCGACCTTGAAATCGCCGCTCTCGACGCCGCGCCGCACCACGGTGCCGATCATCTCGACGAAGGGCGAGTGCATCGACTTGACCTTGGTCGAGCGCTTCAAATGTTTTGCGCGCGCGAGGTTCTCGGTCTGCAGCAGCGAGAGGAATTCGGGGTTGCGCAGGAAGTACCCCCAGGTGAATTCGATCAGCCGCTTGATGGCCTCTGGCGGCGCGAGATGTTCGAGATCGAGCCCCCGCTCCTCGCTGCGAATCTTGTCATAGGCGCCTTCGAGCACCGCGAGATAGAGGTCGTCCTTGTTGCCGACGTGGTAATAGAGCATGCGCTTGTTGGCGCCGGCCTTGACCGCAATGCGATCGACGCGCGCGCCAGCGAGGCCATGCGCGGAAAACTCCTGCTTGGCAGCCTCGAGAATGCGCAGCCGCATCCCTTCGGGGTCACGTTGCCATTTCAGAGTTCGCTTTGCCGTGGTCTTTGCCAAGCCGGGTGCTCGCTGTGATATCTAGGTATGCCATGTACCACGCAGTCTAGCGTTTGAGAACATCTCGTGCCCCGGACGCAGCGCAGCGCTTCTTCAGCGGTGCGCTGCAGAGCC
Source organism: Pseudomonadota bacterium (assembly GCA_023387695.1). Lineage (GTDB taxonomy): Bacteria > Pseudomonadota > Alphaproteobacteria > Rhizobiales > Xanthobacteraceae > Bradyrhizobium. Next base: position 15,278 of record JAEWHT010000252.1, on the reverse strand, counting down.
GGGGCCCATGTCTCAAAGTGAGCGGTCGCGGCGCTCTGGGTCCCGGCTCTGCGCAGCAGCGCTACGCGCTGCAGCGCGTCCGGGACACGCCTCACTCCACCGGCTTCGGCGAGCGCTCCAGCAGCACGGTCTGGATCCCGCAGGTGCCGTTCCGTACTGTCATGATCCGCGTGCCGGGCTTGCGGCCGTTACGGACTTCGCTGACGTCGAGGCCGGCGGCAAGCAGGCGGGAACGCGTGGCGTCGATGTCCGCAACGCGCCAGCTCAGGCCCCAGAGGCGGTCATGCCTGACATCACCGCCCGCAACCGGACGACGCACCACTTCGACAACGAGATCGCCGCAGCGGAAGAACATCAGCTGGCCCCAGTCGTGGTGCGAGCGATCAAGCGCGAGATCGAGCCCGAGCCGTGCGCCATAGAGCGCGGCGGCGCGATCGGAATCCTCGGTGGTGATGACGACGTGATCGAGCCCTTCGATCGGCGCAACGTCTGACACAACCGATTTCGGGCGCTCCTCGGCAAGCTCGAGGAAGAACATGCGCACGCCGCGCGTGAGTTCGGTCGCGGCCCGCGTGCGCTTCCAGTGCAGAGCTGCACCACTCGCATCGTCGCTGCTCTCGACCTCGGCAATTGGATCCGGCTTCAGAGCGACCCGGTCGAGCCGCCGGTGCATCCTGCTCATATCAGCGACACGAAAGCACAGGCTGGCGAGCATGCCCTCCTGGTCATCGAGCAACGCACGCATCCGATCGGCCGTCGCGGTGAAGCCGCTTGGCGCCATCAATTCGATGGTCATGTTGTCGAGGGTGAACAGCACGCGGTCGGCGCCCTCGCCGGAATTCCGCCAGGACGGCGCACGTCCCAGGAGCGTCTGATAGGCCGCCTTGGCCGCACCGATATCCTTGACCAGAGCAACGATGTGATCGAGGCCGGTGATCATCTTCCCTCCCATGGACGAGCCTGGAACATCAGGCCGATCCGGCACGGCCTTGTCTCTGCCTTGTCTAGGCCTTGTCTCTGCCTTGGGCATTGCACCGGCCCTGCCACGGTCGTATTCCGGCCCCATGCTGACCTCAAGGCTTTGAGTGACAGTTTTGCGAATAATTTCCGCGTCCTCCACGCGGAACCGGTGCTAGAGTAACCGCGCCGGCCGGGACCACCCAGCGCACCACGGACAAGAAATGCAGGCCCTCTTTATCGGACAGACCTATATCGACGTCGTCTTCATCACCGACCACATGCCGACCGGCGACGAAAAGCACGTGGCAACGGACTACGCAGTGTCCTTCGGCGGCAACGCGGTGACGGCGGCGTTCTGCTGCGCCAAGCTCGGCATCGTGCCCGATCTGATCGCGACCGCAGCCAATGACTGGCTCGGGCGCATGTTCCAGGACATGTGCGCGAAATACGCGATCTCGCTGCACGGGCGGAAGGTGAACCAGTCGTCCCTCTCCTTCATCATGCCGAAGGACGGCAAGCGCGCCATCGTCCGCTGCCGTGACGACGAGCACATTCACCCGTTCCCGATGCTCAATCTCGGCGGTTGCCGCGCGCTGCATATCGACGGCCACCAGCCCGATGCGGCGATCCATTACGCGAAGGTCTGCCGCGAAGCCGGCATCCTGACCTCGCTCGATGGTGGCGGCCTGCGCACCAACACGCATGAGCTGCTGGAATTCATCGACGTCGCGATCGTCGCCGAGCGCCTGTGCGAGCAGATGGACCTGACGCCGGAGAAGATGCTCGACTACCTCAAGGGCCGCGGCTGCAAGATCGGCGGCGTCACCATGGGTGAGAAGGGGCTGCTCTGGTACGACGAAACCGGGACAGTCCAGGTGATGCCGGCAATGCCGATACCGCGCGAGCGCGTGATCGACACCAACGGCGCCGGCGACGTGTTCCACGGTGCTTATGTCTATTCGTACCTCGCCCATCCCGGCAAAAGCTGGCGCGAGCATTTTGACTTTGCCCGCGCGGCCTCGACCTTCAAGATCCAGCGCCTCGGCAACGAGGCCGGCCTGCCGACCCTTGTAGACATCGCAAAGGTCAGGCACGAGTTCGAAGTCAGGGTCTAGGGATTTGATCATGGGGCGCGTCTTCGTTGCCGGCAGCATCAACATGGATGTGGTGGCGACCGCCGATCGCCACCCCAAGGTCGGCGAGACCGTCGCGGGCCGCGAGGTGTTGTATTTTCCCGGCGGCAAGGGTGCGAACCAGGCGGTTGCGGCATCCAGGCTTGGTGCGAAGACCACGCTGATCGGGCGGCTGGGGACGGATGCGTTCGGGGCCGAGCTGAGGGCGTTCCTGACGGCGCAGGGCGTGGACGTCGGCTCCGTGCGTGAGGCCGCGACGCACAGCGGCACGGCGATCATCACAGTCGCGGCCTCCGACAACACCATCGTCGTCATTCCCGGCAGTAATGCGCTGGTCAGTGCGGATGATGTCGCTGATGTGCCGCTGGCGAAGGGTGACGTTGCCGTCAGCCAGTTCGAAATACCACTGCCGACGATTGCCGCGTTCTTCGCGCGCGCGCGCGCGGCTGGGCGACGACCGTGCTCAATCCGGCACCGGCGCAAAAGATGTCGGGCGAGTTGCTCGCGCTGGTCGACATTCTCGTGCTGAACGAGACCGAGCTCGGCTTTCTCGCAGGCCACGAACTCTCCGACGATGACGAGGCCGGCAAAATCATCGGTGTCGCGCGAAAACTTCAGGCGCGCGCGGACCAGACCATCTGCATCACGCTGGGCAAGCGCGGCGTGCTCGCGCTCGCCGGCCAGGAGGAATTTACGGTGCCCGGCCGCGTGGTGAAGGCGGTCGACACGACCGGCGCCGGCGATTGTTTTGTCGGCGCGCTCGCATCGCAGCTGGCTGACGGCGTGCCGCTACGCGCTGCGCTTGCCTTCGCCAACGCCGCCGCCTCGATCAGCGTGCAGCGCATGGGCGCAGGTCCCTCGATGCCGACGGCCGCGGAAGTCGCGGCGGTGCTCGGCGCCGGCTGATCAGGCCAGCGCGCTCTTCAGGTCGAAACTCTCGTCCGCAGCCTGTTCCGGCGTGATCGAGCGGTCCATCGCCTGCAAGCGGCGGCCGAACATGTGGTCGCCGGCGCGATTGATGGACTCGATGCCGAGCAGCTTCTCACCCTTGTAGCAGAACACCGAGAACGCCTTCTTCGAGGGATCGCCGCGCAGCACGACGCGGTCGTAGCCGGTGGTGAGGCCCGCGATCTGCAGCTTATCGTCGCCCTGGTCACTCCAGAACCAGGGATGGCCGTCATAGACCTTCTTGTCACCGGTCAACCGCGCTGCGAGACAGCGGGCATGGTCGGTGGCGTTCTGCACGGACTCCAGCCGCAGCGAGCCGCCGAAGCGCGGGCTTGCGAACAGCGCGCAATCGCCGATGGCGGAAATATTGGGATCGGCCGTCGACAAATATTCATCGACGATGATGCCGGCGGCGACCGGAAGGCCCGCTTCCGCCGCGAGCTCGATGTTCGGCAACACGCCGACGCCGACCACGACGAGGTCTGCGGGCAGATGCCTTCCATCGCTGAGACTGACGCCGGTGACCTTGCCGTTCTCGGCTTCGATCGACGTTGCCTGCACACCGAGGTGAATGCGGATGCCGGCCTCGCGATGCCGGGCCTGAAAATATTCCGAGACCTCCGCCGTCACCGCGCGCGCCATCACGCGCGGCGCGAGTTCGAGCACGTCGACCTCGAGACCCTTGATGCGCGCGGTGGACGCGAATTCGAGGCCGATGAATCCGGCGCCGATGATCACGGCGCGTTTCTTCGACGGCATGATTTTGCGCAGCGCCTCGCTGTCGTCGAGGATGCGCAGATATTTCACATCAGGCAGATTGGCATTGGGCAGATCGAGCAGCCGGTTGCGCGCGCCGGTTGCCAGCACGAGGTGGCCGTAAGGCATCGTCTCGCCAGAGGCGAGCAGCAGCTTGCGCGCCGCGCGGTCGATCGAGACGGCGCGGCCGGCGATCAGCTCGATCGTCTGGTCGTGGTAGAATTTTTCCGGGCGGAACATCAGGCTTTCCGGCCCGGCCGAGCCCTTGATGTAGGCCTTGGACAAAGGCGGCCGCTGATAGGGCAGATGCGCCTCGTCATTGATCAGGCAGATGCGATCCGAAAAACCCGCCTGCCGCAGGGATGCCGCGACCTGGTAGCCACCATGGCCGGCACCGACAATGATCACCGGACCGTCAGTCATTGGACAGCCCATTTCCGCAAGACACGAGCGTACCCATGTCGTCTCCTCTCGCTAAAGATGGCTTGGCTAGCCTAGGAGGAGCCGGCGCTCGTGTCCGTTCAACGAAGGCGCCCCATTTGAGCCGAACATTCCGCGCGACGCAAGGGGCGCCTACAGGGATTGTCACCCCTGCCCTTCTGCGATTTAGTTGCAGCAACGAACCTCATGCCGGGGATTTTTCCGATGCCAGCTCCTGTCTCCAAGCCCGATGATCCCGCGCTGCTGCGGATTGAAGGCGCGATCGCAACCATCACGCTCAACCGCCCCGCCGGATTCAACTCGATCAACCTCGCGATCGCGCAGAAGCTGGAACAGCTCGCGACGTATATCGAGGGCGACGACGCCATCAAGGTCGTGGTGATCGAGGGCGAAGGCCGCGCGTTTTCGGCCGGCGGCGATCTGCAGACGATTGGCGCGGCGGCTGAAGCCAACACAGTGACGCCCGTGGTTGGCGAGCTGCTCAAGCACTATCATGCCTTCATCGAGATCATCCGCCGCATGCCGAAGATCTCGCTGTCGAGCGTGCACGGCTCGGCCGCCGGCGCCGGCATGGGCCTCGCCTTCGTCACCGATCTCTGCATCGCCGCCGATGACGCCAAGTTCACGCCGGCCTATGCCAAGATCGGCGTGTCGCCCGATGGTGGCTCGACGGTCGGGATGGTCGGCACGGTCGGCATCCGCCGCGCGCTGCAGATTTTTCTTTCCGAGGACAATTTTACTGCGCAGCAGGCCTGTGAATGGGGGCTGGTCGCAAAGGTCGTTCCCGCGGCCGAGCTGAAGGAAGCCACACGAAAACTCGCCGAGCGATTGGCGCAGAACGCGTCAGCGGCCATCGCCGGAACCAAGCTGCTGGTCAACCAGGCCGCCACCACGCCGGTGAAGCAGCAGCTCGACGCCGAGGAGTACAGGATCATCATGGCGATGCACACGGAGGAGTTCCGCGTCGCCGTGAAGAAGTTCACGAGCAAGAGCAAGTGAGCCGGCCATCGCGCTCGTTCTGCGGCCTGCGCCACGGCGCGACCGACTGGAATCGGCAGGGACTGTTCCAGGGCCGGACCGATAACCCGCTGAACGAGGATGGCCTCAAGCAAGCGCATGAGGCCGTCGATATGTTGCGCGGCGCCGGCATTGGCCGCATCGTCGCAAGCCCGCTGGTGCGCGCGACGCGAACGGCGGAGATCATCGCGGATGCGATCGCGGTGCCGCTGACGATCGACGCCGGGATCATCGAGTTCGATTTCGGCAGTTTCGAGGGCCGCCCGGTCCGCGACCTCATGATCAAGCACGGCGTTAATTCGGCGACGGGCCTCGTCTCGATCCTGCCGGCAGATGGCGAGAACTGGGACGCGATGACCGAGCGCGCGCTCGCTTGCGTCTCCGCCTGGCTCGACCGTCATCCCGACGACGATCTGCTGTTCGTCTGCCATGACGCGGTGATGCAGGGCATGGCGAAATCGCTGTCCGGCAGCTACTTCAAGAACAGCCACGGCAAGCCGTTTCGCTATGTTCGCGACGGTCTCGACTGGCGCATCGAGCCAATCGTCATCTAGGACAGATGTAACCCGTCCCTGCCGGCGACTTGAAGCAGCCGACGGACTCGGGGAGCACCTTCTGCGGCAGCCACAGCACCACGCTCGGGAAATAGATCGCGAACGCAATGGTGGCGAAGAACACCACATAGATCGGTAGTGCCGCGCGTAACGCCTTCGCAAAACTGATGCCGACGAATTTCGATGCCATCAGCAGCACGAGCCCATAAGGCGGCGTGATCAGGCCGAACGCCAGCGTCGCAATCAGCACCACGCCCATATGCACGCCGTTGATGTCGCCGGCTTCCGTCAACGTGTTCACCAGCGGCATGAAGATGATGATGGTCGGCACCGGCTCAATGAAATCGCCGACCACCGTGAACAGCAGTACCATCAGCAGCATGATCAGATGCGGATCGTTCCCCGCGATCGAGGTGATCATCTCGGCGATGTAGCTGGCGCCGCGCAAGTACGCGAGCATCCAGCCGAAGGCGTTGGCCGCGCCGATCGTGATCAACGGCAGCGAGAAAATCAGGCCCGCGAGGCAGAAATCGTAGGGAATCTTTTTGAAATGCCCGCGGTTGAGCGCGGGGATCACGACCAGGATGATCCAGACCACGGCGACGACGCCGGCCTCGGTCGGCGTAAACCAGCCGGTGAGGATGCCGCCCAGCAAGATCACCGGGATCATCAGCGGCAGGGCCGCGTCGCCAGCAGCGAACACCACCTGCCGCAGCGGCGCGCGTGGCTTGCGTAGGCCGGACGGACCGAAGAAGTAGCAATAGATCATCAGCCCGAAGCCGATCATCAACCCTGGCACGACGCCTGCCATGAACAGGCCGGCGATCGAGACGTTGCCGACAGCGCCATAGACCACCGCCGTGATGCTCGGCGGCACCAGCGCCGCGATGGTCGAGGCTGACGCGATGATCGCGGCGATGAAGGCGGGCTCGTAGCCTTCGCGCTTCATCGGGCCGCCCAGCGCGCGGCTCATCACGGCGACGTCAGCGGTGGTCGAGCCCGACATTTCCGAGAAGAACATGCTGAAGACGACCACGACTTGCGACAGCCCGCCCCTAATATGTCCGACCAGCGATACCGAGAGATTGGCTATTCGCACGACGACGTTGGCCGAGCTCATGAGCTCGCCGACCAGCAGGAAGAACGGGATTGCCAGCAGCGCCTCGGAATCGACGCCGTCAAAGATTTTCTGAATGATCGCGGCGAGCGAGACGTCGGACAGCAGCGCGCCGATGAAGACACCGGCCATCAGCGAGAACGGCACGGGCACGCCGAGATAGCCGAACGACAGGAAGCAGATCGACATCAACGCCAGGACAATGGGTGCGCTCACGGCTGCGCCCTCACCTGCGCTTCGGTCACGATCGGAGCGATCTCTTCATCCGGCGGCTCCGGATGGTCAAAGCCGTTGCGCAGGCCATTGACGAGCTGCTCGATGGTGAAGAGGCCAACGAGGATGCCGGACAGCGGAATGATGGCGTAAAGCGAGGCGATCGGCGTGCCGGACGGCAGGCGGAAGCTGCCGAAGCCGCGCAGATAATTCTGGTAGCCGTACCAGATCAGGCAGAAGGCGACGCCGAGCACGACAAGACGAATGATGAGCTCAACGATGACCCTGGGCGCGCCATGCATCGCCTCGGAAATCGCCGTGAGATAGAGATGATCGTTGCGCCGGGTCGCGACCGCGGCGCCGATGAAGATCGCGTAGATGAACAGCGTCGAGGTGACCTCCTGCAGCCACAGCCAAGGATGACCGATGGTGCGGGTGACGATGTCGGCGGTGACCGACAGCGAGAAGCCGAAGCACAGCACGCCGCAAAGGATCATGAGCGCAAGCTCGAGCCAGTCGAGCCAGCGCCATTTCAGGTGGCGCTGGCGTTGGAGTACGAGCTTGTCGGCGATGGACATTGTTGCTCCCGGCTGCGGCTTTCGTCATGGCCGGGCTTGTCCCGGCCATCCACGCTCTTGGCGCGTAGGTAGAAAGAACGTGGATGCCCGGGACAAGCCCGGGCATGACGGTTGTGCTGGGAAACTAATTAATCGACCGGATCAGATTCTTGATCTTCTCGGCGTGCGGGCCGAGTTCCTTGGCGAGCTTGTCGAGATAGGGATCGGCGATCGCCGTGAAGGTCTTCTTGTCGACGTTGTCGACGATCTTGACGCCCATCTTCTTCAGCTTCTCGGCCGCGCTGCGCTCGAGGTCAAATGCTTTCGCCGGCTCCTTGGTGCTGATCTCGTTGGCCGCGGTCTGCACCCAGCCCTTCTGCTCGGCTGACAGGCTCTGCCAGAGCTTGTCGGAGACGAAAACCAGCGCGTTGTTGGCCTCGTGCTCGGTGATGTTCAGCACCGGCGCCACCTCATAGTGCTTATTGACGAGGTAGACGTTGATGCTGTTCTCGGCGACGTCGACGACGCCGGTCTGCAGGCTTGTGTAGACGCTGCCAAACGGCATGTGCACCGTTTGGGCGCCGTAAGCGGGGAACATCGTATCTTCAGTCGCGGTCGCCTGCACGCGAACCTTCAGGCCCTTGATGTCGCCGACATTGTGGATCTCCTTCTTGGAGTACATGTGGCGCACACCCTGCGAGCCGGTGCCGATCAGGTGCAGGCCCTGCGTGGTCTCCTCGATCATCGCCTTGAGCGCCTCGAACACCTTCGGGTCCGCAAGGCCTTTGACCACGTGCTGCTCGTCGCGGAACAGATAGTGCAGCGACATCACGCCAGCCTGCGGCGAGATCGTCGCGGTGTTGGCCGAGGAAACGATGGAGAATTCGACGTCGCCCGCCTTCACGAGCTGGAGCACCTGCGGCTCTTGCCCGAGTTGCGCGCCCGGATACTGGTCGATGATCATGGTGCCTTTGCTCAATTCCTTGAGCTTGTCGGCAAAGAGGTCGCCGGCGATGGAATAGCCGGTATTGCGGGGCTGGTCATAGGCGAAGCGATAATGCTTGACCTCCTGTGCCCCCGCGCTCGTGACGAACAGCATGGCGGCCGCAGCCGCCAATCCACGTAAGGATCGTGCAATCATCGTCTCCCCCTGTTTTATAGCCGGCCGCTTGTGCGGTCTCGGCGCTCGTTCGAGTGTTAATCAGCCCTTTTCAGTTCTCTGCTCAGTCTTCTTCCCAGTCCTCTGCATAAAATCGAAGTCGCAGCCCTCGTCGGCCTGCATGATGGTCTCGTTGAACAGCCAGGCATAGCCCCGCCGTGCTTCATCCGGCGCTGCGGCCGGCTTGAGAGCGGCGCGCCGCCGCTCCAGCTCGGCCGCATCGACCAGCAGCTCGATGCTGCGCTTGGCCACATCGAGGCTGATCATATCGCCGTTCTTCACCAGCGCCAGCGGCCCGCCGACGGCGGATTCCGGCGTGATGTGGAGCACGATGGTGCCGAACGCGGTGCCGCTCATGCGCGCATCGGAAATGCGCACCATGTCCTTGGTGCCGCCACGCGCGAGCTTCTTCGGGATCGGCAGATAGCCAGCCTCGGGCATGCCGGGCGCACCCTTGGGGCCGGCGTTGCGCAACACCAGCACGTCGTCGGCGGTGACGTCGAGATCGGGATCGTCGACCCGCAAGGTCATGTCCTCGACGGATTCGAACACCACCGCACGCCCGGTGTGCTGCAACAGTTTGGGGCTCGCCGCCGACTGCTTGATGACGGCGCCACGCGGCGCGAGGTTGCCGTGCAGGACGGCGAGGCCGCCCTCCTTCTTGATCGGATTGTCGCGCGAGCGGATCGCGTCCTGGCCGGGCACGTCCTCGGCATTCGCAACGACATCGCGCAACGTCTGGCCGGAGATCGTCTTGGCATCGAGATCGACGAGATCGCCAAGCTGAGCCAGCAGCTTCGGCACGCCGCCGGCGTGATGGAAGTGCTCCATGTAGTGCTCGCCGGACGGCTTGAGATCGACCAGCACCGGTACCTCGCGGCCGATCTGGTCGAAGACCGACAGATCGAGCCGGTGCGGCGAGCGATGCGCCATCGCGGTCAGATGGATCAGGCCATTCGTTGAGCCGCCGATCGCCTGCAGCACGACCTGCGCATTCTTAAAGGACGCCGGCGTCAGGAATTCGCTCGGCTTCGGTCCCTTGGACTTGGCCATCTCGGCGGCAACACGGCCGCTCGCCTCGGCCAAGCGAAAACGCTCGGCATGCGGCGCCGGGATCGTCGCGCTCATCGGCAGCGACAGGCCCATGGCTTCGATCATGCAGGCCATGGTCGAGGCCGTGCCCATCACCATGCAGGTGCCGACCGACGGCGCAAGGCGGCCGTTGACGGCTTCGATCTCGACGTCATCGATCTCGCCGGCGCGATACTTGCCCCACAGACGGCGGCAATCGGTGCAGGCGCCCAGCACCTCGCCCTTGTGATGGCCGACCACCATCGGCCCCACGGGAATGACCACGGTCGGCAGATCGGCGCTGATCGCTGCCATCACCTGCGCAGGCAATGTCTTGTCGCAGCCGCCGATCACGATCACCGAATCCATCGGCTGCGCCCGGATCATCTCTTCGGTGTCCATCGCCATCAGGTTGCGCAGATACATCGAGGTCGGATGCGCAAAGCTTTCGGCGATCGAGATGGTCGGGAACACGAACGGCATCGCGCCCGACAGCATCACGCCGCGCTTGGCGGCCTCGATGATCTGCGGGACGTTGCCGTGGCAGGGATTGTAATCGCTGTAGGTGTTGGTGATGCCGACGATCGGGCGCTCCAGCGCGTCGTCGGAATAGCCCATGGCCTTGATGAACGCCTTGCGCAGGAACAGCGAGAAGCCGGCATCGCCATAGCTCGTCAGACCCTTGCGCAAACCACTCGTCATCGCGTCACTCCTGAAGTTACCATTGTGGTACAGCCTGCCCCCCGATTGTCAATAAGACAGGCGTCTACCCCATCGTTTCTGGATAGCCGCACCGCCGAACGACCAGATTATTGACAATCTGCCCCTTCCCTGCTCCACAGAACGAACCGGCAGGCGCCGGAGGCCGAGGGCATGTCCGACATTCGCACCGCAGATGCCGTGGCTATCAGGCGCGACGATCCCGATGCCGTCGTCGCACGGCTGGAGGAGGACATCATCTTCGGCCGCCTCGCGCCGGGCGCGCGCCTGACCGAGGACGCGCTGATGTCGGCTTACGGCACCTCGCGGCACTTCGTGCGCCAAGCGCTGGTCGATGCCGAGCGCCGCGGCATCGTCCGCCGCGAGAAGAATGTCGGCGCCACCGTACGGTTCTATTCGGCCGAGGAAGTGCGGCAGATCTACGAAGTCAGGGAGATGCTGACGCGGCAAGCGGCGCTAATGATCCCCCTGCCCGCCCCGCAGGGCCTGATCGACGAACTGACTGCGCTACAACGCGACTATTGCGCGAAGGCCGATGTCCGCGACCTGCGCGGCATTCACGAGGCCAACGACGCCTTCCACGTCGCGCTGTTCGCAGCCTGCGGCAATCCCTATCTGGTCCGCTCGCTGCAGGACTATATGAGCCTGACACTGCCGATGCGCGCCAAGAACCTCGCCGACCCCGACGGGCTCGCGCAGTCACGGCGCCAGCACGAACTGATGATCGAACTGCTGAAGGGTCGCGACAGCTGGGCGCTGGCGCAGCTGTGTGTGGATCACATGCAGTTCAGCAAGGCGGATTATCTGGCGCGGATTGCGGAAGACGCTCGCTAGCGATCGAGCTCGCCGGACTGGACACGACCAGAACTGTGAGCGAGAACGCGGCATCACGCCAATTTCAGGAAACCGCCAGATGGAATTTGATGATGTCATTCTCGGCCGGCGAAGCATCCGCGGCTACAAGCCAGACCCTGTCCCGCCGGAATTGATCAAGGAAATCCTGGGGCTCGCAATGCGCGCGCCATCGTCGATGAATACCCAGCCGTGGAATTTCTACGTCATCACCGGAGCACCGCTGGATCGTATCCGTCAGGGCAATACCGAGCGCAATCTGGCGGGAGTGCCACACTCGCGCGAGTTTCGAACCGGCCAGGCCTTCGAGGGCGTGCATCGCGAACGCCAAATTGGTGTTGCCAAGCAGTTGTTCAGCGCCATGGGAATTGCGCGAGATGACAAGCAGCAGCGGCAAGATTGGGTCCTGCGCGGCTTTCGCCAGTTCGACGCACCTGTTTGCGTGATCATCACCTACGATCGCCAGTTGGCCTCCAGCGACGATACGGCCTTTGACTGCGGCGCCGTGGCGACCGCGCTCGTCAACGCGGCCTGGTCGCGGGGGCTTGGCGCCGTGATCAACAGCCAGGGCATCATGCAATCCCCCGTCGTGCGCGAGCATGCCGGGATCGCGGATGATCAGGTAATCATGAAAAGCATCGCGTTGGGCTGGCCGGATGACAGCTTTCCCGCCAATGCCGTCATATCCGAGCGCAAGTCGGTCGAGGAAGCGACGACGTTCGTGGGATTTGCGGGTGGAGCCTAGAAGCAGACAGAGCTCATGGTTGCGACGAGTCGATCTCGTCAGATTCGCCCAGCGTGCGAGTCAAATGCTCACGGGCGAGCGACGCTCTCTCAACACGTCATTGCGAGCGCAGCGAAGCAATCCAGAGTCTTTTCGCGGACGGATTCTGGATTGCTTCGCTGCGCTCGCAATGACGGTGGTGAGTGGTTGCGCCAGCCGTCATCTGTCCCAGCGCCGATGGCCTCTCACCCGAACCCTCTCAGCACTCAGTCGATATAAGCGAAGATCGCTGGATGCCCTCGGGAGAATATCTCGCCATACAGCGAAATTTCGTCCTGATCGGGTCTAAGCATAGGCCTCGCCTTCCGCCCGAGCAGCAGTCTCTCTATGGCTTCCCCGGCATTACGCCCTTCGTAGTAGAAAGCGCCATCATCAATCAGGTTCGCACCGAAACATCGTCCGGCTTCATCGATCAACAACCAGCCGTGGCGAGTGTGCACTTCTGCCACCGCAACAAGCTTGCTTTTCAGCAATTCGCTCCAACCCCACGCGATGTCATCTTCGACTTCGCAAAAGCCAAACATCAAATCGGACGAGGCGCACTCGATACCATGCCCGGACTGACCAACATGGAGACCGCCGAGTTCTTTCAATAAATCGAATGCAGGGTGAGACCGCGGTACCCTGGCGTCCACGTTGACACGGCGACCGGCTTGCCAGCCGGCCGCCACAAACAACGATCGTACGTCTGCCGGAATGTCCAAGACGTAGCCCAGATTTTGTGTATTACCGCTTATTCCAATCAATAATCCGGCTCGTGTCGCCGTCGAACTCGTTGCTGCAGAACGCGCCGCCCTGGAAATGGTCGCCGACCGGGTCCGGCTTCAGCTTGGCCTGCTCGGCCATCGCGTGCGCGACGTGATCCTCGGAGCGACCGATCGGGCGATAGCCGAATTCGTAGGCGCGATGGTTGTCCCACCAGGCGCGCTCGTTCATCGACACGCCGTAGAAGATCTCGAAATGAATGTCGGGATGCTCGAGCCCGATCCGGCAGAGCTGCACCAGATCTTCCGGCATCAGCCACATCGCGATGCGGCGATGGTCGAGCGGCCGCTCGTCGCAATTGCCGATGCGGATGCAGGTGACCTTCAGCCCGTGCTTGTCGGCATAGAGCGAGCCGACCGCTTCGCCGAACACCTTGCTGACGCCGTAGCGGCCGTCAGGGCGCACGGTGACGTCGGTGTCGATCCTGCGGTGGCGCGGATAGAAGCCGACGGTGTGGTTCGACGAGGCGAACACCACGCGCTTGACGCCCTTGCGATACGCGGCCTCGAACAGATTGTAGCCGCCGATGATGTTGGCCTGGAGAATGTCGTCCCACGGGCCTTCGACCGAATAGCCGCCGAAATGGATGATGCCGTCGACGCCCTCGCAGATCGCTTCGCACTGCGCGAGATCAGACAGGTCGGCCGCCTTAAATTGTTCGTTCGGCCCGAGATCCGCAGGGGGGCGGATGTCAGAGAGCAGGAGGTCCGGATAGATCGGCGGCAGCAGTTTGCGCAGACGCGTTCCGATCCCGCCCGAAGCTCCCGTCATCAAGATGCGCGACATGTCTTTCCTCGTCATTGGCTGTCGATTTGCGGTCACGTGTCTCTAATGATAGCTGGATTGTCCAGAGGGAACGAAACGAGAGAACAGACATGAATGAGGCATCGTCCCACACCCAGGATGCCCGCCAGGGCTGGCGGCCGGCGACTTATTACCCCGATCCGGCGATCAAGGCGCTCGATCCTCGCTTTGAAAAATACTGGCTGAAACTGTCGGCAGTGGAGCGGCTGGCGACCGGCCTGCGCTGGGCCGAGGGCCCGGTCTGGTTCGGCGACGGGCGGTATTTGCTGTGCAGCGACATCCCGAACCAGCGCATCATCAAATGGGAGGAGGAGACCGGCGCGGTCTCGAACTTCCGAAAGCCCTCCAATTTCGCCAACGGCAACACCAGGGATCGCCAGGGCCGGCTGGTCACGTGCGAGCACGGCGGCCGTCGCGTGACCCGCACCGAGCATGACGGCGAGATCACCGTGCTGATGGATCAATTCAACGGCAAGCGGTTGAACTCGCCGAACGATGTCGTTGTTAAATCGGACGGCTCGATCTGGTTCACCGATCCGATCTTCGGCATCCTCGGCAATTACGAGGGCTACAAGTCCGAGCCCGAGATCGACATGAACGTCTACAGGCTCGACCCGGAGACCGGCAAGGCCACCGTCGTCGCCGAGGGTGTGCTCGGACCGAACGGGCTCGCCTTCTCGCCGGACGAGCAAATCCTCTACCTCATCGAATCCCGCGGCGTGCCGACCCGCAAAATTCTCGCCTATGATGTTTCGCCTTCCGGTGACAGGCTTTCGAACAAGCGCGTCTTTGTCGACGCCGGCCCCGGCACGCCGGACGGTTTCCGCGTCGACATCGACGGCAATCTCTGGTGCGGCTGGGGCATGGGCGATCCCGAGCTCGACGGCGTGGTGGTGTTCGCGCCCGACGGCGTCATGATCGGGCGCATCTCTTTGCCAGAACGATGTGCCAATCTCTGCTTCGGCGGCGTCAAGCGCAACCGCCTGTTCATGGCGGCGAGCCAGTCGATCTATGCGCTGTATGTGAATACACAGGGCGCGGTGGGGGGATAGGCGCGCCTATCTGCTCCGTCATTCCGGGGCGTCGCGAAGCGACGAGCCCGGAATCCATTCATCCACCGACTTCGCCGCACAATGGATTCCGGGCTCGCGCCGAAGACGGCGCGCCCCGGAATGACGAACTCCGCAAAAACAAAACGCCGGAGCGGTGTCCCGCTCCGGCGTCATTTTGTTCAGGCGCTAAAACTTACGCCGCGTTGAAGCCGGCGACGGCCTTCACTTCGAGGAAGTCCTCGAGGCCATACTTGCCCCACTCGCGGCCGTTGCCCGACTGCTTGTAGCCGCCGAACGGCGCGGTGCGGTCGTTGGGCACGCCCTGGAGGTTGACGTTGCCGGCGCGGATCTGGCGACCGACGCGCTTGGCGTCCT
>JAEWHT010000208.1 GCA_023387695.1 Pseudomonadota bacterium | reverse complement strand
TTCCGTATCAAGTTGTCTAGTATCATAGACAACTTGAGTTCGACAAGAGTCGGTGGATTCGGTGACCCAGCACAACACCCTGCAAGCCCAGCGCCAGGCCGCCATGGCCGTGCTGGCGCACGCGGAGGCGGGCGAGATCGCCGCCCGTCTCCGCACAATTCCCTTGCCCGGCCATCAGGATCTGCGCGAACCGGAGAACGGTCTGGTGATGCTGCGCGGCCGGGTCGGCGGCGATGGCGCGCCGTTCAATCTCGGCGAGGCCACCGTGTCGCGCGCGGCCGTGCGGCTTGCGAGCGGCGAGGTCGGCTTCGGCTACACGCTGGGGCGCGATGGCGAGAAGGCGCGGCTGATCGCGCTGTGCGACGCGCTGGTGCAGTCGCGCGATTTTGGCGCGAGCGTCGAGCGCGACGTAATCGCGCCGTTGCGCGAGCAGCTTATGGTCAGGCGCAAGCAGGCGGCGGAAGAGACCGCGGCGACGAAGGTTGATTTCTACACCATGGTGCGCGGTGAGGGGTGAGGCCATGACGACGATTGCGGAACTGCCGCCGGGTTTCGCCGACAAGGTGTTGTCGGCGCAATCGACCTTTCGCTCGGTCATGGATGCGATGGCCCGGCCGGGCTCGGTCCAGCGGATCGTGCCGATGGCAGGCACAGCTAGCCCGATGATGCGCGGCACCGCCGCGATCGCGTTGACGCTGTTCGATCACGATACGCCGCTCTGGCTCGATGCCCGGATGTCGGAAAGCACCGATGTTTTGAAGTGGCTCAAGTTTCACACCGGCGCGCCGGTGGTGCAGGATTCCTCCGTTGCGGCCTTTGCGCTGATCTCTGACGGCGGCGCGCTGCCTTCGCTCGAGCGCTTCGCCGTCGGCACCAATGAATATCCGGATCGCTCGACCACATTGATCATCCAGGTCGAGAGCCTTGAGTCGGGTCGCAGCTTCGAGCTGCGCGGCCCCGGCATCGACGGCGTCGCGACGCTGCAGGCCTCGATCAAGCCGTTCGACCTATTCGAGCGCCTGCGCTTCAACGAGGCGCTGTTTCCGCGTGGCATTGACGTGGTGTTGGTCGCCGATGATGCCGTCGTTGCGATCCCGCGCACCACGCGCGTCCTGAGCAAGGGGGGCTAGAGGCATGTATGTCGCAGTCAAAGGCGGCGAACGCGCCATCGAGAACGCCCATCGCCTGCTCGCCAATGCGCGCCGCGGCGATCAGAACGTTGCGGAAGTCTCGCTCGACCAGATCACCGAGCAGCTCGGGCTCGCCGTCGATCGCGTCATGAGCGAAGGCTCGCTCTATGACCGCGAGCTCGCAGCGCTCGCGATCAAGCAGGCGCGCGGTGACTTGATCGAGGCAATCTTCTTGGTTCGCGCCTTCCGTGCCACGCTGCCGCGCTTCGGCACCAGCGAGCCCGTCAACACCGGCGCGATGCGGGTGCAGCGGCGGGTGTCCGCGACCTTCAAGGACATTCCGGGTGGCCAGATCCTCGGGCCGACCTTCGACTACACGCATCGCCTGCTCGATCCATCGCTTAGCCAGGGCTTTGTGCCGGAAGCGCCGGCGACGTCCGAGGCCTTGAGTGCGGCGACGCCGCGCGTGACCGATATTCTCGGCCGCGACGGGTTGATCGAGACCTCGCCGCAGGCCGAGGAAGGTGCCAGCGTCGGCGATCTCACCCGCGAGCCGCTGAACTTCCCGGCCGACCGCGACCTTCGCCTGCAGAATCTCGCGCGCGGCGACGAAGGCTTTCTGCTGGCGATGGGCTATTCCACACAGCGCGGCTATGGCCGCAACCACCCCTTCGTTGGCGAGATCCGCTTCGGCGAGGTCGAGGTTGAGTTCGCAGCCGAAGACGTCGGCTTTGCCGTGCCGCTCGGCGCGATCGAGCTGACCGAGTGCCAGATGGTCAACCAGTTCAAGGGCTCGGTGACGGAAGCGCCGTGCTTCACGCGTGGCTATGGCCTCGCCTTCGGCCAGAGCGAGCGCAAGACCATGTCGATGGCATTGGTCGATCGCGCGCTGCGTGCCCGCGAGCTCGGCGAAGAGGCCTTGGCCCCAGCGCAAGATGAAGAATTCGTTTTGTCGCATTCGGACAACGTCCAGGCGACCGGCTTCGTCGAGCATCTGAAGCTGCCGCACTATGTCGACTTCCAGTCCGAGCTCGGCCTGCTGCGCAAGCTGCGCAAGGAATTTGCTGAAGCCTCCACCGAGGCCAACGCGCCCGATGCCATGAAGGAGGCCGCGGAATGAACGCGCCTACCTACAATTTCGCCTATCTGGACGAGCAGACCAAGCGGATGATCCGGCGCGCGATCCTGAAGGCGATCGCGATCCCCGGCTATCAGGTGCCGTTCGCCAGCCGCGAAATGCCGATGCCCTATGGCTGGGGCACCGGCGGCGTGCAGGTGACCGCCGCGATCCTGGGGCCGCAGGACGTGCTGAAAGTGATCGACCAGGGTTCTGACGACACCACCAACGCGATCTCGATCCGCAAATTCTTCGCCAAAACCGCCGGCGTCGCCACCACGACCTCGACCGACGAGGCGACTGTGATCCAGACGCGTCACCGCATTCCCGAGGCGGCGCTGCATGCGAGCCAGGTGCTGGTCTATCAAGTACCGATCCCGGAGCCGCTGCGCTTCCTCGAGCCGCGCGAGACCGAGACGCGTCGTATGCATGCGCTCGCCGAATACGGCCTGATGCATGTGAAGCTCTACGAGGATATCGCTCGCTTCGGCCACATCGCGACCGCTTACGCCTATCCGGTGAAGGTGAATGCGCGCTACGTGATGGATCCGTCGCCGACGCCGAAATTCGACAATCCCAAGATGGACAATTGCCCGGCGTTGCAACTGTTCGGCGCTGGCCGCGAGAAGCGTATCTATGCGATTCCGCCCTACACGCAGGTGGTCTCGCTCGATTTCGAGGATCACCCGTTCGAGCCCTATCGCTTCAACGCGCCCTGCGCGCTGTGCGGCGCCGAGAATTCCTATCTCGACGAGATCGTCACCGACGACAAGGGCAGCCGCATGTTCGTCTGCTCCGACACGGATTATTGCGAGGGACGGCAGGCCGACGGCCATCACGGTGCCCTGAGTGCTGCGCCCTACAAGGACAGGGTGCAGGGAGAAGCGCAAGGGAAAGACAATGGCTGATCTTCTGGAAACTGATCAGCCGCTGCTGATTGCCGATAGCCTCAGCAAGTCCTATGGCCGCATCGCCGCCTGCCGCGACGTGTCGTTTTCGCTCTATCCCGGAGAAGTGCTCGCGATCGTCGGCGAATCCGGCTCGGGCAAGTCGACGCTGCAGCAGCTGCTGTCGGGTCAGCTCGACGCCAGCGGCGGGCATGTGTCTTATCGCATGCGCGACGGCGTCACCCGCGATCTTGCCGCGCTTGGCGAGGCCGAGCGGCGGCTTCTGTTCCGCACCGATTGGGGTTTTGTGCACCAGGACCCGGCGCAGGGCCTGCGCATGGCGGTCTCAGCCGGCGCCAATGTCGGCGAGCGGCTGATGGCGGTCGGCTGGAACCATTACGGCCGCATTCGCGAGAGCGCGTCCGATTGGCTCACACGCGTCGAGATCGACGTCGCACGTATCGACGATGCGCCGCGCACCTATTCGGGCGGCATGCGCCAGCGTCTCCAGATCGCGCGCAACCTCGTCACCGGCCCGCGGCTGGTTTTCATGGATGAGCCGACCGGCGGCCTTGATGTGTCCGTGCAGGCTCGCCTGCTCGATCTCCTGCGCAATCTCGTTGCTGAACTGCATCTCGCTGTCATCATCGTCACCCACGACCTCGCGGTCGCGCGACTGCTGTCGCATCGCGTGATGGTGATGAAGGGCGGCCGCGTCATCGAGACCGGTCTCACCGATCAGGTGCTGGACGATCCGCGCGAGCCCTATACCCAACTCCTCGTTTCCTCGATTCTGCCGCCATGAACTTCTGAAAATGAGCTCTCCAATGACCGCCATGATCGAAGTCACCGACGCCAACAAGACCTTCACGATGCACCTGCAGGGCGGCATCGAGCTGCCGGTGGTGCGCGGCGTGACCTTCTACGTCGAACCCGGTGAATGCGTCGTGCTGTCGGGGCCATCAGGCGCCGGCAAGTCGTCGATCCTGAAGATGATCTTCGGTAATTACCGCTGCGACTCCGGTCGCATCGGCATTCGCCATCGCGGCGAGGTGATCGACCTCGCCACCGCCGAGCCGCGTCAGGTCCTCAACGTCCGCCGCGCGACCATCGGCTATGTCAGCCAGTTCCTGCGTGCCGTGCCGCGTGTTGCGACCATCGACGTCGTTGCCGAGCCGCTGATCGTCAACGGCATGGCGCGCGCCGATGCGCAGGCCCGCGCCGGAGAGCTCTTGCATCGCCTCAACATTCCGGAGCGTCTCTGGCAGCTCCCGCCCGCGACCTTCTCCGGCGGCGAGCAACAGCGCGTCAACATCGCGCGCGGCTTCATCTCGGACCTGCCGATCCTGCTGCTGGACGAGCCGACTGCTTCACTCGATGCGGCCAACCGCGCCGTCGTGGTTGAACTGGTTGCCGAGAAGAAGCGGCAGGGCGTTGCCATGGTCGCCATTGTCCATGACGACGAAATCCGTCATTTGATTGCCGACCGTATCGTCGACGTCACCAGCTTTGCCGCCGCGGCCTGAAGGAAGAGGGAAATGAACGCCAAGCCGAAGGACATCGTGATCGCCAACGCCAGGATTGTGCTGGCTGACCGGGTGATCGAACAGGGCTGGCTCGCTCTTGCCGACGGACGCATTGTCGAGATCGGCGAGGGCAGGGCGCCCGCGGGTGCCGAGGATGCCGGCGGCGATCTGGTCATGCCCGGCCTGATCGAGCTCCACACCGATCATCTCGAAGCGCATTACGTGCCGCGCCCGAAAGTGTTCTGGAATCCGGTCGCGGCCGTCATCTCCTATGACGGACAGCTTGCGACGTCGGGCATCACCACAGTGTTCGATTCGCTCCGGGTCTGGCGCGAGGACGGCGCCGAGGAGGTCGATGGTCGTGCCGGCGTTCTTGCCGCCGCGATCACGGCTGCGCGCGACGGCAATCTACTGCGTGCCGATCACTTCCTGCATCTGCGCTGCGAAATCCCGATGCCGAGCGTGGTCGAGGAGGCCAAGGAGCTGATTGACCGTCCCGACGTCAAGCTGATGTCGCTGATGGATCACACCCCTGGCCAGCGCCAGTTCCGCGACGAGGTCAAGCTGCGCGACTATTATCGCGGCAAGGGCGGCGGCAAGACCGACGCCGAGCTCGACGAGCTCTTCGCCAAGCGCTTCGAGTATCAGAAGGCCTATGCCGCGACCAATATGCGCGAGATCGTGGCGCTGGCACAGCAGTACAAGATTCCGCTGGCGAGCCACGACGACACCACCGACGAGAACGTCGCCGACGCTGTGCGCGACGGCGTTGCGGTGGCGGAATTCCCGACCACGCTGGAGGCCGCTCGCGGCCTGCATCAGGCCGGCATAGACATCCTGATGGGCGCGCCCAACGTCGTGCGTGGTGGCTCGCACTCCGGCAATATCGCTGCGGTCGATCTGGCGCGCGAAGGCCTGCTCGACATCCTGTCGTCGGACTATATCCCGTCAAGCCTCTTGATGGGCGCGCTGCAATTGCCCGAGCATGCACCCTCGATCAGCCTGCCGGCGGCCGTGCGCACCGTGACGAAAGCGCCCGCTGATGCGGTCGGCCTCACCGATCGTGGCGAGATCGCTGTCGGCAAGCGCGCCGATCTGATCCGCGTGCACGTCGCGGGCAGCGTTCCCGTGGTGCGCAGCGTCTGGCGCGAAGGGGGCCGCGTCGCATGAGCGAGACGGTCGCGACGGCGAAGGACGCACCAGGCGCGATCGGGCCCGGGCGCCTCGTACTCGTGGTTGGTCCGAGCGGCGCCGGCAAGGACACGCTGCTGCGGTTGGCGCAGGCAGCCTGTGCCGATGATCAAAACGTCGTCTTCCCGCGTCGCATCGTGACGCGGGCGTCCTCGGCTGACGAGGACAATATAGCCGTGAGTCCCGTCGATTTCGTGCGTTCTCGCGAGCACGGCGATTTCGCCGTGCACTGGGACGCGCACGGACATTCCTATGCGCTGCCTGTTGAGATCAACGACGATATCCGTGCCGGCCGCGCCGTCGTCGCCAATGTCTCGCGCACGGTGATCGGCGCGCTGCGCCAGGCCTACGCCAATGTCGTCGTGGTCGCGATTACAGCGCCGCCGGATGTGCTGGCGCAGCGCCTGGCCGCGCGTGCGCGTAACAGCGACGGCAACATCGCCGACCGGCTCGCGCGCAGTGTCGAGGACGCCTCGGCCAATGCCGATGTCACCATTCTCAACGCCGGTAGCGCGGAGTATCACGGCCGCCAGCTTGTGCGCGTCATCAGGAATGAGTGTTGGCACGAGTAGCTGCCGGCGAAAAAGGAGAGAGTGGAATGTCGGTGATCGAAACGGTCGAACAGTTAGAGGCCATCTACGGCGCCGTTGGCGACGCTTCGACCGTCAAAGTTGCCGACCACGTCACTCCGCTCTATCGCATCTTCATCGAGAAGGCACCGTTCGCCGCACTCGCTACCATCGGGCCCGAGGGCATCGACTGTTCGCCGCGCGGCGATCTTCCCGGCTTTGTGCGCATCCATGATCCCAAGACATTGATGCTGCCGGATCGTCGCGGCAACAATCGCGTTGATTCCTTGCGCAACATCGTGCGTGACCCCCGCGTGTCCTTGATGTTCCTGATCCCCGGCTCCGGCAATGCTGTCCGCGCCAATGGCCGCGCGCATCTCTCGATTGATCCGCAACTGCTCGCCTCGTTCAAGGTCGAGGGCAAGGCGCCGCGCAGCGTCATGGTCATGAACGTCGACGAGGTCTATTTCCAGTGCGCCCGCGCCATCGTCCGCTCCGATCTCTGGAATCCCGACAAGCGCATCGATCCGAAGACACTGCCGACGCCCGGCCAGATCCTCGCCGAGATGAGCGAGAACAAGGTCGGCGGTGCCGAGTACGATCGCATCTGGCCGGAGCGCGCGGCCGCGACGATGTGGTGAGCGCGCGCTCTCTCGTCTCCCTCGCCCCGCTTTAGCGGGGAGAGGGCGGGGTGAGGGGCCTCTCGCCGCGTGGGTGATTGTCGTGGGACCTGTACCCCCTCACCCGGATTGTTT
>JAEWHT010000199.1 GCA_023387695.1 Pseudomonadota bacterium | reverse complement strand
ATCAGCTTGGTCCCCGGCCGATTGAACGCCGACGCCAGCGTTGCCTTCAACTCCCTGACATCGCTGATCTTGATCGCTTCGCAGCCGAGCGCCTTGGCAACGCCGGCGAAATCCACGGGAGGATCGGCGAAATCCATGCCGACATAATTGTCGTCGCCGTGGAACGCGAGCAGGCGCTGCTTGATAATGCGGTAGCCGCCATTGTTGGCGATGACGACATTGAGCGGCAGCTTGTGATGCGCAGCCGTCCACAGCGACTGGATCGAGTACATCGCGCTGCCATCGCCGGAGAAACACACCACGGGCCGATCCGGATTGGCGATGCTGGCGCCGACCGAGGCCGGCAGCCCCCAGCCGATGCCGCCTGAGGCGAGGCCGTGATAGCCGTAGCGATCACGGTGCGGACGCAGGTTCGTGATCTGGCGGCTGGAGGTGAGGCCTTCGTCGACGAGAATGGCGTGATCAGGCATCGCCTCGACCATCTGCAACACCAGAAAATCTGGATCGATCGGCGCTCGTCCGGCACTCTTGCCGATCTGCTCGACCAGCGCTGCACGCCGCGCGGTCCAGTTCTTCGGTGCGAGTTCGGCGAGACGTTGCTTGCTGCGGCTCGCAAGTGCCGCACCGCCCATCTCCTTCAGCACCGGGATCAGCGCGCGCAGCGTTTCCTTCACATCCGCCTTCAGCGCGATCTCGGCGCCGTAATTCTTTGCGATCTCCCAATCGACGAGGCCGATCTGCACGATGCCGAGACCATCCGGCAACGCATCGACCTCGCTATAAACCGACATCCGCAAGGGATCGCCACCGAGCGCGATGAGGAGATCGTAGGGCGCGAGCGTATCGCGCGCGACCTTCTGTACGCGCGCC
This sequence comes from Pseudomonadota bacterium, assembly GCA_023387695.1. Taxonomy (GTDB): domain Bacteria; phylum Pseudomonadota; class Alphaproteobacteria; order Rhizobiales; family Xanthobacteraceae; genus Bradyrhizobium. The sequence continues at coordinate 19,471 of JAEWHT010000199.1, read as the reverse complement.
AGCGTTCCGACGAAGCTCGGGCTCTCCGACAGGAAATGCGAGCCGTATGGCGTCGAGGACTGGTAGGCGGCCGCGCCGAGCAGCTCGGCGAGTTCGGCAGCCTCCTTCAGCGCGTCGCTCTTGACCACCTCATCCATGGTGACGATCACGGGGCGCTCGGCCTTCAGCAGACGCGCCGCAAATGCCCTGAGCGCCTCGTCAGATGGCTTCACCCGTGCGTCGATGCGGGTCGAGCGACCGAGGTCGATACCGGCCTCGCTATTGAGAATATCGCCAGGCAGCGAGATGAACACTGGTCCGGTCGGCGGCGTCATCGCGACCTTGGCGGCACGGCGCACGATGCGCGGCAGATCTTCCAGACGCGTCACCTCGACCGCCCATTTCACCAGCGGCTCGGCCATCCGCACCAGCGGGCCGTACAGCACAGGCTCCATCAACCCGTGGCCCTGTTCCTGCTGGCCGGCGGTCAAAATCATCGGCGTGCCCGTGAACTGGGCGTTGTAGAGCGAGCCCATCGCGTTGCCGAGGCCGGGCGCGACATGGACGTTGCAGGCGACGAGTTTTCCGGAGGCGCGGCTGTAACCGTCCGCGATCGCGACCACCAGGCTCTCCTGCATCGCCATCACATAGGTGAGGTCGGGATGGTCCTTCAGCGCATGCATGATCGGCAGCTCGGTGGTGCCGGGATTGCCGAACAAATGCGTGATGCCCTCGTCCTTGAGCAGCGCGAGAAAAGCGGAGCGGCCGGTGATCTTGTTCTTCATGTTTCCTCCAGGAGCGGACGTTGCCGCAAGGACGGCGCATGATGGCCGAAGTTTTGATGTGCGCGCAAGGAAGCGCGGTCATGGCTGCGTTGCGTGGGAGCGGAGCTACATCTCCTCGCGGCCCAATTCGAACGGATCTTCGCCGCTCGCGCGTTTCTTCTTTTTCGAGCGCTGCCAGACCACACCGGGAAAACCCTTCAGCGGCACCAGCGGCTCGCCGGTATAGGCCCATTCCTGCAGCTCCTCGATCGCGATGTGATAGAGCGGCTGGCGGCCGGTACGCTCTTTGAAAAGCGCGCGGGGAATGTTGACCATGTGCGGGCCGCGCGGCCGCTCATAGGCGATCGGCGTGCCGCAATGCGAACAGAAGCTGCGTGCGGTCCTGGTCGCCTTGTCCTCGTAGCGGGTCAGCGCGGTCTTGCCGGAAATGATGCGAAACCGCTTCTTCCAGCTGCCGACATAGGTCGCGTAGGCCGCGCCATGGGCACGGCGGCTGGCGGCGGAGTGATCGTGCCAAGCCCAGCGCGCCGGAATGTCGATCTCGAAGGTGACCTTGCCGCAGAGGCATTGGCCGGTAGCGGTTCCTGCGGCGGCTGCGGCTTTGGCCATGAATGTCTCTCCGTCGTCATTGCGAGCGCGACAATACACGATCGTCATTCCGGGGCGCGACGAAGTCGCGAGCCCGGAATCCATTAAGCGGCAGCGCTTGCGGTGAAATGGATTCCGGGCTCGCGCTGCGCGCGCCCCGGAATGACAGGAGAGAGCTTACGCCGGTGTCAGCTCCTCATAGGCCGGATAATCCGTATATCCCTTCTCATCGCCGCCATAGAACGTTGCGCGGTTGTACGGCGTGATCGGATAGTCGTGCTCCAGCCGCCGCGGCAGATCGGGGTTGGAGATGAAGATGCGACCGAAGGCGATGATATCAGCGTGGCCGTCGGCGATCGCGGCATTTGCGGTCTCACCAGTGAATCCGCCCGCGGTCATCAGCACGCCGCTGTAGTGCGGGCGGAACAGCACCATGGCGGACGGCACATTCTCCCAATGAACGTCGGCGCGACCGGCACCGCTGGAGCGCGGCTCGATGAAGTGCAGATAGGCCAAGCCAAGCTTGTCGAGCGCCTTCACCACATGGGTGTAGAGCGGCATCGGGTCGGGCTCGGCGGAATCATTGGCGATGCCATGCGGCGACAACCGCACGGCGACGCGGTTCGAACCCCAGACGTCGATCGCGGCCTGGGTGACTTCAAGCAGCAAGCGCGTGCGGTTCTCGATCGAACCGCCATATTGATCGGTGCGCTGGTTGCTGCGTGACTGCAGGAACTGCTCGAGCAGATAGCCATTGGCACCGTGGATCTCGACGCCGTCGAAGCCCGCAGCAAGTGCATTCTTCGAGCCTTGCCGGAAGGCTTCGACGATACCCTTAACCTCCTCGGTCTCCAGCGCGCGCGGCGTCTCGTAATCGGCGATCTTGCCGTCGGCGGTCATCGCGCGCATGCCTTCGGCCCTGATCGGGATAGCCGAAGCCGAGACCGGCAGCTCGCCGCCATGGAACGAGGAATGCGAGACACGACCGACATGCCAGAGCTGGAGGAAGATGATGCCGCCCTTGGCGTGTACAGCATCGACGACCTTGCGCCAGCCGGCAATCTGCGCCTCCGAATAAATGCCCGGCGTCGCCGGATTGCCACGCCCCTGCGAGAGCACCGGTGACGCCTCGGCGATGATCAGGCCGCCCTTGGTTGCGCGCTGACCGTAATATTCGGCGTTGAGCGGCCGCGGAGAAAAGCTCTCGCGCTCGGCACGCATGCGGGTCAACGGCGCCATCGCGACGCGATGGGCGAGCTTGTACGGACCAACCTGCAACGGTCTAAACAACGCCTCGAATTTCATAGGGGCCCCGGATGTCTCTGAAAGGATGTGGATCATATAGCGAGGGGCGGCCCCCGGAAAAGGCGCCGCCCCAAAAGAGATATTCCCTCGCGCGGAACGTGGGAGAGATCAGGCCTTAAGCCGTCTTGATCCAGACAGACTTCACGTTGAGGTATTCCTCGACATGTTGCTTGCCGGACTCGCGGCCATAGCCGCTCATCTTGTAGCCGCCGAACGGTACGGCCGGATCCATCGCCTGGTAGCAATTCACCCACACCGAGCCGGCACGCAGGCTCTTCGCAACCGCGTGGGCCTTGCTGACGTCACGCGTCCACAGGCCGGAGCCGAGGCCGAACGTGGTATTGTTGGCGCGCTTGACCAATTCGTCCATGTCCTTGAACGCGATCGCGGAGATGACGGGCCCAAAGATTTCCTCCTGCGCAATGCGCATGTTGTCCTGCACGCCGGCGAACACGGTCGGCGAGACGAAGAAGCCTTTCGACAGCGCGCCTTCAGTGACGCGTCCACCGCCGGCAAGCGCCCTCGCACCTTCCTTCTGGCCGATGTCGAGATAGCCGGTGACGCGCTTGAGTTGCTCCTCGGAGACGAGCGGCCCGATCTGCACGTTGGGATCGAGGCCGTTGCCGACCTGCAGCTTCTTGCCGAACTCGGCGACGCGTGCAGTGAACTCCTCGTAGATCGACTGCTCGACGAACAGGCGCGTGCCGGCGCTGCAGATCTGGCCCGAGTTGGCGAACACCGCCATCGCGGCACCGGGGACGGCGGCATCGAGATCGGCGTCCGCAAACACGATGTCCGGCGACTTGCCACCGAGCTCGAGCGAGACGCGTTTGAGGTTGCCGGCCGAGGCGCGAATGATCGACTGGCCCGTCACATGCGAGCCGGTGAAGGCGACCTTGTCGACGTCGGGATGCGAGGCGAGCGCAGCGCCCGCGGTCTCGCCATAGCCGGGCACGACGTTGATGACGCCGGGCGGAATACCGGCTTCCATTGCGAGCTCAGCGATGCGCAGCGACGTCAGCGGCGCCTCTTCGGCAGGCTTGAGCACCACGGTGCAGCCGGTCGCGATCGCCGGGCCGATTTTCCAGATCGTCGCCGTGAGCGGACCGTTCCAGGGAATGATGGCGCCGACCACACCGATCGGCTCCTTCAGCGTGTAGGAGAAGATCTCGCCGGGCAGCGAGTTCTCGATGGTCTCGCCATGGATCGCGGTGGTCTGGCCGGCGTAGTACCGCAGCATGCCGACGGCGCGCAGGCGATAGGCGCGCGTGCGGCTGAGCGGCGCGCCCATGTCGAGCGTGTCGAGCTGCGACAATTCGTCGAAATTCTTCTCGACGAGGTCGGCGAGCTTCAGAAGAAGATTCTGCCGCTCGAACGGCTTGACCTTGCTCCAGGGACCTTCGAAAGCGCGGCGGGCAGCGGCAACCGCACGATCGATGTCTTCCTTGTCACCTTCCGCGACGGTTGCGAGCAGCTCGCCGGTCGCGGGATTGTGAGTCTCGAAACGCTTGCCGGAAGCGGAGTCGACCCACTTCCCGTCGATCAGCATCTGCTTGTACGACCCGTTGGCGAACGGATGACGCGTGATCGGAATAGCTTGCGATACAGCCATGGCTGCACTCCCTGGATAGGTGATTGATTGGGTTCGATCTGGGCGGGATCGTTAGGTCGAGGAGAATACAGCGGCGCCGGAAAGGCGTAAAGTCGGCGTGGAACGAAGCCCTGCCATGCCGACTTGTGCAGGGTCGCCCGAGTACCATGTTATAGCGCGATCAAGAGCCAGTCCGGGAGAAGAGTTATGCCACATCCTGTCATCGCCAAGGGCAATGTCGCCGTCATCACCGGCGGCGCATCCGGCATCGGTTTCGCCGCAGCCGTGGCGTTCGCACGCGCCGGCATGAAGGTGTGCATTGTTGACGTTGACGAGAACAGGCTGGCGGAAGCTGCAACAAAGCTATCATCGGTTGCTGGCGCCGCCGATGTGATGACGTCCGCGGTCGATGTCAGCCGGATCGACAGCGTGACGGAACTGGAACGCGCGGTGGGCGCGCATTTCGGCGGCACCGACCTGCTGATGAACAATGCCGGCATCCAGCCGGGCAGCAAGCTGTTCGGAGAGCCCGACAATTGGCAGCGCATCATCGGCGTCAATATGTGGGGCATCATCAACGGCGCGCGCATCTTCGCGCCCCAGATGATCGCGCGCGGCAAGGCGGGCCTCATCATCAACACCGGCTCCAAGCAGGGCATCACCACCCCGCCCGGCGACCCGGCCTACAACGTCTCCAAGGCCGGCGTGAAGGCGTTTACCGAAGCGCTGCAGCACGAGCTGCGCAACACCAAAGACTGCCACGTCACCGCGCACCTGCTGATCCCCGGCTTCGTCTTCACCGGGCTCACCGCCAAGGGCCGCACTGAGAAGCCGGCCGGCGCATGGACGCCGGAGCAGACTGTCGATTTCATGCTGGCGCGCCTGGAGGCCGGCGATTTCTACATTCTCTGCCCGGACAACGACGTGCCCCGCGCGCTTGACGAAAAGCGCATGCAGTGGGCCGCAGGCGACATCGTCGAAAACCGCCCGCCGCTGTCGCGCTGGCACCCGGACTACGCCGATGCGTTCGCGAAATTCGTGAAGGGGGACTAGGCGAACCGCCTACAGCGTCTCTTGCTGGTGCCCGCAATTCTTGCAGGCGAATTTGACACGGCTCTGGCCCTTTTCGGCCTGGACCCGGTTTGGCGCGCCGCACTTGCCGCAGACGGCCTCGATACGGGTCGAGCCCTGCTTCACGACGATGGTCTTCTTTTCCATCGATTCGCGGATCAGGCGCTCGGCCTCTTCACGCAGGGATTGTTTCGACAAAGCTCGTCTCCGCCTCTGAAAGCGCGAGAGCCATATCGCACTTGCGTTTGAATCTCAATCGGCAATGCCGGCTCAGACCTCGACAATCACATAAGAGTCTTCGACATGTACCGGAAATGTCTCAGCGACATACGGCCCCTTCTGCAATTCGTCGCCGCGTTCCACCGCAACCGGATATGACCGGATCTTGACCCGCTTCGGATCGAACCAGGACTGCCCGTTGCGCATGTCGAACTCCCAGCCGTGCCAGGGACAACGCAGCATCTCGCCGACGCGCGAGCGCTCGTAGACGCCCGGCTCGGGCGAGGTTAGCCGCGCCACACAGGCCGCCTTCTCCAGCGGCGCGCCTTCGTGCGGGCAGCGGTTCAACAGCGCAAAGAACTCGCCGTTGACATGGAACACGACGATGTCACGCCCCGCGACGTCAACGACCTTGTTGCCGCCGGCCGGGATCTCAGAGGTGCGCGCGACGATGTGACGGGCCATATCTATTTCAGAACTCCGGCGCTCAGAACTTGTAGACGGCGCGGGCATTGGTGCTGAAGATCTTCTTCCGCTCGGCCTCGGTCAGCGGCGTCTTGAAGGCGAAGCGTGGATCGTCGAAGTCCCAGTGTGGATAGTCCGACGAGAACAGCAGCCGGTCGATGCCAACCCATTCGATCAGCGAGCGCAGATGCCGCGCCTCGTCAGGCTCGTCGATCGGCTGCGTCGTGAACCAGAAGCTTTCGCGGACATATTCCGACGGCTTGCGCTTGAGATGCGGCACCTCGCTCCGGAAACGCTCGAAATGCTGGTCCATCCGCCAGACCGCCGACGGAATCCAGCCGAAGCCGCCCTCGATGAAGACAAACTTCAACTTTGGAAACCGCTCTGGCACGCCCTCGATCACCAGGCTCGCGAGCTGCGCCGCGATGGTGTGGGCGTTGGACTGGTGCTCCTCGACATAATAGGACGGCCAGCCGCCACCGGTCGGCGCGTGACCGCCATAGCCGCCGACATGGATGCCGAGCGGCAAATCGAGTGCCTGGGCGCGCTCGTAGATCGGCCAGTAGCGGCGACGGCCGAGCGGCTCGTTGGCGCGCGGCGAAACGTTGATCTGGATGTATTCGCCGATCTTCGCACAGCGTTCGATCTCGGCAATCGCGAGATCCACGCCGTCCTGTCCAACCAGGATTGAAGCCTTCAGGCGCGGATCGCGGTGCGACCAGAACGCCAGTTGCCAGTCATTGATGGCGCGCTGGATCGCGGCGCCGAATTCGAGGTTCTGCTGCGAGAAGATGAAGAGATCGAGAACCTGCAGGATGCCGAACTCGACGTCGAGCGGATCGAGATGCTGCTTCTGCATAAAAGCGAGATCGGAGCCCGGCACTCCGCCGGTTGGCGGCCAGGCGTCGCGCCGCGCGATCAGCGGCGATGACCGCGGATATGGCGTCGTGAAGAGATAGGGCGTGCGCAGATGACTGCCATATTCCTTCAGATGCTGTTGCCAGCGTTTCGGCAGAAACTCGTTGAGGTCGTCCGTCGACCTCAGGCTTGGGTGCACATCGCAATCGACAATGCGCAGCCGGGTCGTCGCAGGCTTCTCGTCGTCACGCAGCGGACGGTCGATGACTTCACTCATGCGAACCTCCCAAGTTAGTTTGCGAGCGACAGCCGCGGAAACGTCTCCAGCGGATTGTCGACGCACATCTTGTCAATGATGCTCTTCGGCAGATGCGGCGGGATCGGATCGTCGCCGTCGAACTGCCAGTGCGGATAGTCGGACGCGAACAGGAACATTTTTTCCGAGCCGATCTGGTCGATGATCTCCTCGACGCTTTTGGCGTCTCCGGGCGCATCGAAGGGCTGCATGGTGACGCGGAAATTGTCGCGGATGATCGCGGCGGGCTCGCGCTCGACCCAGGGTACCTCGACGCGCACCCCGCGCCAGGTCTTGTTGGCGCGCCACATGAAGGCCGGCAGCCAGCTCACGCCGGATTCCATCAGCACGACCTTGAGGTTCGGAAACTTGCCGAACACGCCCTCATAGATCAAGCTCAGGATCTGCGCCTGAAACGCCTGGGCCTCGACGAAGTAATATTCATACCGGTGCGAAGGCCAACCGGCCGAACTCGGCGCCTGCCGATATTGCGTTCCGGCGTGGATCGCGAGCGGAAGCTTGTATTTCTCCGCGAGTTGGTAGACCGGCCAGAAATGCCGCCGGCCCAGCAGCGTCTCGCCCTGTGCCAGCACCAGGATCGACACAAAGCGGTTGTCGCCGGCACGGCGCTCGATCTCCTCGATCGCGAGGTCCGGCGCCTGCATCGGCACCACGATAGAGGCCCGCAGGCGCGGATCGCGCGAGAGCCATTCAGCTGCGATCCAGTCGTTGATCGCCTTGCAGAAGTCGGCTGCCATGTAGGAATCGAACACGGCCTGGGCGCCATAGAGCACGTTGAGGATGGCGTGGCTAGCGCCAAGCTGGTCGAAGGCGCCCTTCTGCACCATGGCGAGATCAGAGCCCGGCTTGGTGCCATTAGTCGGTCGCCAGTCGGCGCGGCCTGAAAAAGGCATGCTCGGCGGATAGGAGGTGAGATCGAGGCCATCAATGGCGCGGCTCACCACTTGCTCTTTCCAGTGATCGTTCAGGTAAGGCAGCAGCGTCGTTCGCGTGCCACCAACCGCAGGGTGGATATCGCAGTCGATCCGCGTCACCGCCATGGATGCTTCCTCGGGCCATCTTTATTGGCGGCATTCTCCGCACCGCCTGCGCAGAGTGCGCTGGCTGGTAGCAACGCGCAAGGGCGCAGACGTGCGCGATCCGTCATGGCTCGGTTGCATTTCGCAGGCGCGATATGAGGTCAGGCAGGCGCGCCTGCATCCGCCATGATCAGGATCCGCTGCACCAGCGCAATCGCGGTCTCTGTCGCGGGATCGGCGGAGATCACGGGCACCGCGAGCACGAGGATGTCGACGGGATCGGACGAAAGCACCACGAGATGCGTCGCGTTTCCCGCAGCCAGTAGCGACACCAGCCGCTCGACAGCGGGATCTGCCGACGGATGCCCCCAAGGTGCGCCCGACCTCCGCAGCACGCGGTGCGTCGCGAGCCGGTTGCGCAGGAGAAGCGGGTCGTAGGCGGCGAGATCATCCTCGCGAAAACGTCGTGCGCTCTCGAACAGCGGATGACGCAGCAATTCGGCGATGAGCTGGTCGCGCGTGGTGGCCGACGACACTGCAACCGAGCTCAGCATGCCCGGCGTGCGGGATTCGAGATAGGCCCGCAGCGTATCGGTCATCAACCCGATCGTTAGCACGCCCGCGACAGCCACCGCACAGAAGCGGGCGATCTGGGCCGCGTCGGCATCGGGCGCAACGAAGGCAGCGGCAAGCCCGAGCAAAACTGCGCTTCCAAGTCGCAATATCGTCAACAGCACGCCGTGCCAGCGGGCTTCAGCGCTGCTGCCGGCGATCAGGACGGCAGTCACGACGAGCAGCGCCCCGAGCGCGCCGAGCTTGACCGGCATATCAGGCATCAATGCCGTAAAGTCGGTGACGATGAACGGCAGCACGATGATCGCGCCGATCGTCATGCGCTCGATGCCGCGGTTCTCGGAGGCCATCAGCGAGCCCCGATCCCGTGTCGCGAGCAGAACTGCGCAGGCGGCAAAGCCGCCGAGTTGGAACAATGCCAGCGCGATGGCGTAAGGCGTGTCAAAATGACCAAGCCCGAGCGCGCCGCCGAGACCGAGCACAACGGCGCCGATGATCACGACAAGCTTGAGGACGCGGGGCGCGTGCCGCCGCAGCATGCCTTCGGTCACGATCAGCGCGCCGAAGGGAATGGCAGCTGCTGGGATCACCGAGAGATCGTCGAGCAAGCTGCTCCCGGTCAACCACGCCACGCTACGGACCAGAAATAACAGCGCGACGATGCCGAGCGCGATCACGAAACGCAGTGTCAGCGGACTGCGCGCATCGCGGCGGTAGAGCGCGAGCATGGCGATCCCGAGCCCGATCACAGCGCAGATATTCACGATCGCGGAGGCAATCACGGCTGATGTCATCGGCCGTTGCCCTGTCGCGCCCGCAGCGTGCCAAAACTCCTGCTGTCATCGAGCCAATGGACGACCGGCAGCACCAGTCGCTGCAGTCCAAGAAGGAGCGACGCCACGAACAGGCCGGGCAGCGACCGATGCGGCACCTGCTCGAACAGATAAGCCCGCGCAGCGGCCAGGTCGATGCGGCCGACCTGCAGGACATCGTCGCCGCGCTCGTAGTTCAGTTCGCGGGCGCAGAACTCGGCATATTGCGGGTCACGATGTTTCGGCGCCTCTTCAAAGGTCTTCTTCAGCGCGTCTGAGCCCCCGGTATAGGCATCCGTGATGACGAAGCGGCTCTCGTCGAAGCCAGCGTCAGCGCCGACACCGAACACCCTGCGATGCTGTCGCATGATGCCGCGAGCGAGCTGGAGATGTGCGAAGCTTTGCCGCGCTTCGGGGCGCGGCGACGGATAAACGTCGGAAAAGGTCTCGCTGACCATGCCGACGACTGACGGAACCTGCGTGACATTGGAGATCCAGCGCGGGCGCAGGCCGTCGCGCAGGAACAGCACCAGCGTGGTCAAGCCATAAAGCACCCAGGACAGCCCCTGCCCGCGCGCATCGGGATCGACCATCACGAGGCCGAGATGGGTGACGTCGACGGGCGCGCCATCGAGCTCGACCTGCATCACTGACAGCGCGTTGAACGCGATCGGGCGTCCGCTCTCTTCCTCGGAGATCAGGGTGACGATGGCGCGCGAGAGGCGCTCACGCGCACCGGAGAAGATGCCGTAAGTCAGCTCATCGGCCGGCAGCGTCTTGGCTGCGACGGTGCGGAGCTGCGCGACCAAGTGTTCCAGCTCGTCATGCGACAGCGACAGCCCGGGGCTCTCGACAATTCGGGTCACGTGCCCGGGATGGGTGCGCAAGGACAGATCGATGGCAGGCTGAGCGAAGGCTTTGAGCCAGAACGACGTGTAGCTGCGCAGGCGTTGGACAGCCTCAGGCAGATGTTGCCAGCTCCGTTTGCTCTCTACGACTGCCATGCCCGCCTGTCCATGATCGGAAGGGTTTCTCGCCCACGGCGATTAAGGAGCGATGAGTGTCATTTCGCGCGCCGGTTGCAGGGTAAAGGATATCTTTCGGGTTACGTTGCAAATGACCGGAAAAGCGCGAAAGCGGCGGACGCTCCTGCATCCGCCGCCCCGCTCTGACACGGTTCTCTGCTTACGCAGCCTTCGAGACCTCCATCAGCAGCCGTTCGGCCTTGGCGTCCTCGATACGGTTCACCATCCGGCTGCTTTCGTGATTGTCGCGCACGGTCTTGGTCAAAGTGACGCAGGTTTGGATGAGCATCACGATGCCCATGGTGAGGTAGCCCTTCATCCAGAGGTCGATCGGCAGGAAGAAAACGCCGAGAGAAACGAGGAAGGCGGAAGCTGCGAAGGACGCGTAAGTGAAGGTCACCCAGGCGCCGCTGTGGGGTTGGCCGTTCTGGTTCATGGTCGTCTCCTGTTGGTTCTGATGAAGAGTGGGCTTGAGATCAGGCAGTCGGTGCGCGCTTGGACTTCAACCGCGCGAGCACGTCGTCCGCGGTTGTCTTGAGCCGGGGGCCAAAGCCCTGCTCGGCGAGTTTCTCGGCGGTGGCGAGCGGACCGGTGGCCGCATCGAGCTCGACCAGCGCGTCATCGGCGGCCTGGGCTTCGATCTGACGATCGCGCAGGCGTCGCAAAGTGCTCTCCGCTTCCGGCAGCGTGGATTCGTAAGGGCGAGCCGCCTCGATGCCACTGCGGCGGAGCGAGCGCACCGCCTCTGAGGCGCGGGCGACACGGCGGCCGCGATCGAGCTCGGTGATGCGGGCCTGCGCGTTAGCCACATGGCGCTTCAGACGGGCGATCTCGGTCGCGAACAGCGCCCGCGCCGTCAGCGCCGCGTCGCGATCAGCCTCGAGACCGGCGATGGCTTCGGCCGCATCCTTGGCGAGGTCCTCGCGGCCACCATCGAGAGCCGCCACGGCGCGGATCTCGAGATCAGCGATCCGTGCGACGGTCGCCTCGAGCTTGCGGCCTTCCTGCTGGTCCTGCGCGATCGCCAGCGCCAGCGTTCGCTTGCTGCGCTCGACGGCCGCGGCCGCATCGCGCATCTGCTGGTCGAGGATCAGAAGAGCCGTACGGTCCTCCAGCTCCTCGCCGGCTGCGGCCATGCTACCGCGAAAAAGTGTGACGACGGTCTTGAACATTGCTTGCTCCCTGATATGAGCGTTGCTCACAAATGCTTTGTAGCATATCTTGAGCGTCGCTCAAGATAAATTTGAGCAACGCTCACGATTTTGGTTAACAAATGTCTAAAGCCCTGGAACGTCGAGAGAAATTGCGCCAAGATCTGATCATGGCGGCGGAGCGAATGATCGCCGAACGGGGATTGGCCGGTCTGAAGACGCGCGATCTCGCCCGCGAGATCGGCTGCGCCAACGGCGCGGTCTACAATCTCGTCGCCGATATGGATGAGCTGATCCTGCGTGTCGGCTCGCGCACGCTGCACCGGCTCGATGAGGCACTCAGCGCAGCGGAGAACGCCGGCACCCTCGCTCCACAGGAGACGCTGGTTCGCATCGCCATTGGCTATTGTGATTTCGCTGCAGAGAATCTGCAGCTCTGGCGCGCGCTGTTCGAGCATCGCATGGAGGCCGACAAGATTGTCCCCGACTGGTCGATCGACGACCAGATGCAGTTGTTCCGCCACATCTACGCGCCGCTCGCCGCGCTGTTTCCAAAACGTAGTCCCGATGAGCTCGGCATCACCGCGCGCAGCCTGTTCTCCGCGGTGCATGGCATGGTTGCGCTTGGGCTGGAGCAGAAGCTGGTCGCCGTGCCTCTGCCGGCACTGCGCAAGGAGATTGCCGGCCTCGTGCGCGCGATGATCGACGGATTGATCGCGCGGGCAGCGTAGAGGCCGAGAGGACGCAGCTGACTAAAATTTCGCCTGTCGCATCACGACGGGCGCGCTTAGCTTTCGCCGTGTTCCTTCCTCTCCCCCTCCTTTCGGAGCTCCCATGTCCCTCCTCATCCGCGGCGGCACTGTCGTCAATCATGATCATTCGCGCCGGGCGGACGTGCTGATCGAAGGCGACACCATCGTCGCGATCGGTGCATCGATCGCCGCGCCGACGGGGGCGGAGATCCTCGACGCCGGCGGCGCCTACATCATTCCGGGCGGCATCGATCCGCACACCCATCTCGAAATGCCGTTCATGGGCACCGTCACCGCCGACGATTTCGAATCCGGCACGAAGGCGGCGCTGACTGGCGGCACCACCATGGTGGTGGATTTCTGCCTGCCCGATCCCGGCCAGTCGATGCTCGCGGCCTATCAGGAGTGGCGGCACAAATCCGAGAAGGCGGCGACCGACTACGGCTTCCACATGGCCGTGACGTCGTGGTCCAAGCAGATCTATGACGAGATGGAGACCGTGGTCAAAACCTACGGCATCAACACCTTCAAGCACTTCATGGCCTACAAGGGCGCGCTGATGGTGAACGATGACGAGCTCTACAATTCGTTTGCGCGCTGCGCCCATCTCGGCGCGATGCCTGTGGTACACGCCGAGAATGGCGACGTCGTTGCCTTGATGCAGGAAGCGCTGATCGCGCGCGGCGTCACCGGCCCCGAGGGCCACGCCTATTCGCGGCCGCCGGAGGTCGAAGGCGAAGCCACCAATCGCGCCATCATGATCGCCGACATGACGGGTACGCCGGTCTACATCGTCCACACCAGCTGCCGCGAAGCCCATGAGGCGATTGCGCGGGCACGCGCCGCGGGAAAGCGCGTCTATGGCGAGCCGCTGATCCAGCATCTCTTGCTCGATGAGGGCGAGTATCAGAACAAGAACTGGGATCATTCCGCCCAACGCGTGATGTCGCCTCCGTTCCGCGACAAGTCGCATCAGGACAGCCTTTGGGCCGGCTTGCAGTCCGGCTCGCTGCAAGTGGTCGCCACCGATCACTGCGCGTTCACCACCGAACAGAAGCGGTTCGGCCTCGACGATTTCAGAAAGATCCCGAATGGCACCGGCGGCCTCGAAGATCGCCTGGCGCTGCTGTGGACCGCGGGCGTCGCCACGGGGCGGCTGACGAAGGAAGAGTTCGTCGCAGTGACCTCGGCGAATATCGCCCGCATCCTCAACATCTATCCGCGCAAGGGCGCGGTCGCCGTCGGCTCGGATGCTGATCTCGTCGTGTGGGATCCCAAGGCAAGCAAGACGATCAGCGCGAAGCGGCAGATGAGCCGGATCGATTACAACGTATTCGAAGGTTTCGCCTGCACCGGCGGCGCAGCCGCAACGCTCTCGCGCGGGCGTATCGTCTGGAAGGACGGCGATCTGCGGGCCGAAGCGGGCGACGGGCACTATGTCGAACGCCCGGCGTTCTCGCCGGTGCATGTCGCCAACTCGACCTGGAAAGAGCTGAAGGCTCCGCGCGCGGTGCCACGCGGAGCCGTGACGCCCTAGCAGCGCCGCTCGCACAACATGCGACGTCGTGAAGCGCGGCCGATGGCATGCGCTTTGCCTCTTTGACTAGCAAATCGCTCTTAAGGAGGCATTCATGAGCCCATCGTCGTTTGATCTGAACCGCCGCAACGTCCTGCTCGGCGGTCTCGGCGCGGCTGGGATGACGGCGCTGCCGCGTTTTGCCTCGGCCCAAGCACGCAGCGAGACGCTGCTGGTGGTGCAGGAGCTCGGCCCGAACTCGCTCGACATGCAAGGCGTTGGCTCCAATCAGACCGTGAACGGCCTATCCTGGAATTGCTACGACCGCCTCCTCTCCTATGCCTCGAAGACGTTGCCCGACGGCACGCTGTCTTACGACCGCGAAAAGCTCGCGCCCGAGCTCGCCGAAAGTTGGGAGGTGGCAGCCGACGGTATGTCCTGCACCTTCAAGCTTCGCAAGGACGCCAAATTCCACGATGGCACGCCGGTTACGGCCAAGGACGTCAAATGGTCATTCGATCGCGCGGTTAAGGTCGGCGGCTTCCCGACCTTCCAGATGTCGGCGGGGTCGCTCGAAAAACCCGAGCAGTTTGTGGTCGTCGACGACCACACCTTCCGCATTGATTATGTCCGCAAGGACAAGATGCTGCTGTTTAACGTCGCTGTCGTCGTCCCCTTCATCATCAATTCCGAACTCGCAAAGAAGAACGCGACCGCCGAAGACCCCTGGGCGCTGGCCTGGCTCAGGAACAACGAGGCCGGTGGAGGTGCCTACAAAATCGAGAGCTGGAAGCCCGGCAGCGAAACCGTGCTGGCGCGCTTCGACGACTGGAAGAGTGGTCCGTTGCCGAAAGTGAAGCGTGTGATCGCGCGCGACGTCCCCTCGGCCGGAACGCGTCGCGCCATGCTGGAGCGGGGCGATGCGGACCTGTCGAGCGGCTTCGCACCGCGCGATTTCGAGCAGATCATCAAGGAGGGCAAGGTCAAGGTCTCAGGCGTGCCGATCCCCAACGCGCTCTGGTACATCGCGCTGAACACGGCAAAGCCGCCGTTCGACAATGCCAAGCTGCGCCAGGCCATTGCCTGGGCCATGCCTTACGAGCAAATCCAGAGCAGCGCCTTCTTCGGACGCGCCGTTCCGATGTATGGCGGCGCCGCCGATGTTGCAAAGCCGGTGTGGCCGCAGCCGTCCCCCTATGTCACCGATCTCGACAAGGCCAAGGCGCTGATGAAGGAGGCCGGCTTTGAATCCGGACTGGAGACGACGCTGTCGCTCGACACGGGCACCGCCACCGTCGGCGAGCCGACCGCCATCCTGATCCAGGAGAGCCTCGCCAAGATCGGTATCAAGGCGTCGATCGAGAAAATTCCGGGGGCCAACTGGCGAACCACGCTGAACAAGAAGGAGCTACCGCTCGCGCTCAACCGTTTCAGTGGCTGGCTCGATTATCCCGAGTATTACTTCTACTGGAATTTCCACGGTAACAATTCGATCTTCAACATCTCCTCGTACCAGAACAAGGAGATGGATGCGCTGATCGACAAGGCACGCTTCACGACGGATGCGGCCGAGTACGACAAGGCCGTGAAGGATTTCATCGCGCTTTGCATGCGCGACGTGCCCGTCATCCCGCTCAACCAGCCGATCCACGACGTCGCCATGCAGAAGGGTGTCTCAGGTTACGAATTCTGGTTTCATCGCGAGCCGGATTATCGCCAGTTTGCCAAGGGCTGATTCTTCTCGACGACGCGGACGGCGGTTGAATTTGCCCGCGCCTGCTCGATCGAAAAGTGTCGCTCCAGCCGGGCCTTGCTCGCACGGAGTATCGATGCATCAAGCTTGCCCTGCCGCGAAGCATCGAGAGCGCATCCAAAGATCCGGTAGAATTGCGCGCCATCATAGGCAACCAGCAAGACATCGACGCCGGCGTTGACGGCTTCAACCACGGCCTTGCAGACATCGTGCTGATAGATCGCGCCCATCACGAGATCATCGGTCATCACGACGCCCTGATATTTCCACTTATCGCGGATGATCCCCTGGACGACGGCCTTCGAATGCGAGGCGGCACGATCGGGATCGACAGCCGAGAGCGTGACATGGCCGACCATCAGCGCGCTGTGCGACTGTGACAGCACCTCGCGGAACGGTAACCAGTCGGTGGCTTCCAACTCCCTGACCGGCGTGTTGAGGTTGGCGCTGAAATGATGGGTATCGGTGCGCACGCGTCCGATGCCGGGAAAGTGCTTGAGTGTCGCGCCGACACCGGACTCTTCCAGGCCGCGCACATAGGCACTCGCAATCGTGCTGACGACCACCGGATCAGTGGCAATCGCGCGCTGGCCGATCAACGTATGGAAGTCGAGGCGATTGCGCCGCTGGGGCGGCTTCAGGTCGAGCACCGGGGCGAGATTGAGATTGACGCCAAGATTGGCAAGCTCGCGCCCGTGAATGCGGCCGAATTCTTCGGCCCTGATCTGCTGGTCGTCAGGGGCAAGCCCGGTGAGCGTGGCGAGCGCCGGTACCTTCGTTAGCGGCGGCGCGAGATGGCCGACGATACCGCCCTCCTGATCGGCGGCGACAATCAGCGGCGGCAATCCGGATACGCGCCGCTTGTCCTGAAGCGCCGCGATCTCGGCGCGTAAGGCTTCGATCGATCGGCCACGGATGTTGTGCCGGGTCACATAGACGCCGCCGATCAATCCCTGCTCGGCGAGACGCGCGACTTCTGCGAATGAGGAATAGCCGACCATGAAGTGAGGCCCGAGCTGACGCGCCTCGGTCACATCAGCGCTAAGCACATCGTGCTTGCGTAGCTCGAAGCTGAGATGCGCTACCGCCATCAGCATTGGCGGCAGGCACCAGAGCATGACGAGCAACTTGCCGACCAGGCCATGCCAACGCCCTTTGCGCATCAGGCCGACGACGATCGCGATGCTTGCAACGACAAGTGCGATGTTTCCGGCGCCGCGCAGTGGGACCAAATAGGGATCGTTCTTGTTCGCGGCCGCAAATACGACGAGAGGCGCGGCAAGCCAGAGGAGGATGAGGCCGGTACGACGGAGAAGGCGCATGATGCATCACGTCCGAGGAGTGGCGGATGCTTCGCACCTATCAAGACGATTTGCGCTACGCGAGAGCCAAAAGCGCGCCTGCACGAAATCTGCAAAAGACTCCTGAAACCGTGCAGACGATGATCCCGGTTCCTGCACATGCGCCGTGCAGATTTCGTGATGCCACCCATCACGAAAGGTGCTTTCGACATGACAAGCCTCGCTACGACGATCGCCGCGGAGATCCAGCCGACTAGGCCTTCCTCGATTCCGGCTAGGGTCGGTTTTGCAGTGCTGCTGGCCACGCTCGCCGACTGGCTGTTTTATGGCGAACGGATCGGGCTATCTCTGGCGCTCTTTGTGATCGCGACGGTTTGCGTGTCGGTGCTCTTCAATCACCCATCCCTCAATCCGCAACGCGCCATGCTCGGCGCAGCTATTCTCGTCGCAGGCCTGGCGCCCGCCATCGAAGAACTCAACACGCTGTCTTTCTTGATCCTGGTCGTCGCACTCCTCATCGCCATGTTGCTCACCACCAATCCGGAGACGACCGGCCTCGCGGACCGCCTCCGGGCGCTGCGCAACTTCGTCCTGTTGGGCCCCTTCAGATTCTTCCTCAATGCCCTTCAGATCTTCAACATGTCGGCTTTCACCCGAGGCATCGCGCTCTGGCTGCTGCCGGCCGCACTAGGCACAGTCTTCGTCGCACTATTCGCGGCGGCCAATCCGGTGATCGAGCAATGGGTGTCCTTGCTCAATCCAAAAGTTATATTCCACTATGTGAGCATCCCGCGCGTGCTGTTCTGGACCATGATGTTGGCGCTGGTCTGGCCGTTCATCCATGTGCGTTGGCGTCGCAAGAAGGTGGTCACGGCGACCGTCGCCGATGGTCCCGTGCCGCCGCCGCTCCCGGCCGAGGCGCCCATGATCTCGGCCGAGTTCCTGGGCCCCTCGACGATTCTGCGGTCGCTGATCCTGTTCAACCTGCTGTTCGCGGCGCAAACCGTACTCGATGGCCTCTATCTCTGGGGACATGTGGCGTTGCCGGCCAGCATGACTTACGCCGGCTATGCGCACCGGGGCGCATATCCGCTGATCGCGACCGCGCTGCTCGCAGCCGCCTTCGTGCTGGTCGCGATGCGTCCGGGCGGACCGGCCGAGAAATCCACCGTGATCCGCCCGTTGGTCTATCTCTGGGTCGGGCAGAACGTGCTCCTGGTCGCCTCCTCCATCCTCCGCCTCGATCTCTACGTGGACGTCTACATGCTGACCTACTGGCGCATCGCGGCCTTCATCTGGATGGGGCTGGTGGCGCTGGGGCTGATCCTGATCGTCACCCGTATCGCACTCAACCGGTCCAACCGGTGGCTGGTCGGCGCTAACCTGATCACGTTAACGATGGTCATGTATATCTGCTCGCTGGTGAACTTTGACGCGTTCATTGCAGACTACAATGTTGCGCACAGCCGAGAGGTTTCGGGCAGAGGCATGCCGATCGACACCCGCTATCTCGCTCAGCTCGGACCACAGGCTTTGCCGGCCATTGAGAGTATGATGCAGGTTCGCGCCGACAGCGCTCTTGTTGGATGCCACGATCGCCTTGTAGAAACGCAGCGCCTGGACATGGTCTGGCGGGCCTGGGGCTTTCGGACATGGCGGCTGCAACGCAGGCTGGATGCCGAAGCGAAAAGCGGCTCCGGCAGCCAGCCGGCCGGGTGAGTGGAGAATCTCTTGGCGCATCGCATTCTCATCGTCGACGACGAGGGCCACATCCGCGAGGTCATCCGCGTCGCCTTGAAGAAGGCCGGCATGGACGTGATCGAGGCCCGCGACGGCAAGGAGGCGCTTCTCCGCTTTGCCGCCGACAAGCCTGATCTGATCGTGCTCGACATCGGCATGCCCGAGTTCGATGGCCTCGATGTCTGCCGAGAGATTCGCAAGTCGTCCGACGTGCCGATCCTTTTCCTGTCGGCGCGGGACGAAGAAATTGACCGCGTGCTTGGCCTCGAGATCGGCGGCGATGACTACGTCACAAAACCGTTCAGCCCACGCGAGCTGGTGGCGCGGGTCAACGTCATCTTGCGCCGTCTGGCCCCACGCAATGGCGAAGCTAAGGCGGGGCCGGCTGCGCTGTCGCAAGGCGGGCTGCTGATCGATCCCGAGCAGCATGTCGCATCCTTCTCGGGCACGCAGCTGAAGCTGACCGCGATCGAGTTCGGCATTTTGCGCGCGTTCCTGACCCGGCCGACTTCGGTGTTCAACCGCGAGCAGCTGATGCGCGCGGCCTATCAGCTCAACATCCAGGTTTCCGACCGCACCATCGACAGCCACATCCGCAACATCCGCGCCAAGCTCGCGGCGCTGAACTGCGAGAACGTGATCGAGACCATCC
>JAEWHT010000103.1 GCA_023387695.1 Pseudomonadota bacterium | reverse complement strand
TGTTCGCCTTCAGCCCGCGGGGCAGGGCGCCACCTGCCGAATCCAGCCGTTGTCGCGGGATCGCCAGCAGGTCGCCGGCCGACGGCAGCGCGCGTGCGGCCGCGCGCAGCTCGTTGCGGCGGCTTTCCTGCGCGCGCATCCAGTAGGCGTGGGTGCGGCGTCCGAGATCGGCGACCTCGACGAACAATTCGCTGCGCACGGGGACTGCCATTTCGGCGGCCGCCGTCGGCGTCGGCGCGCGCTTGTCGGCGACGAAGTCGATCAGCGTGATATCAGTCTCGTGACCCACCGCCGAGATCAGCGGGATCATGCTCTCGCTTGCTGCGCGAACCACGATCTCCTCGTTGAACGACCAGAGATCCTCCAGCGAGCCGCCGCCGCGCGCGACGATCAGCACGTCGGGCCGCGGAATCTTGCCGCCTTCGGGCAGCGCGTTGAAGCCGCGGATCGCGGCCGCAACCTGCTCGGCCGAGCCTTCGCCCTGCACCTTCACCGGCCACACCAGCACGCGGCGCGGAAAGCGGTCCTCCAGCCGATGCAGGATGTCGCGGATGACGGCGCCGGTTGGCGAGGTCACCACGCCGATCACCTCCGGCAACCACGGCAGCAGCTGCTTGCGCGCCTCGTCGAACAGGCCTTCGGCGGCGAGCTTCTTCTTGCGCTCTTCCATCAGCGCCATCAGCGCACCGATGCCGGCCGGCTCCAGCGCCTCGATGACGATCTGGTATTTCGAGGAGCCCGGATAGGTCGTGAGCTTGCCGGTGGCGATCACCTCGAGCCCCTCCTGGGGCTTGAAGCGCATGCGGCCGTGCACGCCCTTCCAGATCACCGCCTCGATCTTGGCGCTCTCGTCCTTGAGCGCGAAATAGCAATGGCCGGAGGAATGGGCGCCGCGGAACCCGGAGATCTCGCCGCGGACCCGGACATGGCCATAGGTGTCCTCCACCGTCCGTTTCAGGGAGTGGGAGAGCTCGGAAACGGTGAATTCGGGCGCGTTATTGAGTTGTTCCGCAGGCGGCATCTGCAATCGATTCGGCATTTTGGGGTCAGGCCCGACGTTAAGGATTTTCGCCTGACAGCGCCAATCCGGGACTTGAATGCAAGAGTACTCTGCATTATAGAGTTATCTATTAACGATCTGGTCAGGGAGTTGCGACCATGGCGATGCGTTTGCTGCGAGGTGCACTGGGCTTGCTCAAATGGGGTCTGTGCGCGGTCGGCGCCGTTGCGCTGATCTTCACCGCCCTCATCGCGACGCCGCTGCAGCGGCCGCCGGAGATGCGTTCGGTCTCGGAGTCCGTCAAAGGCATCGACTGGTCGACACTGCCGCCGCTCGAGCGCTTCCAGGCCCGCGATGGCACCTGGCTCGGCTTCCGCCATTATGCGGCGAAGGGAGCCGCGACCGACCGCGGCGCCATCTTCATCCACGGCTCGTCCGGCTCCTCCGGCACGGTCAATCACGCGCTGACGGCGGCGATATCAGCACATGGCGTCGAGACCTGGGCGCTGGATACGCGCGGCCACGGCGGTTCGGGCACGCATGGTGATATCGGCTATGTCGGCCAGCTCGAGGACGACCTCGTCGATTTCGTCGCCCATGTCCGCAAGAGCGCGCCGGATCTGCCGCTCACGCTCGTCGGTCACTCCGCCGGCGCCGGCTTCTCGCTGCGCATCGCCGCGACGCCGATCGTGCAGGACCTGTTCGTCCGCACCGTTCTGGTCGCGCCCTATCTCGGCTATGACGCGCCGACCAACGTCGCGCATTCCGGCGGCTGGGCCAATGCCGATATCCCGCGCTTCATCGGGCTGACAGCATTGCGCAAGCTCGGCATCGATTGCTGCGCGCAGCTTCCGGTGCTCGCCTTCGCCGTGCCTGCGAATTCGGAGCGGATTCTCACCGCGACCTATTCCGACCGCCTGATGCGCAACTTCGCCACGCGCGGCTATCGTCTCGACCTGCCGGCCGTGACGCATCCGATGACGATCTTCGGCGGCGCGGAGGATGAGATGATGATCTCAGCCAAATATGCCGAGACCGTGCAGGCCATCAAGCCTGATATCGACGTCAAGATCATCGACGGCGTCAACCACATGGGCATGGTCACCCAGCCGAAGGCGGTCAATGCGATCGCGGAGGATGTGGCGATGCGGGGCGCGAGCCAGTCATGACGCGCCGCGTTGGTGACAGGGTAATCGCAGATGACCATTCCAAGATTTGCTCAGGCCGTTCCCCGACGTCATGGCCGGGCTTGTCCCGGCCATCCACGACCTTTCCCGCAGCACGAAGAACGTGGATGCCCGGGACAAGCCCGGGCATGACGAGTTTGTGGCCCGAGCATCCCCAACGCTCTCAGCGCGAGCGAAGCTCGTCGCGACCCGCAAGCGGGCGAGGGGGCCCACCGCCGGCGCCGCTACATCCAGCACTTCAATGCGATCGCCCCGGGGGACTGAAAGGGAAGTCATGATCGACAGCAAGGAAGCCTCCGCAGCACTCGCCGATATCGACGATATCGTCCAGCGCGTGAAGCAATCGCAGCTCTATGAGCTCGCCAGCATCGCGGCGCTGTGGTGGGGCGTGCTGGTGTTCGCCGGCAACCTGGTGACTTGGGCATGGCCGCGTTACGCAACGTACGCGTGGCCAATCGTTGATGTCCTCGGCGTCGGCGGCCTGATCGCAACCCGGTTGCTCACGCCGTCGCGACCCCAGGCTGCAGCCTTCGACGTCAGGCTCGTGCTGGTGTTCGCGCTGTTCTTCGCGTTCGGCAACATCTGCACCAGCGTGCTCGGTCATTTCGGCCCGCGCGAGCTGGGCGCGTTCTGGCCGATCTATTTCATGCTGTTCTACACGATGGCCGGTCTCTGGTTCGGCACCGCCTTCGTCGCCATCGGCCTCAGCATCATTGCGCTGACCTTGATCGGCTTCTTCTGGATCGGCGACGCCTTTCCGCTCTGGATGGCCTTCGTCAACGGCGGCGGCCTGATCGTCGGGGGCCTCTGGATGCGGCGCATCTGATGGCCGAGCTCGACGACATCATTCATCAGCCCTTGCGGCTGAAGATCATGGCAGCCCTGAACGCACTGCCGGTCGCGTCAGGCCTCGAATTCGCACGCCTCAAGAAACTGACCGGCGCCACCGACGGCAATCTCGGCGCGCATATCGAGACGCTGGCGAAGGCCGGCTATGTCTCGGTGGAGAAGGCGTTCGTGGGGAAGAAGCCGCAGACGACGGTGACGGTTACGGCGGCGGGCCGCGGAGCGTTTGCGCGGCATGTGGCGACGTTGCAGGAGATCATTGCGGGGAAGCAGGGGTAGTTCTGCGATGCCGCTTATTCTGCCCTCTCCCCTTTGTTGTAGAGGGCAGCGAGGACGGTAGATGTATCCTCGTTAGGATGAGGGGGTCCGGCGCCGTCTCAGTTTGGAGTTTGAGGCGACCATCCTGCACGCCGCGCTGCGATAGCCAGGTTTTTGGCGTGCACCAGAAACAGCGCATCGTGGTTCTTCATCGCCGCGAATTCGACGATCAAGCGTTCTACGTCCTCCCAAGTCACATCGAGACGGAAGTCGCTTGTGTTTTCAGGGCCAAGAAAGCGCACTTCTACCGCACTGCGCTCCTCGTTCCGGGCCACGTCATGCTCTTCCCTGTCGAACGGCGATTTTCCTAGTCGGACCAAATGCATCTCGTTCCTCGCTTGCGACGCTTGCCGCTAAACATTAGCATTCGATATCCCAAGCTAAAAGCACGAGCGGTGCGATGGACGATAACCATGACGACGGCATAGTTCCCTGTCTCAAGTGCGATGTGGAAATGGACCTGCAAGGCCCTAATGACGCAACGCTGAATAAATGGGCGGCTGATGCACTTCGCCGGCTAGCGGACTCACTTGAAAAGGATGAGCTTGAATCTGGACATCACGACTTGAAGGATAACGTTGGGAAAACGATCGGCACGGTCTATGTTGACTATTATGGACATGATGAGGCGATCTGATGCCAAGTCGAAAAGGGGGATTTGAATCGACCTTGCCTTGGCAGGTACAAAGATGAGCGATACCCCGTCGGACGTTGATCACATCAAAGCCATACAAGCGGCTTTCATTCAGTTCGACCGCCGCGCCGAAAAGTTGTCGCAGGAAATTCTCGCGAGAACATTCGTTGACGCGGAGCCGCTCTTCATTCAGCTATCAAGCAAGAACCATCAGGTTCTGTATGGCCGCCGAGGGACTGGCAAAACGCACGCTCTCAAATTTTTGGCAGATAGCATCAGCGCAGGAGGCGATGCGGCGATCTATATTGATCTGCGTACCGTTGGGTCAAATGGTTCGATTTATTCCGACGCACAGCGTAGCTTACCTGAGAGAGCCACGCGCCTGCTGGTTGATGTTCTTGAAGGGCTTGAGCTTGAACTCACTCAGATTGCCCTAAATAGCATCGATAAGGGTGGGAACGCGGAACAGATTACCATGCGCCTCGACGACTTCGGCCGGTCGCTGCGTAATGTTGAGGTTCGTGGAAGCATTGAGGAAGAGCGCACCAGCGCCCAAACTACAGAGACCGCGCGCAACGCCTCTTTTGAACTTCAGAAGGAGCCGAGGCTATCGATTGGAGCAGGCGATAAAAATACGGGTAGCGGGTCCTTTAGACAGAAGTTCTCAGGCGCGCCTGTGGCGAGCATTGATTTCGGCACGTTGCAAACGTCACTGTCCGGTCTGATCGAAATTCTCGGCTCTCCTAGAATCTGGCTGCTGATTGACGAGTGGAGCGAAATACCATCCGATCTTCAGCCGTATCTGGCTGATTTGTTGCGTCGAACCGTACTTCCTCAGCAACGTGTCATTGTAAAGATCGGAGCCATCGAGCACCGTTCGAGGTTTGCCGAGAACCTTCCGCAGGGTGGTATCTTGGGCATCGAAATCGGAGCGGATGTCACTGCGGATACCAATCTGGACGATTTTGTCGTCTACGACGTGGACCAGCAGCGCGCGACGGAATTCTTCCGTAGGCTAATTTTTAAGCACTACAGCGTGAGCGATAAGGCGGACCCTGCTATCGACACGCCGGACAAACTGCTGTCGGCCGTATTCACGCAGGTTACCGCTTTTCAAGAATTCGTACGCGCTATCGAGGGCGTGCCTCGCGACGCACTCAACCTCGCAGCAATGATGGCGAAAATTTCCTTCGGTCGGCTTATCTCCGTCGAAGACGTTAGGAAGGCTGCGAGCGAATGGTACCGGCAGGATAAGATGTCGGTCACGAAGACCAACCCTGCACTAGCCAGCGTGCTCAGTTATGTGATCGATGAGGTAATCGGCCAACGCAAAACCCGCGCCTTCTTGTTTCCGTCGGGGGCGACCGACATACGCATCGAGCAACTCTACGACGCAAGGCTGCTGCATCTATTAAAGAAAAGCATTTCGTCGAATTCCGAGCCGGGTAAGCGATATGACGTCTTCAAGATCGACTACGGCTGCTACGTCGATCTCATCAACACATCGAGAGCCCCGGCTGGGCTATTTCAGGGCGACCTCGGCGTTTACATTAATGAGGTCCCGCCTGACGACTATAGGTCTATCCGTAGAGCGATCTTGCGCCCCGAAGAGATGCCGCAAGGTTGATGCGACTAGGGCAAACCTCCGGTCGTGCATCGTAGGCGTCGAGATCGCCCGCTGGTAGCCGTTCGACGAATGCCGGAGACCCCGCCCCCATCCCCCTTGAGCCCCACCCCGATTCGTGCGACCTCCGGCCCCAGCAAAACCCCTCATTTCGAGCCTGCGATGCACATTCTCCTGCTTGGTTCCGGCGGCCGCGAACATGCCCTGGCGTGGAAAATCGCGGCCTCTCCCCTGGTGACCAAATTCTGGTGCGCGCCCGGCAATGCCGGCATCGCGCGCGAGGCGGAATGCGTGGCGCTTGATGTCGCCGACCATGCGGCCGTGATCGACTTCTGCAAAAAGAACAAGGTTGAGCTCGTGGTGGTCGGGCCGGAGACGCCGCTGGCGGCCGGCATCGTCGATGACCTCACCGCGGCCGGCATCAAGGCGTTCGGGCCGAACAAGATCCCGGCGCAGCTCGAAAGCTCCAAGGGGTTTACCAAGGCGCTCTGCACCGAGTTCGGCATTCCGACCGGCGCCTACAAGCGATTCACCAATGCCAATGACGCGCGCGCCTATGTGCAGAGCCAGGGCGCGCCGATCGTGGTGAAGGCCGATGGCCTTGCCGCCGGCAAGGGCGTCGTCGTCGCCAAGACCGTGCGCGAGGCCGAGGACGCCATCGCCATGATGTTCGAGGGCGCGTTTGGCGACGCCGGCGCCGAGGTCGTGATCGAGGAGTTTCTGCCGGGCCGCGAGATCTCCTTCTTCGCGCTGTGCGACGGCGAGACCGCCATTCCGCTGGCGTCCGCGCAGGACCACAAGCGCGTGTTCGACCACGACGTCGGCCCGAACACCGGCGGCATGGGCGCCTATTCGCCGACGCCGCTGGTGACACCTGCGATCCACGACGCGATCATGGCCAAGATCATCGGGCCTACGGTCGCCGGCATGAAGAAGCGCGGCACGCCGTTCCGCGGCATTCTCTACGCCGGCATCATGCTGACGACGCAGGGCCCAAAACTGTTCGAGTTCAACGTGCGCTTCGGCGACCCCGAGTGCCAGGTGCTGATGATGCGCATGATGTCGGACATCGTGCCGGCGTTCCTTGCGTCAGTTGATGGGCAGCTGAAGAATTTTGATCTGCGCTGGTATCCGGAGTCTGCATTGACGGTGGTGATGGCGGCGAAGGGCTATCCCGGCGACTACCAGAAGGGCACGCGCATCGAGGGGCTCGATGATGCGGCCAAGGTCGAGACCGCAGAGATCTTCCACGCCGGCACGATTGCCAAGGACGGCGCGATCCTCGCCAATGGCGGCCGCGTGCTCAATGTCTGCGCGCTCGGCGCCACCGTGACCGAAGCGCAGGCGCGCGCCTATCAGGCCGTCGACCGTATCAAATGGCCGGAGGGCTTCTGCCGCCGCGACATCGGCTGGCAGGCGGTGGAAGCCGAGAAGGCCAAGGGCTAGCTCCGAACTCGTCATTCCGGACGGCGCGTCACACGCGCCGATCCGGAATCTCGACGTCTGGGCCCGCCTTCGCGCCGCCACATCGACATCACAGAAATGCGCAATCAGCTGTTGGGGTTAGCAGCCCCGCTGATAATACCGCTACTGTGCATGGGGTTGTTTTCGACTTTTGGGTCGAGGAGACCTCTCGCGACGACCTGACAAGGATGCAGAAAGATGTCCGATCTCGCCGACCTCTATCCCGGCTTCGCCTCCGAATGGATCAACACCTCGTTCGGCCGCATCTTCGCCCGCGTCGGCGGCAAGGGGCCGCCGTTGCTGTTGCTGCACGGCTTCTCCGAAACGCATGTGATGTGGCACCGCGTGGCGCCTGAGCTGGCCGACCAGTTCACGCTGATCATCGCCGACCTGCCGGGCTATGGCTGGTCCGACATGCCCGAGAGCGACGCGCTGCACATGCCCTACAGCAAGCGCGCGATGGCCAAGGCGATGGTGGAAGCGATGGAGCAACTCGGCCACGTCCATTTCGCGCTCGCCGGCCACGACCGCGGCGGCCGCGTGTCGTATCGCTTGGCGCTTGATCATCCCGGCCGTCTCTCGAAGCTCGCCGTGCTCGATATCCTGCCGACCCTGGATTACTGGGAGCGGATGAACCGCGCCTATGCGCTGAAGATCTATCACTGGACGTTTCTGGCCCAGCCCGCGCCGCTGCCTGAGACGCTGATCTCGGGGCAGGGCGAATTCTTCCTGCGCTTCAAGATGGCGAGCCAGACCAAGTCGAAGACGCTGGACGCAATCGACAAGCGCGCGCTCGAGCACTACCTCGCCCCGTTCCGCGATCCCGCCCGCATCCACGCGATGTGCGAGGACTACCGCGCCGGCGCCTATATCGACTACGATCTCGACAAGGCCGATTTCGAAGCCGGCAAGAAGATCACCGTGCCCATGCTCGCGCTGTGGGGCGGCGTCGGCATCGCCCAGGCCGCAGCAACACCGCTCGACGTCTGGAAGCAATGGGCGACGAATGTCGAGGGACAGCCGGTCGACTCCGGCCACTTCCTCACCGAGGAGAACCCCGACGCGACCTCCAAGGCGCTGCGTGAGTTTTTTGCAGCCTGAACCACATCCTCAACTGTCATCGCCCGGCCAGTGCGCAATTGCGCACTAGGACCGGGCGATCCAGTACTCCGAGAGAGTAGTGGCTCACCGGATCGGCCGCGGCGTACTGGATGCCCCGGTCAAGCCGGGGCATGACAGCGGAATGTGGAGCGATCAACGCCGCTCGCGAAAGAACTCCTTGAGTAGCCGCGACGCCTCGCTCTCGCCGACGCCGGAGTAAACGTCCGGCGCATGGTGGCAGGTGGGCGAGGCAAAGAACCGCACGCCGGACTCGACCGCGCCGCCCTTGGGGTCGGCCGCGCCGTAATAGAGCCGGCGGACCCTTGCAAAGGAGATCGCGCCCGCACACATGGTGCAGGGCTCCAGCGTCACGTAGAGGTCGCAGTCGACCAGGCGCTCGCTGCCGATCTTCTTCGCCGCCTCGCGCAGCGCCACGATTTCGGCGTGTCCGGTGGGGTCGTAATCGGTCAGCGTCCGGTTACCGGCGGTGGCGATGACCTCGTTATCCCTGACGATCACGCACCCGATCGGAACTTCGCCCGCCTTTCCGGCGTTTTCGGCCGTTTTGAGCGCCAAATCCATGAAAGAGGGGGCTTTCAAGCCTCGTATCATCCGAAGAAACCTGCTAGTAGCTGCGCCTTCAGCAGAAGTGCTTAACCGATATTTGCCTGAGCATGCGGCTCGGAACGAGCGCGCACAATGCTTAACGGCCATCCCCTGAGTGAGATTATCCATGCCTCGCGACAGCGACAAAGACAACGATTCCCGCGGCCGGCGAGGCCCCCCCAAGGGTCCATCTAAGGGTGGCCGTAGCGGCAAGCCGCGCGGCCCCGAGAAGAAGTTCGCCAAGCGCGGCTTCGAGGGCAAGAGCGAAGGCCGGGGCGACCGCGACAGCCGCCCGCCCCGTGGCGACCGTGACAGCCGTCCGCCTCGAGAGGGTAAACCCTTCCGCCGCCGCGAAGAGGGCGATGCGCCGCGTCGCGATTTTTCCGACCGTCCCCGCTTCAAGCGCGATGATCGTGGTGGCGAGGGCCGTGGCGAGCGCAGCTTCAAGCCGCGTGGCGACCGTCCCTTCTCCGATCGCGGATCGCGCGATGGCGAGAAGCGTCCATTCAAGCCGCGTGGTGAGCGTCCGTCCTATGACCGCGACGACCGTCCGCCGCGCCGCGATCGCGATGACGCTCGTCCCGCCGGTCGGTTCAGTGACAAGAAGTTCGGCGACAAGCGGCCTTACTCGCCGCGCGGCGAACGTCCCGAGCGCAAGTTCGACGGCGAGCGCAAGTTTTCGCGTGGCGGACCGGATCGCGGCCCGCGCGAGGATCGTGGTGAGCGCAGCTTCAAGCCGCGTGGAGACCGCCCGAATTTCGATCGCGGTGATCGCGCGCCGCGCGGCGAGCGTTCAGAACGCAAATTCGATGGTGAACGAAAGTTTTCGCGTGGCGCACCGGACCGCGGCCCGCGCAAGGATTTCGGCGGCCGCGATCGCGGCGCGGACAAGCCTTGGCAGAAGCGCGAAGGCGGTGAAGACCGTCCGCGCTTCTCGCGTTCGCGCGACGATCGCCCATCCGGCGATCGTCCGTTCCGCGATCGCCCCAAGTTCGACCGTCCGCGTCGTGACGATGATCGCCCTCGCGGCGACCGTCCGAAATTCGATCGTCCGCGCGAGCGGCCCGAAGGCCGCTCGGACTGGCACGAGCATCCGCGCAACGAAGGTCGCTTTGGCGATCGCCCGCGCCGCGAGAACGAGGACGACAGCAGGATCTTCGAGAAGCGTCCCGCCTTCGGTGGACGTGGTGCATATCGCGCGCGCGAGCGTGATTTCGAAGGACGTCCGCGCCGCGAAGAAGCGCCGAAGCCGAAGAAGGCCGGCGAGCGCATCGCCAAGGCGCTGGCGCGTGCGGGCCTCGCCTCGCGCAGGGATGCCGAGGAAATGGTCACGCAAGGCCGCGTCACCGTCAACGGCCGCGTGATCAATTCACCGGCGCTCGACATCACCGCAAACGACGTCGTTCTCGTCGACGGCAAGCCGTTGCCCGAGCGCGAGCGCACGCGGCTGTTCCTCTATCACAAGCCGCGCGGGCTGATGACGACGCATGACGACCCCGAGGGGCGTCCGACGGTGTTCGACAATCTGCCCGAAGGCCTGCCGCGACTGATCAGCGTCGGCCGTCTCGATTTCAACACCGAAGGCCTGTTGCTGCTCACCAATGACGGCGGCCTCGCGCGCACGCTCGAACTGCCCGACACCGGCTGGCTGCGGCGTTATCGCGTCCGTGCTCATGGCGATGTCACCCAGGCGCAGCTCGACCAGCTCAAGGACGGCGTCGAGATCGAGGGCGTCAAATACGGTCCGATCGAAGCGACGCTGGAGCGCGATCAGGGCGCCAACGTCTGGCTGGTGTTCGCGATCCGCGAGGGCAAGAACCGCGAAGTGCGCAATGTCTGCGCTCATCTCGGTCTCGAGGTGAACCGGTTGATCCGCGTCTCCTACGGCCCGTTCCAGCTCGGCGAAGTCCCCGAGGGCCAGGTCGAGGAGGTTCGCGCGCGCGTGCTGCGTGACCAGCTCGGCGACAAGGTAATCGAGAAGTCGGGCGCGCAGTTCGACGTGCCGAAGAAATCCTCCGAGGGCGAGGGTGGCGCGAAGACGTCCAAGCGCGAGGTCATCGCCGACCGCAAGGGCCGTCGCGTGCTGGTGCAGCGTACCGGCAGCGAGGAAGCGCGCGAGCGCAACGAGGACGAGGCCAATGGCTACGGTCCGCCGCGCCGCGCCAAGCGCGGTTATCACGGCAAGCGCGATCTGACGCCGCGGGACGAATAGCATGCGCGTGGTCGGCGGTCGCTTGAAGGGGCGCAATCTCGCCTCACCGTCTTCGCGCGACATCCGTCCCACGGCGGATCGCTTGCGCGAGTCCGTGTTCAATATTCTCGTGCATGCCTATGACAATCCGATCGAGGACGCGCGCGTGCTCGATCTCTTTGCCGGCACCGGCGCGCTCGGCATCGAGGCGTCCTCACGCGGCGCGAAGTTCACGCTGTTCGTGGACAATGGCGCGGAGGCGCGGGCGCTGCTGCGTAACAACGTCGAGTCGCTCGGCCTCGGCGGCGTCACAAAAGTCTATCGCCGCGACGCGACCGATCTCGGCCCCGCGCACCCTGTCGAGCCATTCTCTCTCGTGTTCCTCGATCCGCCCTATGGCAAGGGCTTTGCGGAGAAGGCGCTCGCGTCCTTGCGCGATGGCGGCTGGCTGACGCCGGGTGCGCTGCTGGTGGTGGAAGAGGCGAAGGCCGCGCAGTTCGCGACGCCGGAAGGTTTTGAAGAGCTGGAGCGGCGGGCTTACGACGACACGGAGTTCGTGTTTCTGAAGAGGCCGTAGCTCTGTAGTTGGTGCGTAGGGTGGGTTAGCTTTGGTCTCTCAGGAGGTTGTCCATCTGGTCTGAACCGAGGAAGCTGAGGTTGCGAAGCTTCAGTGTTCCAAGGAAAGACCAGATGAACGTCCACAAGAATGCGCCTTTGACGCCCAAAGGTCGA
>JAEWHT010000119.1 GCA_023387695.1 Pseudomonadota bacterium | reverse complement strand
GCGTCACGCTGGCGCCGGGCTTCACAGCGGTGACGCGATAGGGGCCGGAGGCGATCGGCGCTGATAGCGTCGTGTCCTCGAAGGTCGCGACGTCAACCGCATGCTTGGGCAGGATCGGCATCAGGCCGAGGATCAGCGGCAGCTCGCGGTCGTTGGCGCCGGCGAGGTCGAAGCGGACGGTGAGGGAATCGGGCGCTTCGGCCTTGGCGACCTTGGCGTAATATTGCCGGAGGTTGGGGCGGCCGTGGTCGCGCAGCAACTGCCATGAGAACAGCACATCCTCGGCCTGCACCGGCTTGCCGTCGGAGAACCGCGCGCGGGGATCGATGCGAAACGTCACGTAGCTGCGTTCGTCATCGGTCTCGACGGTCTTCGCGAGCAGGCCATAGAGCGTGAAAGGCTCGTCCTGGCCGCGTGCCATCAGGCTCTCGACCACGTAGGCGCGGATCGGCTGTACGGCCAATCCCTTGACGATGAAGGGGTTGAGGCTGTCGAAGGTGCCGAGGATGCCCCAGGTCAGCCGGCCGCGCTTGGGGGCATCAGGATTGGCATAGGGCATGTGGGCGAAATCGGCCGGCAAAGCCGGCTTGCCGTGCATGGCGATCGCGTGGGCCTCCTCAGCCCGCGCGCCGCTGATCGAGACGCCGGCGACGAGGGCCACGATCGCAAAGGCCATGGCGAGACTGGAAAGACGGGCGCCGGAGCTCTCGCGCAGGCGCTGGAACATGAACATTTGTACACGTTGATTCGGGGGCCGCCGGGGCCTGAATCCTATCACAGGGATTTCACTGGGCGCCCGCCCGGATGCCGCCAAAGACGCTTGTCGGCATTGATCTTTCCGTCGACCACGTTAAGAAGGCACGCAATCGCGCGAGAGCGCCGAGCCCGTCAATTATCTGCCTCAATTGACGGGGAGAGAGCCGCACCCAAGGCGGCTTGTTCGGCGCATCAGAGCGGTTCGGGCACTTCCCGTTCAGAAAGGGTTTTCTGCAATGAATTTCCGTTATTTGGCCGCGTCCGTCCGGCCGCGCGGGCGAGTTCTCGCCCTGTTGACGGCGACGGCGTTGGTCGTCCCGTTTGCCGCTCAGGCTCAGGCTCCCGCCCCGGGCGCACCCGCACCGAAGGCTGCCCCGAAAGCCGCCCCGAAGGCTGCTCCCAAGGCTCCGGCCGCTGCTCCTGCGCCGGCTCCCCAGGCCCAACAGGCCCAGCCCGGCGCTCCGGCGGCGCAGGGCGCCGCCCAGCCCGCGGATCAGCAGATCCAGCTGATCTACGCCCCCTGGACCAAGTTCTGCCTCAAGGGCCAGGACGCCAACGCCAAGCAGGTCTGCTTCACCGGCAAGGACGGCCGCATCGAATCCGGTCAGCCCGTCATCGCAGCCGTGATCATCGAGCCCGAAGGCGAGCCCAAGAAGATCCTGCGCGTGACGCTGCCGCTCGGCATGCAACTCGTTCACGGCACCCGCATCATCGTCGACAACAATGCGCCGCTGCAGAGCCCGTACGTGATCTGCTTCCAGAACGGCTGCATGTCCGACTACGAAGCGACGCCCGAGCTCATCGCCAACATGAAGAAGGGCGCAAACCTCGTGGTCCAGGCGATCAACGCCAACGGCCAGCCGCTGACCCTGCCGCTTCCGCTCACCGGCGAGTTCCAGAAGGCCTATGACGGTCCGCCGACCGATCCGAAGGTGTTCGAGGAAACCCAGAAGAAGCTGCAGGAAGAGCTGCAGAAGAAGGCTGAAGAGCAGCGCAAGAAGCTTGAGCAGCAGGGTGGCGCACCGGGCGCAGCTCCGGCCGCTCAGAAGTAATCGGGACCAGATCCCGGACATGAAAAAGGCGCTCGGTTAGAGCGCCTTTTTTGCTGGCCGCTTGGTTCGCGGCAAAATCCGGAGCAGGGACGGATGGCTCAGTTGAGCGACGGATTGCGCGGGCGGTAGCCGCCATCCTTGTTCTTGATGAAGATCTCGGCGACTTGGGAATGCCGGATCGGATCGCCGGATTCGTCGGGAAGCAGGTTCTGCTCGGAGACGTAGGCGACGTACTCGGATTCCGCGTTCTCCGCGAGCAGATGGTAGAACGGCTGATCCTTGTGGGGCCGGACCTCTTCGGGGATCGACAGCCACCACTCCTCGGTGTTGTTGAATTCCGGATCGATGTCGAAAATCACCCCCCGGAACGAGAAGATCCGGTGGCGCACGACCTGTCCGATCTGGAACTTGGCTGTCCGCGCTTTAATCATCCCCCGTCGATAGACCAGGATTGTGGCCGATGCTAGTGCCCTGATTTGGAATTAACCCGCGGTTGCGGGGGTAGATAGCCCGTAGGTCTTCAGAAAATACTTCATCAATGATCGATATCCTCAATTTGGCGCTACCTTATTTCGGCTTGATCTTCGTCGGCTTCGCCTGCGGCAAGGCCAAGTCGCTGCCGGAATCAGGCCTCGCCTGGATGAACTTCTTCCTGCTCTACGTGTCGCTGCCGGCGCTGCTGTTTGCGATCATGTCGAAGACGCCGTTTTCAGAATTGAACAACCCGCCATTCCTCGTCGCGACCACGCTGTCGACGGTCGCGGCTTTCACCCTTGCGCTGGTCGTCGGCAAGGTGCTCGGGAAGCTCACATTGCGCGAGGCGACGCTCGCGGGGCTCTCCGGCGGCTATGGCAATATCGGCTATATGGGACCGGGACTGGCGCTGGCCGTGCTCGGGCCGAAGGCGTCGGCGCCGACGGCGCTGATCTTCTGCTGCGACAGCATTTTCCTGTTCACGATCGTGCCGCTGCTGATCGAGCTCTCCGACCGCGACCATCCCTCGATCGTGCATGCCTTCGGCGTCGTGCTCAAACAGATCGTGCTCAACCCGCTGATCATGTCGGCCTGCTTCGGCGCGGCCGTCGCCGCGCTCCATATCGAGCTGCCGGTTGCGCTCGACCGAACCATCACCTTCCTGCAGAACGCGGCCGCGCCGACCGCGTTGTTCGTGCTCGGCGTGACGGTCGCATTGCGGCCGTTCGATCGCGTGCCGTGGGAGGTGCCCGGCGTGATTGCGGTGAAGCTTCTGATCCATCCGCTCGCGGCGTTCGGCCTGATGCTGGCGTTCGGTCCGTTCGCGCAGCCCTGGGCGGCAACAGCCATCCTGATGGCCTCGCTGCCGCCGGCGCTCAATGTGTTTGTGATCGCAAGGCAGAACGATGCCTGGATCGAATCCGCATCCGTTGCGGTGCTGCTCGGCACGTTTGCATCGGTGGTCACGCTCACCAGCGTGATGTGGCTGCTCCAGACCGGCCGGCTGGTGTTTCCGTGAACGCTAACGGCGCCAAGTCGGCGTCAACCCCTCGCGCATCGCGAAGCGCCTGAGCGGGCCGATGGCGCCGAGCAGGTGCATGCCGACGGCGCGGACCGGCTGCAGCGGCAGGAAATCATTGAGCAGCGAGCGATTGGCGATGTCGATCACGAAGGTCCGGCTCAGAATGTCCGGACGCCGCGCCCGGTCATAGCGCTTGAGCACGTCATCCGCGCCGGGATCCTGACCAGATACGACGGCCTCGCCGGCGAGCCGGGCGATGTCGGCTGCATCGCGCAGGCCAAGGTTGAGGCCTTGCGCGCCGATCGGGGGAACCACATGCGCCGCTTCGCCGACCAGCGCGACACGATCGCGGGCGAAAGATTGCGGACGTTCGATTGCCAGCGGAAACAGATTGCGACCGGGCTCGACGCTCATCCGGCCGAGGATGGAGTGCGACTGTTTCTCGATCGCGGCGGAGAGTTCCTCGTCGCTGAGGCCACGAAGCCGTTCGGCTTCAGTGGGTGCCGAGACCCAGACGATGCTGGAGCGGTTGCCGGGCAGGGGCACGAACACGCAGGGTCCGTGCGGTGTGTGGAACTCGGTGGAAATGTTCCGGTGCGGCCTGGCGTGACTAACGTTGAAGGTCAGCGCCGTCTGAGTCAGGTCGCGCCGCGTCACCGTGATCCCGGCGGCTTCGCGGCACAGCGAGTGCCGGCCGTCGGCGCCGACCACAAGCCGCGCGCTCAGGAATTGTCCGGAAGCCGTGCGGACGGCGACATCATCGGCTTCGATGACGACGGCCTCTGCCTCGTCGTCGAAACGGACGAGGTTGGGCAGTTCGGCTGCGCGCGCTTCGAGCGCCAGCATGAGGGAGCGGTTGTCGATGTTGTAGCCGAATGCGTCGCGTCCGATCTCGTGGCAGGAGAAGCGGACCTCCGGCGCACGGATCAGCCGGCCGGTGTCGTCGACGAGCCGCATCACCTCGAGCGCCGCCGCCTTGTCCTTGCAGCCGGCCCAGACGTTCAGGTCCTCCAGCAGATCGACGGAGGCCCCCAACAAGGCGGTGGTGCGGTTGTCCGAATAGGGCAGGCGCCGGGCCACCAGCGCGGTCCGCGCGCCGGCCTGTGCCAGGGCAATTCCTGCTGCCAGGCCCGCCGGTCCGCCGCCGATAACGCTAACGTCAAAGAGTGTTGATGCGTCTGTCATGAAGGACATTTGACACGCCCCGCGGCAAATTCAAGCCCACCTATTTTGCGTGTTTTTATGACGAGTTGCGCGACGCAATGCCGCGACGGCGGATGTGCAAACCGGTCCCGTTCTGGTAGCAGAGGCCATGGAAACTAACATGGATAGCCAAGGGGATTCCCTCAAGCCGACGCCTGTGGTCCGTGCCGCGGCGTTCTCGGTGCACATCTTCACCGCCTTCGGCGCGGCGATCGCGCTGCTGGCGATGATGGAGGCCGTGCGCGAGCACTGGGCCGCGATGTTCGGATGGCTGGGTGTTGCCTTGATCATCGATGCCATCGACGGACCGATTGCGCGGCTGCTCGATGTCAAGAACGTGCAGCCGAACTGGTCGGGTGATGTGCTCGATCTCGTGGTCGATTTCGTTACCTATGTCTTCGTGCCCGCCTACGCCATCGTGGCGAGCGGGCTATTGCTGCCGGTCGCCGCGCCCTTGCTCGGCATCGCCATCATCGTCACCAGCGCGTTATATTTTGCCGATCTGCGCATGAAGGCAGATGACAATCATTTCCGCGGCTTTCCGGCGCTGTGGAATGCGGCGGCGTTCTATCTGTTCCTGCTGCACTGGCCGCCGCTGTCATCGACATTGCTGGTGGCTGCCCTGGTGGTGCTGACCTTCGTGCCGTTCCACGTGTTGCATCCGGTCCGCGTCGTGCGGCTGCGCTGGCTGACGATGTCGCTGATTGTTGTGTGGGGCCTGCTCGCCTTCTATGCGCTGGAGATGGATTTCCATGCCGGCACCGCCGTCACCGCCGCGCTCTGCGCGATTGCGCTCTGGATCGCCTTCAGCGATGCATTGATCCGCCTGGCAAGGTCCTTCGCATGATGCATTTGTTGACCAGCCCCGAGGCCTGGGCCGCGCTGCTCACCTTGACCTCGCTCGAGATCGTGCTCGGAATCGACAACGTCATCTTCCTGTCGGTGATCGTCTCTCGCATTCCTGAGCCGCAGGCCAGTCGCGCCCGTCAGATCGGGCTGGCGCTGGCGCTGATCTTCCGCATCATCCTGCTCAGTGTGCTGGTCTGGCTGATCGGCCTGACCGCGCCGGTGTTCTCGGCTGCCGGCTACGACTTCTCCTGGCGCGACCTCATCCTGATCGGGGGCGGCCTGTTCCTGATCGCCAAGGCGACGCACGAGATCCACGCCGAGGTCGAGTCCGATGACGGCGAGGGAAACCAGCAATCCGCCGGCCGCGCCTTCTTCTGGGTGATCGCTCAGATCATCGTCATCGACATCGTGTTCTCGCTGGACTCGATCATCACCGCCATCGGCATGGCGCAGGATCTCGAGATCATGATTGCGGCTGTCGTGATTGCCTGCGTGATCATGTACATTTCGTCAGGCCCCGTGGCGCGATTCGTCGCGGAACATCCGACCACCAAAATGCTGGCACTGGCATTTCTGGTGCTGATCGGCGTCGCCCTGGTCGCGGACGGATTCAAATTCCACATCCCGCGCGGCTACATCTATTTCGCAATTGCGTTCTCGGCGGCGGTGGAATTCTTCAACGTGCTGGCGAAGCGTAACCGCAAGAAAGCCCCCAAACCGTCTGCCTGACCGTTCCAACCCGGGTCGAGTTGACAAGGCAGGCGCGATGCCTTTCGCTGGCTGATGCGAAGAGGAGGTCAGGTGATGACCAAAGCCGTCCGTGTGCACAAGGTCGGAGGCCCCGAGGCCCTGGTCTATGAGAGCGTCGATGTTCCGGCGCCGGGACCCGGCGAGGTGCGCATTCGCCAGCATGCGGTTGGCCTGAACTTCATCGATGTCTATTATCGCACCGGCCTCTACAAGGCGCCGGGCCTGCCCTTCATCGCCGGCAACGAGGCCTCGGGCGAAGTCGTCGCCGTCGGGCCGGGCGTGACGAATTTCCATCCCGGCGACCGCGTCGCCTACTACCACAACCTTGGCGCCTACACGAGCGAGCGCACCATCCCCTGGGAGAAGCTGGTCAAGCTGCCCGATCACATCACCCACGAGCAGGGCGCGGTGCTGATGCTCAAGGGCCTGACCGTCTGGTACCTCCTGCACAAGACCTTCAAGGTCGAGCCGCACCATCGCGTGCTGATCCATGCTGCAGCCGGCGGCATCGGTCTGTTGGCTTGCCAATGGGCGAGGGCGCTTGGGGCCCACGTCATCGGCACCGTCGGCTCGCGCGAGAAGGCCGAGCTTGCGGAAGCCAATGGCTGCGATCACGTGATCCTCTACAACGAGGAAGACTTCGTCGCGCGCGTCAAGCAGATCAGCCGCAACGAGGGCTGCGACGTCGTCTATGACGGCGTGGGCAAGGCGACCTTCCCAGGGTCGCTGTCGTGCTTGAAGCCCCGCGGCATGTTCGTGTCCTTCGGCAATGCCTCAGGCCCCGTACCGCCGTTCTCGATCGCCGAGCTGAACAATCACGGCTCGCTGTTTGCGACGAGGCCGAAGCTCAACGACTATATCGGCACCCGCAAGGAACTGCTCGAAGGCGCCGACACGCTGTTCTCCGCCGTCATCAACGGCAAGCTGCATGTGCCGATCAACCACGCTTACGCGCTGAAGGATGCTGCGAAGGCTCACATCGATCTCGAAGCCCGCAAGACGACGGGCGCTTCGATTTTGAAGCCGTAGGCTTTTCATCGTCATCGTTCGGTCCCTGTGTCCCGGACGCGCTGCAGCGTTCTCACGCTGCTGCGCAGAGCCGGGACCCAGAAGGCAGCATTGTACGCTGCGGAGAGATGGGCCCCGGCTCTGCAGCGCACCGTCGAAGGGGCGCTGCGCTGCGTCCGGGGCACGAGACTATTGTTACGCGACCCGTCTCGCAGCACCCGCCTTGGTCAAAATCGTATCGAGGCAATCGACCATCTCGGCGATCTCAGCCTTCGTGACATTCAGCGCCGGCATGAATCGCAATGCGTCGACTTGCGGCGCATTGAGAAGCACGCCGGCCTCGAATGCCTGCGCGACAATGCCCGGTGCGATCGGCAGCTTGAGATCGAGCGCAAGCAGCAGACCACGCCCGCGCACGCCGCCGAGGCCATGCCGGGCCGAGACTTTCTGCAACTCGCTTTCGAGCAGCAGGCCGGTTTCAGTGACCGACTTCAGAAACTCCGGCTTGCTGATCTCCTCGAGCACCGCAAGGCCTGCTGCACACATCACGGGATTGCCGTTGAACGTACCGCCCTGGTCGCCATGTTCGAAGCAGGACGCGCGCTCGGTCGCCAGCAGCGCTGCGAGCGGCACGCCGCCGCCGATGCCCTTGCCGAGCGTCATGATATCGGGCGCAATGCCTGTGTGCTCGTAGTGGAACAGCTTTCCGGTCCGGCCCATGCCGGTCTGGATCTCGTCGAAGATCAGCAGCAGGCCGTGCGCCTGGGTCAGCGCGCGCAGCTCCCGCAGGAACTGATCGGTCGCCGGCCACACGCCGGATTCGCCCTGGATCGGCTCGAGCATGACCGCAACCGTATTGCCGGTGATGAGGCTCTCGACCGAGGCGATGTCGTTCAGCTTCGCCTTCTTGAAGCCGGCCACTTTCGGTTCGAACAGCGGCTCGAACGCCTTCTTGCCCGAAGCCGACATCGTCGCCAGCGTTCTTCCGTGGAAGCCGCCTTCGAAGGTGATGATCTCGAACGCGCCGCCCCTGTGCAGGCTGCCATATTTGCGCGCGAGCTTGATCGCGCCCTCATTGGCTTCTGCCCCGGAATTCGCAAAGAACACCTGGTCGAACGCGCTGGTCTCGACGAGCGCCTGCGCGAGCTTGAGGCTCGGCTCGTTGTAGAACGCCGGGCTCGGCGTCAGCAGCCGCTTGGCCTGTGATGCGAGCGCGTCGGCTACGGCCGGCGGCGAATGGCCGAGGCAATTCACGGCCCAGCCCTGCACGAAATCGAGATAGCGCTTGCGGCTGTCGTCCCAGAGATATGAGCCGGCGCCACGGACGAACACGGCTTTCGGCCGTGCAGTGATGTCCATCAACGCGTCATACGGATGGGTGGCGGTGGTCATGTCGAACTCCTTTGGGGCGGGCGGGGTGAAAAAGGGACGCGAAATGCAAGAAGGCCGCACTTTGCGGGTGCGGCCTTCTCGAAAACTGGCTGAATTTACTGCTTCAGCGGCGTCGTCGGACATGGCGCAACCCATCATCGTCGCGGGAGCGACGACGCATGGCCTGGCGCAGTTGGGTCCGAGAATTGATCATGGGGCGGGTCCGTACAGCCGAAGGGCAGGGTTTGTCAAGCGGGCGTTTGACGCGATACCTCGCCGAGCCGTGTCGGTCAGGCCGACCGCGGCGCTTCCTCGGCGTCCTCGTCACCCCAATCCGCATCTGCAATCGCGCTGTCGATGAGCTCGCCGCGCATCAGCTTGAGCGGTGAATTCCAGTACAGCGCGATGTTGTGGAAGGGATCGGTCAGCACCTTGAACGCCCACACCAGCCCGGTCGTGACACCACGCGTCGCGAACAGCTGGACCATGCGCGCCAGCCCGCCGCCGATGCCGATCGCGAGCCAGAGCGCGCCGACATGGCGGATGAAGTCGAGGCGATCGGCCGGCGGAGCGAACAACCCGAACAGCGTGGGATGGACATACAGCGCGATCGGCGCGCTGCCCCAGATCAGCAGCAGGATGATCTTGCGCGTCTGGTTGTAGCCGACCTTCACCGCTTCCTTGTATTCGTTGCTGACGTCGTTCACTGCGTCATAGCCGTTCGGCTCGAAGAAGAAATGACCTGTCTGCCGCGTCAGCATCGCGAGCCAGCCAATGATGCCGGCAAGTGCGGGATCCCTGAACAGCAGCGCGTAGCAACCGAGGAAAATGATCGCGCTGAACAGGTGCAGCGTCTGGTTGACGGTGCTCTGGTGGTAGAAGCGGTAATCGTCGAAGCGCTGCGTGCGCAGCATGTCCGAGAGGTGGCTCATCAAAATTCCTCGCTCGCGTTGAAAGCGCGCGAGGATTAGGACGAGTCCGTGACCTCTGCGTGAATGCATTATAGTGTCACATTGCACGTACGACTGAGCGTGAGCGTTACTCGACACCGTAGTGAGAAAACATGTCCGCAACGCCGGCATTGATCGCCTTCGCCGCGGCGATGTCGCGGTCGGCGCCTTCGTTGTCACCCTTCTTCCGCTTCGCCAGCCCGCGGCCATAGAGCGAGCCGTCGAGCTCCGGCTTCGCGCTCAGCGCCGCATCGTAGTCGGCGATCGCCGCGTCGAGATTGCCGCGCTTGAGTTGGACGAAGGCGCGGCTGTCGAGCGTATACGGATCGTTCGGTCGCATCCGCAGCGACTGTTCGCAATCGGCCAGCGCGTCCTGCAATTGGCCGAGGATCGCACGCGTCATGCAGCGCGCGTTGAATACGCCGGAATAGCTCGCGTTGGCTTTGAGCGCGCGGTCGTAATCCTCCAGCGCCCGCGCATAATCGTGCGCGTCGAAATACATGTTCGCGCGCGCGTAGTAATCGCGGTCGTTGTTCGGCGAGAGCTGAAGCGATTTGGCGAAATCAGCCAGCGCGCGGTCCCGGTCACCCCTGTCGCGGTAGATGCGCGCGCGGTTGCCGTAGGCCGGGCCATAATTCGGATTGAGCTTGATGGACATGTCGAAATCGGCCAGCGCACGGTCGGCCTCACCGTGATTTCGATAGGCCGTGCCGCGGTTGAAGAAGGCCAGCGCAAATTTCGGATCGCGCTTGATCGCTTGATCGTAGTCAGCGAGCGCGTGCTCATAGTCGTTCTTGTCGATATAGGAATTGCCGCGGTTGTTGTAGTAGCGCGCATCGGGCCTGAGGCGGATGGCGCGCGTATAGTCCAGGATGGCGTGGTCGCGATCGCCGAGATCATCATAGACGATGCCGCGATTGTACCATGCGATCGCATCGGTCTCGTCGAGATCGACCGCGCGGTTGAGATCGGCCAATGCGCGCTCGGTCTCGCCTCTGCGCCGATAGATCTCGCCGCGGTTGGCGAGCGCGCGCTGGTTCGACGGATCGGCTTGCAACACGACCGAGCAGCCGGTGAGGCGGTTGTCGTCACTGACGCTGCCGGAACCGAAGCACCATTGCCGTGCCTGTGATGCCGACGGGGATTGCGCGGTGGCCGGAAACGTGAGCAGGGTCAATGCGACAGCCACTGCCCATAGCTCCAGCCCGATATCGATTCTGTGATTGCGTATCATTTGATTGCTTCGCAGAAACAAATGCGTTCCTAGCGCGTTTGTGATCTCGGGACGCGAATTGGTTCGAACCGGATTTCGACCGGGACCGACCAAGAGGGACGGGACCAACCAGATAGTTTTCAGCCTTGTCCGAAACGCCATATCCGATCGACCTCGACAGCATTCGCGGCGCGTTTCCGCCGGGCATCGAGGCGCCGCCTTTGCTGCTCGATTTCGCCGGCTGGCTGAACGGGCGCCCCTGGGGCAGCGTCGGCTGCTTCTCCCTGCAGGGCCAGTTCTCCGATCAGGCGCCAATCTTCGATGGCAGCCCCTTGCGCGATCGCTTCGCGCTGTTCATGCGCCTGCCGGATGGTTCAGCCGTCGGCGGCTGGTATGGCGCTGGCCTCGACCGTGACGATCCCCCGATCGTGGGTCTGGGCTCGGAGGGCGATTATGAGTTGCTCGCGCCATCGCTTGATGCGCTGCTGACGAAACTGACGTCCGAACAATTCGACAAGGCCTGGCACGATCTGCGGCCGCACGACGAGGTCGAGCCGCAGACGGTCGAGCTTGCTCAATGGCTTGCCCGGCGGCCGGCGGGCGAACATGCCGCATGCGAGGACGGCGTGTCGGAGCTGCCTGACTTCCGCGGCTTCGTCGAGAAATGGAGCCGGGACCGCGAGGACTATTGGGCCAATCACCGCCTGATGGCCGAGCTCGGCTGGCGGCTGGCCGCGCATCTGCCCAAGGGCAAGAACGCCTGGGACAAGACGCGTTTCGAGGTCGCGATCTCAGGCAAGCAATACGAGGCGCGCGTGCTGACGCGGGGCCCGCAGCCGTTCGAGGAAGCCGCCTCAATCGAATCCCTGCTGCGCGATCTGCGCGAGGAGATGCGCAAGGCCCAGCCAGAGCTTGGGCTGTGGTACGCGATGAAGTTCGGCCTTTACGCCGACGGCCGCGTCATGCCGAATTTCGAATACGACGTGCGCCCGACCATCGGCGGCGAGCCGGCCTTGCTCTCCGAAGCCAAAGCCGATCTCGCCCGCGCCCCGCGCCCGGAGCGCTGGGTGCCGAAATGGTTGGCGCAGTAGTCAAGGTCGCAGGTGCCCACCTCACCCTACGGGAGAGGTGAACCGAGCGCTCCGGCTGATATCGTCAGAACCCAGCGACGCTGCCGTGCAGATCATACTGGTCCGCGCGCTCGATCTTCGCGGTGACGATCTCGCCAACACGCAAAGGCCGGCGGCTCGACAGATACACCGCGCCGTCGATCTCCGGCGCATCCGCCTTCGAGCGGCCCTTGGCAACCGTCGGCCCGACCTCGTCGATGATGATCTGCTGCCGCGTGCCGACCTTGCGCTTCAGCCGGCGTGCCGAGATCTTCTGCTGGCGCGCCATCAGCGCGTTGTAGCGCTCCTGCTTCACTTCTTCGGGCACCGGATTGGCGATCGCGTTCGACGTCGCGCCCGCGACCGGCTCGTATTTGAAGCAGCCGAGGCGGTCGATCTCGGCTTCATCGAGCCAGTCGAGCAG
Organism: Pseudomonadota bacterium; assembly: GCA_023387695.1. Lineage (GTDB taxonomy): Bacteria > Pseudomonadota > Alphaproteobacteria > Rhizobiales > Xanthobacteraceae > Bradyrhizobium. Next base: position 1,871 of record JAEWHT010000119.1, on the reverse strand, counting down.
ATAGGCGAAATCGGCATCGGTCTCGCCGGGGAAGCCGACGATGAAGGTCGAGCGCAAAGCGAGATCCGGGCATTCCTCGCGCCAGCGTTTGATGCGCGCCAGCGTCTTGTCCTGGGCGGCGGGGCGCTTCATCGCCTTCAGCACCTCGGGGCTCGCATGCTGGAACGGGATGTCGAGATAGGGCAGCACCTTGCCCTCGTTCATCAGCGCGATGACCTCGTCGACATGCGGGTAGGGGTAGACATATTGCAGGCGAACCCAGGCGCCGAGTTCGCCGAGCTCGCGCGCGAGGTCGAGGAATTTGGCGCGGACCTGGCGATCCTTCCACGGGCTCTCGGCATATTTGAGATCGACGCCATAGGCCGAGGTGTCTTGCGAAATCACCAGCAGCTCTTTCACGCCGGCGCCGACCAGACGCTCGGCCTCGCGCAGCACGTCATTGGCCGGACGCGAGACGAGGTCGCCGCGCAGCTTCGGGATGATGCAGAAGGTGCAGCGGTTGTTGCAGCCTTCGGAAATCTTCAGATACGCGTAGTGTCGCGGCGTCAGCTTGATGCCCTGCGGCGGCACCAGGTCGAGATGCGGATTGTGCGCCGGCGGCAGCGCGCGATGCACGGCATCGAGCACGCTCTCATATTGCTGCGGGCCGGTGATGGAGAGGACACCCGGATAGGCCTGTTCGATCTGCTCGGGCTCGGCACCCATGCAGCCGGTCACGATCACCTTGCCGTTCTCGGCCATGGCCTCGCCGATCGCCGAGAGCGATTCCTGCTTGGCGCTGTCGAGGAAGCCACAAGTGTTAACGATGACGATGTCGGCCCCGTCGTGCTTGCGGGCGAGTTCATAGCCCTCCGCACGCAGGCGCGTGATGATGCGCTCGGAATCCACCAATGCCTTGGGACACCCGAGTGACACGAAGCTGACCTTGGGCGCAGCCGTCTGATCCATATCCAAATCTGCCTGATTGACAGGCTTGAGCTAGTCCCAATTGCCCATAATTACAACCCTTTGCAGGGCCGTCCGGCATGCTATGGATGAATCGCCTTCCGCGAGTGAGCCATGAGCGCCGAACAGTCGCCTAAAATCGTGATTGTCGACGAAAGCCCTGTTCGGGCCGCGATCCTCGAAGAGGGATTGCGGGAGGCGGGATTCACGCAAGTTGTCCATATCAGCGAGATGCAGAGCCTGCTCGCCCGTATTTATGCGGTGGACCCCGATATCATCCTGATCGATCTGGAAAACCCCAGCCGCGACGTGCTGGAGGCGATGTTCCAGGTCAGCCGTGCGGTGAAGCGACCGATCGCGATGTTCGTTGACCAGAGCGATTCCGCCTCGATCCAGGCCTCGGTCGAAGCCGGGGTCTCCGCCTACATCGTCGACGGTCTGAAGAAGGAGCGCATCAAGCCGATCCTCGATCTCTGCGTGTCGCGCTTCAACGCCTTCGCCAAACTCCAGGAGGAGCTGGAGCGAACCAAGTCTCAGCTCGAGGACCGCAAGATCATCGAGAAGGCCAAGGGCATTCTGATGAAGGTCAAGGGTCTCAACGAGGACGAGGCCTACGTGCTGCTGCGCTCCACCGCCATGCGCGAGAAGAAGAAAATCGGCGAGATCGCGCAGTCGATCATCACCGCGTCGGAGATGCTGAAATGACCGCTCCGCTTCGCATCGGATTCATCCCGCTGGTCGACGCCGCTGCCCTGATCGTTGCCGTCGACAAGGGGTTCACCGCCGCCGAAGGGCTCGAGGTCGAGCTGGTGCGCGAGGTGTCGTGGTCGAACGTCCGTGACAAGCTGAACATCGGCCTGTTCGACGCTGCGCATCTGCTCACGCCCGTGGCCATCGCATCCTCGCTCGGGCTCGGTCACATCAAG
>JAEWHT010000090.1 GCA_023387695.1 Pseudomonadota bacterium | reverse complement strand
GTGATGCCCTGTTTGCCGTCATCGCTCAGCGCATCGACGTACCACCACGCATAGCCGTCTTTCGGAACGGGGCGGTTGAAGCAAGGTCCGCGATCAGGCTCGCCGCCGCCATCCGACCGGACAGCGCCGCCATCGGCACACCCGGTCCTGGGTGAGCGCTCCCGCCCGCCAGGTAAAGTCCCGGAAGCTTCGTTCGCGCCCCCGGTCGCTGGAACGACGCCATCCAGCCGTGAGAGCTTCGGCCATAGAGCGCGCCGCCCGTTCCCGGAAACATCCGGTTGAAGTCGTTCGGGGTCGTGACTTCCGTCAATTCCGGGACCGTTTTGATGATGAGACCGTACCGCTCCAGCATTCCGAAGGTTCGCTTTGTGCATTGGCCGATCTCCGCTGGCGTGAATTGATGGTGGTCGCCGTTGGCCGGTGCATTGGCGAGAATGAACAGCCGCTCCGGCGAAGACCCCTCTGACGGCGCGTTGCCGCGGTCCTGCGCGCAGACATAGACGGTCGGCTCGTCGGGCATCTGGCGACGACTGATGATGCTGTCAAACTCGGCGCGATAGTCGCGTGAGAAGAATACGGAATGGCGCAGCAGCGGAAATCCGCTCGCGGCAGCGACGCAGCTCCATGTCATGGCCGAGAGCGACCGCGCCTTGTCGGGAATTGCAGCAGTCGTTCGCGCTGCATCGGTACCGAACAGGCCGTTCGCCAGCGCGGCAACGTCGGCGGTCATGACGATGCTGCCGGCCGCGATGCGCTCGCCATTGGCCAACGCGACGCCGAACGTATGGCCGGATTCGACGATGATACGCGATACGTCGATGCCATAGTGGAATTGCACGCCGCGGCTTGCAGCCATCCCGGACATGATCGCGGCGAGCCGATGCATGCCGCCATCGACTAGCCAGACGCCGGCGCTCTCGACATGCGCGACCAGCATCAGCGTAGCCGGCGCGTCGAACGGCGACGAGCCGCAATAGGTGGCGTAGCGGCCGAACAATTGCTGCAGGCGAGGATCGGAAAAATATCCGCCGAGTGCTTTCCAGAGCGTCTGGAACGGTCTGATCGCCAGCAGATCGCGAAAGCCCGAATTGCGGAGCAAGGATGCCATGCTTGGCGCGGGTTCGGAGATGAACGGCCCCCTGAGAACGTCGAAGATTTTTTTCGCGTCCGCACTGAAAGCCTTGAAGCCCGCGGCATCGGAACGGCCGGCAAAGCTGCCGATAGCGTCCGCCGCGTGCTCTTGATCGGCGAAGAGATCGAGCTGGCTGCCGTCGGCCCAGGCGTGACGGGCGAGAACGCTCAACGGATGAAGCGAGATGTGATCGTCGAGCCGCTCGCCGAGCGTATCGAACAACTCGTCGAACACCCACCGCATGGTGAAGACGGTCGGGCCGCAGTCGATGTGTCGATCGCCGAAAACGGCCTCGCGCATCTTGCCGCCGGGGCGGGCGGCGCGCTCGACGACCGTGACCTCCAGGCCGCGGGCCGCAAGGGTCAATGCAGCGCTCAGTCCCGCAATCCCGGCCCCGATCACGACCACCCGTTGGCTGCTCATCGCGCGCCTCAGAACAATCCGCTTGCAGTCCGACAATATCTGTCTATTCTAATTGACATGTCAAACGTCAATTAAAAATGACATTTGGCTGGGCGTGACCCGAAGCGGGGAGGCAGGCCATGGACGTCGCGACGCGGATCGAGAGTGCTCTCACTCAGGCGGTTGGATCCGCCGGGCAGGCGGGATGTCCGCCCCGACTGGCGGCGGCGATGCGGGCCGCGGTGTTCCCCAAGGGCGCGCGCGTCCGTCCAAGACTTTGCCATGCCGTCGCAAGCGCCTGCGGTGACGATGAACCCGAAGCGACTGCCGCGGCGGGGGCCGCGATCGAGCTCCTGCATTGTGCCTCGCTGGTCCATGACGATCTGCCTTGCTTCGACGATGCCACGATCCGCCGCGGGCGCCCGTCGGTGCATGCCGCCTTCGGCGAGCCGCTCGCGGTTCTCGCAGGCGATGCGTTGATCGTGCTCGCATTCCAGACCATGGCGCGCGCAGCATGTTCGCCGCGGCGCTTGACGCGCCTGATCACAACGGTCGGTGCGGCGGTGGGCGTGCCCCATGGCATTGTCGCCGGCCAGGCCTGGGAGTGTGAAGAGGAAATCGATCTATCGCACTATCATCGTTCCAAAACAGGTGCGCTGTTTGCCGCCGCGACGATCTGCGGCGCGGCCGCAGCCGGTGCCGAGAACCCGGACGCCTGGCGCAGCCTCGGCGAAAAGATCGGCGAGGCCTACCAGGTTGCGGACGACATCAGGGATGCCGCGAGCAATGAGGAGGAGGCGGGTAAGCCCGTCGGCAAAGACGTTGCGCTCGGCCGTCCCAGCGCCGTGATCCGCTATGGGCTCACCGGCGCGATCTCCTATCTGCACGAGCTCGTCGCCGATGGCATCCGCACGATGCCACCGTGCGCTAACGCCCACGAACTGAAGATGTTGATGGAGCAGGAAGCGAAACGCCTGGTGCCGAAACGTCTGGCGCAATTCGCCGCATAACAATTCTCGAGGCCAGCCATGGCCCTCAGCGATGAGATCGAATCGAGCCGCGTCTTCAGCGAAGGTTGGCGCGGGTTTCGTGATATCTTGCTGTCCAGCAGGCGTTTTCAGCGCTTGGCGGCAGCGTTTCCGTTGACCCGGCCGATTGTGCGGCGGCGCGCGGCACAACTGTTCGATCTCTGTGCCGGCTTCGTCTATTCGCAGGTCCTGGTCGCCTGCGTCCGGCTGAATGTGTTCGCGCAGTTGAGGGACGGGCCCCTTCCGGTGGCGACACTGGCTGCACGTGCATCTGTTCCAGTCGATGCGATGACGATGTTGCTCGATGCGGCCGCTTCGCTCGAATTGCTGGAACGTCGGAGCAGTGAGCGTTACGGCCTCGGCTCGCTCGGCGCCGCCATGCTGGGCAATCCCGGCATCGCCGCGATGGTCGAGCATCACGCCGCGCTTTATGCCGATCTTGCCGACCCCGTCATGCTGCTGCGGAACGAGCCAGGCGAGCGCAGACTTGCGAATTATTGGCCCTATGCTGATAGAGCGTCGCCCTCGAATCTTACGCGCGAAGCGGTGTCGCCCTACACCGCGTTGATGTCGGCCTCTCAGCCGATGGTCGCGGATATGGTGCTTGGCGCCTATTCCTTTGCACGCCACCGGTGCCTACTCGATGTCGGCGGCGGCGACGGTAGCTTTTTAATCGCTGCCGGACAGCAAGCGCCTAGGCTGGAGTTGAAATTGTTCGACCTGCCGGGCGTCGCCGCGATTGCGCGCGAGCGGTTCGCCGCGACGGCGATCGGTCATCGTGCATCGGCAATCGAAGGAAGTTTTCTCGTGGATCCGCTGCCGCCGGGAGCCGACGTGATCTCGTTGATCCGCGTCGTGCACGATCATGACGACGACGTGGTGTTGCAATTGTTCGCGCGCGTGCGCGAAGCGCTGCCGAAAGATGGAACGCTGGTGATCGGCGAACCGATGTCCGGCGCGTCAGGTGCCGATCCGGTCAGCGCCTATTTCAGCATTTATCTCCACGCCATGGGCAGTGGCCGCCCGCGCAGCTTTGCTGCGCTGCGGGACATGCTCACGCAGTCCGGCTTCACCGACATTCGCGAACGTTCAACTCGGATTCCCATGATCGCGAAGGTCATCGTCGCGCGCGCTTGACGAAATGTGTTAATTTTAGTTGACACCAAAAATAGTCAGGATAGCCTGACACTCAAATAAGCAGCCCGCCGGGGAATGGGCAGATGGATGCATTAGCCGTAGTGCTGGAGAATCCAAGGCAGCTCGCGTTGCGGCGGCTTCCTTTGGCTAAAGTCTCCGGCGGCGATATCGCAGTCGATATCGAATGGACGGCGATCAGCACCGGCACCGAACGCTTGCTGTTCGAAGGCCGCATGCCCGCCTTTCCCGGAATGGGTTATCCGCTGGTGCCCGGCTATGAAGCGGTTGGCCGCATTACATCCTGCGATGCTGATTCAGGTTTCCGCAAAGGCGAGCGCGTGTTCGTGCCTGGCGCAGCCGGCTGCTTCGGCGAGGTGCGCAGCCTGTTTGGCGCCGCCGCGTCCCATCTCGTGGTCGCGGCGAAGCGCGTGGTTGCCTGCAATGAATCGCTTGGCGAACAGGGCGTGTTGCTCGCGCTGGCCGCGACGGCCTATCACGCATTGCGCGGCGGCGCGAAGCCCGATTGCATCGTCGGGCATGGCGTGCTCGGGCGGTTGCTGGCGCGCCTCACCATTGCGCTTGGCGGTGCGCCGCCGGTCGTGTGGGAGCGCGATGCCGATCGTGCCAGAGGCGCCGTCGGTTATGACGTCATCGATCCCGCGATCAATACACGGCGCGACTATCGCGTGATCTGCGATGTCAGTGGTGATGCGTCGCTCCTCGACCAGCTGATCGCGCATCTTGCGCCCGGTGGCGAGATCGTTCTCGCCGGCTTTTACAGTGCTCCGCTTAGCTTCGTCTTTCCCCCGGCCTTCATGCGGGAAGCGCGCATTCGCGTCGCTGCTGAATGGCGCCACGAGGATCTGGTTGCGGTGCGCGATCTCGTCGACAGCGGGAAGCTTTCGCTCGACGGCCTGATCACTCACCGCTCCGACGTGACCGCGGCGAGCGATGCCTACCGGACTGCATTCGACGATCCCTCCTGCCTGAAAATGGCCCTCGACTGGAGAGCATGCGCATGAACGCCCATCAGAAGCTCAGTGCCATGACGGACAATCTGCGAGCGGAAGCCGCGATCGAGCCGGATGCGCCGATCACGACCGCGCCGACCAAGACGACGCAGATCATTGCGATCTACGGCAAGGGCGGGATCGGCAAGAGTTTCACGCTTGCCAACCTCTCCTACATGATGGCGCAGCAGGGCAAGAAGGTGCTGCTGATCGGCTGCGATCCCAAGAGCGACACCACCTCGTTGCTGTTCGGCGGGCGCGCCTGTCCGACCATCCTGGAGACCTCCTCGAAAAAGAAGCTTGCCGGCGAGGACGTCAAGATCGGTGACGTCTGCTTCAAGCGCGACGGCGTGTTCGCCATGGAGCTCGGCGGCCCCGAGGTCGGTCGCGGCTGCGGCGGGCGCGGGATCATTCACGGCTTCGAGCTGATCGAGAAGCTCGGCTTCCATGATTGGGGCTTCGACTACGTGCTGCTCGACTTCCTCGGCGACGTCGTCTGCGGTGGCTTCGGCCTGCCGATCGCACGCGACATGTGCCAGAAGGTGATTATCGTCGGCTCCAACGACCTCCAGTCGCTCTACGTCGCCAACAATGTTTGTTCGGCCGTGGAGTACTTCCGCAAGCTCGGCGGCAATGTCGGCGTCGCCGGCATTGTTATCAACAAGGATGACGGCACCGGCGAGGCGACCGCCTTTGCGGACGCGGTTGGCATCCCCGTGCTCTCGTCGATTCCCGCCGATGACGATATCCGTCGCAAGAGCGCGAGCTACCAGATTATCGGCAGGCCGGGCACGCCCTGGGCGCCGCTGTTCGAGAATCTCGCGAGCAACGTTGCCGAAGCGCCGCCGCAGCAGCCAAAAACCCTCACTCATGACGGATTGCTGAGCCTGTTCAAGAGCTCGGATGTTGGCCGCGACGTCGTGCTCGAGCAGGCTACGCTGGAAGACATGTGCGGTGTGCAAGCGACGGCCAAGCCGTCGCTTGAAGTGATCTACGACAAAGTCTGATCGGATATGATGCAATGACCGACGCAGTTCATCTTGACCAGGTCAATGCGGCGGAAGGCGCGAAGCCATCGCTTGCGTCGGCCGCGGATTCGGCTGCCGTCGCCGCGTCGGTGAAGGCCGGTGACGGGCTCGGTTGTCATGCTGGCAAGGATGAACTGAAGAAGGCGGCCGAAGCTGCCGGCAAAAGCGAGACTCTTGCGCGCTATGCCCAGGACTATCCGGTTGGTCCGCACGATCAGCCGCAGAGTATGTGTCCCGCGTTCGGATCGCTGCGCGTCGGACTACGGATGCGTAGAACCGCGACGGTGCTATCGGGTTCGGCCTGCTGCGTCTATGGGCTGACCTTCACGTCGCATTTCTATGGCGCCCGCCGCAGCGTCGGCTACGTGCCCTTCAATTCCGAGACTCTGGTCACCGGAAAGCTGTTCGAGGACATCCGCGAGGCCGTGTTCAAGCTCGCCGATCCCGAACACTACGATTCGATCGTCGTCATCAATCTCTGCGTTCCGACCGCGTCGGGTGTTCCGTTGCAAATCCTGCCCAAGGAAATCAACGGCGTTCGCGTCATCGGCATCGACGTGCCTGGCTTCGGCGTGCCGACACACGCGGAAGCCAAGGACGTTCTTGCGGCCGCGATGCTGAACTATGCCCGACGTGAGGCCGAGCAGGGCCCGGTCCAGGCACCTCGCCTTGCCTCAGGCGATCGGCCGACCGTGACCCTGCTCGGCGAAATGTTCCCGGCCGATCCGGTCGGTATCGGCATGTTGCTCGCGCCGCTCGGTTTGGCTGCTGGGCCCACGGTACCGACGCGTGAATGGCGGGAGCTTTATGGTGCACTGGATTGCGCCGCCGTTGCTGCGATCCATCCGTTCTACAAGGCATCGATCCGCGAGTTCGAAGCCGCGGGACGAACCATCGTTGGTTCAGCTCCGGTCGGTCGCGATGGCACGGCCGTCTGGCTGGAATCGATCGGCGCGGCCTGCGGCATCGCGCGCAGCACCGTCGATGCTGCGCAGAATGCGGTGTTGCCGGCAATATCAGGCGCACTCGCGGCGACGCCGATCAACGGGCGTATCACGCTGTCCGGCTACGAGGGCTCGGAACTTCTGGTCGGCCGCCTGCTCGTCGAGAGCGGCGCAGACCTGCGTTATGTCGGCACGGCCTGCCCGCGGACGCCCTGGTCCGATCCCGATCGCGAATGGCTCGAAGCGAAAGGTGTGCGGGTGCAATACCGCGCCTCGCTCGAGCAGGATCTCGCGGCCATGGAGGAGTTCTTGCCGGATCTCGCCATCGGCACCACGCCAGTCGTGCAGAAGGCGAAAGCAAAGGCGATACCTGCGCTCTATTTCACCAATCTGATCTCGGCGCGTCCGCTGTTCGGTGTTGCCGGAGCCGGATCGCTGGCGCAGGTCGTCAATGCAGCGATCGCCGGCAAGGCGCGTTTCGACACCATGCGCGAATTCTTTGAAGGCGTCGGTGAGGGCGACAAGGCTGGGATCTGGCAAGAAGAACCGGTCCTGCGGCCCGACTTCCGCGAAAAATTCCGCAAGGCGGCCGCGGCGCAAGCGAAGAAGCGCAAGTCCGAGGAGATGGTGTGATGCTGATCCTCGATCACGATCGCGCCGGCGGCTATTGGGGCTCGGTCTATGCCTTTACGGCGATCAAGGGCCTGCAGGTGATCATTGACGGACCGGTCGGCTGCGAGAACCTGCCGGTGACCTCCGTGCTGCACTACACCGACGGCCTGCCGCCGCATGAATTGCCGATCGTGGTCACGGGCCTCGCCGAAGAAGAGCTCGGCCAGAAGGGGACCGAGCATGCGATGAAGCGCGCCCGTGCCGTGCTCGATCCCGACCTTCCCGCCGTTGTGGTCACCGGGTCGATCGCCGAGATGATCGGCGGCGGCGTGACGCCTGAGGGCAGCAACATCAAACGCTTTCTGCCGCGGACGATCGACGAGGACCAATGGCAGAGCGCCAATCGCGCCTTGTCGTGGCTGTGGAGCGAATACGGCCTGCGCAAGATTCCTGAGCGCAAACCGCGCGCGGAGGGAGCCAGGCCGCGCGTCAACATCATCGGTCCGATGTACGGCACGTTCAACATGCCGTCCGATCTCGCCGAGATCCGTCGTCTTGTTGAAGGGATCGGTGCCGAGATCAATATGGTCTTTCCGCTCGGCAGTCACCTCGCCGACGTTCCGAAGCTCGCCAATGCCGACGCGAATGTCTGCATGTATCGCGAATTCGGGCGGTTGCTGTGCGAGACGCTGGAGCGGCCGTATTTCCAGGCGCCGATCGGGTTGCACTCGACCACTGCCTTCCTACGCTCGCTCGGCGATAGTCTCGGGCTCGATCCGGAGCCCTTCATCGCGCGCGAGAAGCACACGACCATCAAGCCGCTCTGGGATCTCTGGCGTTCGGTGACGCAGGACTTTTTCGGCACGGCAAGCTTCGGCATCGTTGCCAACGAGACCTACACGCGCGGCGTGCGGAATTTCCTTGAAGTCGAGATGGGGCTGCCCTGCATGTTCGGCTTCGCGCGCACGGCCGGAACCAAGACAGACAACGAGACCATCCGCAAGGCGGTGCATGAGAAGACGCCGCTGGTGCTGTTCGGAAGTTACAACGAACGCATGTACGCCTCCGAGGTCGGCGGACGGGCGATCTACATTCCGGCCTCGTTCCCTGGCGCGGTGATCCGGCGGCACACCGGAACGCCCTTCATGGGTTACGCGGGTGCGACTTATCTCGTGCAGGAAGTCTGTAACGCGTTGTTCGATGCGCTGTTTCACATTCTTCCGCTCGCGACCAGCCTCGACAAGATCGAGGCGACGCCGTCGCGGGTTCACCGCGAACTCGCCTGGGACGAAGACGCCAAGCTCGCGCTCGATCGCATGGTCGACAGTCAGCCGGTGCTTGTACGGATCTCCGCTGCCAAACGCCTTCGCGACGCTGCCGAACGCGGCGCGCGCCGTTCCGGCGTGGAGCGAGTGACGGCTGACATTCTTGCCCAGGCCAACGCATCGCTGGAAGGGCAGGCGGCATGAACAGGAAATCGCAATTCAACCGGGAAGGAGAGGCCGATGTCGCTCTATGAAGGCACGCATCGTCACGCAGCTTCAGGCTCGAAGGCAGGCGTCGAGTACCTGGTGGTCTATGCCGTCTGCTTTGCCGCATACCTTGTTCCAGTCACGATCCGGCGCATCAATGCGCGCGCGAGCGGCGGAACGCAACATCATCACTCGATCCTCGGCGAAACCAGCGCGCTGGCTGCGAACTGCGCATCGTCGTCGTTCGTCGGCTTGTGACAGGGAATTCGTGCGGCTCGCCGCACGGGTGGCCATGCCGGCAACGGGATGGCATTCGACGCCGCTCATGCTTCGGGCGGCATCCGGCCGAAAGGCCAACATAGGAGGTACCACACATGGTGGACGTACCAAATGCGGGACGCTCTCTGTCGGGGCTAACCGAATCGGAAGCCAAGGAATTCCACAGCATCTTCATGACGAGCTTTGTGATCTTCACGGTGATTGCGATCATCGCGCACATTCTCGCCTGGATGTGGCGTCCCTGGCTGCCGGGTCCCGGTGGGTATAAGGCGGCGATGGATGGAGCAATCCACTACGCCAGCATCGTTAGCTCCTACCTGACCTGAAGAAGGAGAAGACTATGTGGCGCTTATGGTTGTTGTTCGATCCGCGCAGAACGCTGGTTGCCCTGTTCACGTTCCTGTTCGCACTGGCATTGGTGATTCACTTCATCCTGCTCAGCACGAACCGGTTCAACTGGCTGGAAGGACCTCGTGCGGCAAAGACGTCGTCGATTTCCGAACCGGCGACTCCGCTCAAGCTCGGCTAGAGCTCGATACCTGGAAGCGGGCGAATCCGGACGGCAGATCCGGTTCGCCCGCTCCCAATTCCAACAGCGAGGCCGCATCGTTAGCACCGGAGGAATGACCGATGGCCATGCTCAGTTTTGAACGCAAATACCGGGTCCGCGGCGGGACGCTGATTGGCGGCGATCTCTTCGACTTCTGGGTCGGTCCGTTCTATGTCGGCTTCTTCGGAGTGACGACGATCTTCTTCACGTTCATCGGCGTGTCGCTCATTTTGTATGCCGCGTCCCTTGGACCCACCTGGAATATCTGGCAGATCAGCATCAATCCGCCGGACGCCCAATACGGCCTCTCCTTTGCGCCACTGGCGGAAGGCGGGTTCTGGCAGCTCATCACGGTCTGCGCGCTCGGCGCTTTCGTCTCCTGGGCGCTGCGGGAGGTCGAGATCTGCAGGAAGCTTGCGATCGGCTACCACGTGCCGTTTGCATTTAGCTTCGCTATCTTTGCTTATTTCACGCTCGAGGTGATCCGTCCCATCCTGATGGGGTCGTGGAGTTACGGCTTCCCGTACGGCATCATCTCGCATCTCGATTGGGTGTCGAACACCGGCTACCAGTTCGGCAACTTCCACTACAACCCCGCGCACATGATCGCGATCACCTTCTTTTTCACGACCTGTTTCGCGCTGGCGTTGCACGGCTCGCTCATCCTGTCGTCGACCAATCCGGGCCGCGGCGAGGAGGTCAAAACGCCGGAGCATGAGAATACGATGTTCCGCGACCTGATCGGCTATTCGATCGGCACGCTCGGAATTCACCGGCTCGGCCTGTTCCTGGCGTTGTCGGCGGTCTTCTTCAGCGCTGTCTGCATCGTGATCAGCGGACCGGCGTGGCTACGTCCTGAAGGCGCTCTGTGGTCGGATTGGTGGGAGTGGTGGCGCAGCGTGCCGATCTGGTCGCCGCACGGTTGAATGGAGGTCGCAATGGCCGAATATCAGAACATCTTCACGCAAGTCCAAGTGCGTAGCCCTATCTATCCCGGCATCCCCTTGCAGCCTGGGATCTGGGAGCGCCTTGGGAAGGGCAGCCACCACTACTGGCTCGGCAAGATCGGCGATTCGCAGATTGGGCCGGTCTATCTCGGGTTCTTCGGTCTTGCCTCGCTCATGGCGGGCTTCGTTGCGATCGAGATCATCGGTCTCAACATGTTGGCGTCCGTCAACTGGAGCCCGCTGGAGTTCATCCGGCAGTTTCCGTGGCTCGCTTTGCAGCCGCCGGCGCCGGAGTATGGGCTGCAGATATTCCCGCCCTTGCAGGAAGGCGGGTGGTGGCTGATGGCCGGCTTCTTCCTGACAACGTCGATCCTGTTGTGGTGGGTGCGAACCTATCGTCGCGCTCGCGCGCTGGGGCTTGGCACCCATGTGTCCTGGGCATTCGCGGCGGCGATCTGGCTCTATCTCGTGCTCGGCTTCATCAGGCCGATCCTGATGGGGAGCTGGAGCGAAGCAGTACCGTTCGGAATCTTCCCGCATCTGGACTGGACCAACAATTTCTCGATCACGCACGGCAACCTGTTCTACAACCCGTTCCACATGCTCTCGATCGCCTTCCTCTACGGCTCGGCGTTGCTGTTTGCCATGCACGGTGCGACCGTGCTCGCGATCAGCCGCTACGGCGGCGAGCGCGAGATCGAGCAGGTCGTCGATCGCGGGACGGCGTTCGAGCGAGGTGCATTGTTCTGGCGCTGGACCATGGGATTCAATGCGACGGCCGAGTCCATTCATCGCTGGGCCTGGTGGTTCGCAGTGCTTTGCCCCTTGACCGGCGGCATCGGTATCCTACTGTCGGGAACCGTCGTCGATAACTGGTTCGACTGGGGTGTGAAGCACGGTCTGGCAATGCCTCGATAAGCCAAGAAGCTGGTGGGATTGCATGCTCGAACGAACTGATCGCGCCGGGCTCGCGTTGCGCCCGGCGAGCCTTCTGGAAGCGTTGCGGGAGCGGACGCGGGATCTGCATGTTCGGGCAGAGCGGTCCGGGATCATTGCCGATATCCTGAGAGGACGCATTACGCGGGCGGACTATGCGCGACTACTGCGAAGTCTGCTTCCGGTCTATCAGGCGCTGGAGCAGCAGTTGGCGACGTGTGCCTGGTCATCTGCGATCGCACCCATCGTGCGTCCGGAGCTTGAGCGCGCCAGAGCAATAGCCGCAGATCTGCATCACCTCCCGCTCGGCCAGGAAGAGCAGTCGCCCGCGGTGACGCGGTATGTCAGCGCCATCATGGCAGCTTCGGAGGGCGACGGCAGCCGGCTGATCGGCCACGCCTATGCACGCTATCTCGGCGATCTCAGCGGTGGTCAGATTCTCAGTCGCCTGCTTGCCCGTTCGCTCGATCTTCCGCCTGAAGCGCTGTCCTTCTATGCCTTTCCGGCAATTTCCGACATCGGAGCGTTCAAGTCGGACTATCAGGCCGCCATCGACCGGGCTGGCGATGAAAGCGAGGATTTCGATGTCGTCGTTGAAGAAGGTGCGCTGGCCTTCGAGCTGAACATCGATCTGTCGCTCGCGCTGCAGGCAGACATTGCGCGAGCGCTCCGTAACTAGCTGTCCGAATGCGAGGTGTGCCAGACCAGATGCTCGAGAATGTCGAGCGTGCGGCTGGTGGAGCTGCGAATGCTGTCGAGCATCTCAGGCATCCGGCTGATCTCCGCGCCATGCGTGACCTCGAGCGCCGCGAGCTGGGCATTTTCCACGGCTGATGCCGCGAGCTCCTGATAGAGAAGGCTGGCGCTCGAATCGAGACGCAGGCTCGGCCGTCGTGGGCCTGCGATGTCCTCCTGGAAACGGGTCCGCGCCGTCTCCGCTGCCTTGCGGTCGCTGAGGTCGGAGAAGATCATGACGAAGCCGAGCACGCGCTCGTGTGGCCCGATCACGGGGTCGGCGCGCAGCATCAGCGAGCGAGGCTGCGCTCCCTTGTTGTCGATCTGCAATTCACCGCGCCAGCTCCGCTTGTTGCGAAGCATATCCTCAAGGTTGGCGCGGAACTCGGCTGGCGAGGCAAAATAGGTGCTGAGGTCACGGAGATGAGGCAAATGCGGATGCGCTGCCCGCAATTGCTCCTCGAAGGCCTCGTTCAAGAGCAGGATGCGTCCCTCGACATCGGCGATGATGACCGGCTGCTCGGAACGCGTGACCTGGCGGCTGATCGTCTCGAGTTGATCCTGCGCAATCACCATCCGCACCGTACGAAATTGAAGTGCGACGTCGGCGACGGTCTCGCCGATCATACGCGCCGAGGATAGCTCGGCCAGCGACCAGGGATCGGATTTGCCTTCCACCAATTGGTGCCACTGCGCAAAGGATCGGCGCGGCGAGAGATCGGATGGGTCGTCGCCGATAATGACAGCCTTGAGCGGATCGCCGCCCCAGGTGACGGTGGTGATGCGTTCCGGCCTGAACCAGATCAGATATTCACCGGGACTTGCTGAAAGCGGCGCGGCGATCAGGCCGCTGGCGACCGAGCGCAGATCGATGAAGGAAGGCTCATCGATCGTCAGCGAGGCGGTCGCGAAGTTTTCGGGTCTCTGGGCTGTCCGTTCCGTTCGCTTGCGATCAAGCCATGCGCCGATCTCGCGGATCCGTTGCGTCCCGGGGACATCACCGGTCGTGGTGACCTGTCCCTCGAACAAGAGTGCCGCGCCGGAAGCGCTTAGCGGCTGGAGTAACGACTGCGCGCCGTCAAACAGGGCGGTTTGCCAATCGCCGTCGCGTGACACGGCTTCGATCAGGCGTTGTTCGAGCCTGCGCACCACGAGCTCGGACTGGCTCTGCGCGAAGCTTTCGAGCGCGGCGATCCGGATCGCACAAGCTTCCGCCAGTGCCTCGCACACGGCTCTCATATCGAAAGGAATGAAGCGCGGGGAGTAATGATGGCAGGCGACGAGCCCCCACAGCCGATTGCAGACCATCAGGGAGCAGACCAGCGTTGCGCCGACCCCCATGTTCTGCAGATATTTCTGGTGGATCGGCGACATGCTGCGCAGGCAGCTCAAGGACATGTCGAGATCGCGGCCGTTCAACGGCGAGAGGCGCGGCTGCAACGGCACCGGTGTGTAATTGACGTCGACGAGCAGGCGGACACGGTTGCGCTCGTAGAGCTTGCGGGCGATCTGCGGAATGTCGGATGCCGGATAGCGGTTGCCGAGGAACGCTTCGAGGTCCGGGCGCCGTCGCTCGGAAAAAATTTCGCCGTGTCCTTCGTCATCGAAGCGATAGACCATCACGCGGTCGTAGCCGGTGATCTCCTTGAAGATCGCAGCGGTCTCGTCACAGAGAGCACGTAGCGATGATGAGGAGGTGATACGGTGAAAGGCGCCGTCGAGCGCGGGCGTCGGATCAGCCGATGCAGCGGCGGGCTCGAGTTCCAGCATGAGGCCGCCGTTCGACGGGCGATGGACCGTGCAGTCGAAGCGCTGCTGCGGGCTGCCAAGGCTGCAGCGAACCGTCATCGGCTTTGAGTGCAGCGGACCTGACAGGTGCGGCAGGATTTGCAGCAGCAGATTGCCGTCGAAATCGGACAGCGGGCGGCCGACGACTGGGCTAAGCTTCAAAATTTCGCTGGCGTTGGCGCTCGCCTGAATGACGATATTGTCGGGCTCCTGCACGATGAGAAGCGCGCCATGGGGTTGGATCGAGCCTGCAAGGTGAATCTGCTCGCGCTCGCAATTGGCGAGCGTCGCCTGTCCGAAGGCTGGCGATGCAAGAGGGACCGAGGTCAACTAACCCCCCTAATGTTTCCTCGCTATCCGGTGCTGCCCGGTTCTTTGTCTTCAATATTATACCGGTCGAGTTTGGCGTAAAGGCTCTGCCGACTCAACCCCAGGATTTCCGCTGCGGTCGTCCGGTTGCCATCGGCAAGCTGCAGTGCGGCACGTACGTAGTACTGCTCGACCACCTCGACAGTGCTCTTGACCAGTTTTCGCAACGGCGTCTTGCCGACGGTCTCGTTCATCGACGACAGCGCTGTTCGCAGGCTGTCGCTCTCGGGGCTCGGCGAAAGCCGTCGCGCCACGTTCCGCAAGACCAGAACGATTCGGTTGTCGCCACCGTGTTGATAGCCGGATGCGGAAATCTCGATCTCGGTTTCAGTGCCGAGCTCGCCCTGCACCGTGGTCGAGAGCAGTCGCACCATTCCGTGCCGTTGGATGTTCGAAATCAGCACGGACAGATCGGCGCCAGGGCGTGACAGCCAGCGGCCGAGATTTTCGCCCGTAGCCGCTCCAGTTGAACCGATCTCGACGAGCTCGGTGAAGGCACGATTGGCGCGTTTGATCTCGCCACTGTCGTCGATGATCGCCACCGCGTCGGGAAGGCGATCGAGTAATCCTTCGAGATCTTCGTGCTCGGGAACGGATGCCCCGGTCGGCTTTCCGATCGGGGTCATCTGCAGGAGAAACACAGGCGTTGATTCCTGCGTCATCAAGGAACCGCGCAGCGTCCACGGCGTGCCTTCCGTGCCGAGATGAACCACGATTCCCGGCGCTTTGCCCTGGTCTCGCACCCGGCGCAGCATCAACTCGATTGGCTCGCGGTCCTTGGCGGCGATTTCCTGAATGAAGTCGCGGCCGACCAGGCCTTCCTTGCGACGTCCCGTCCCGGCCAGCGCGTTGGCAGCAGTCCGGTTCGCTTCGACGACGCGCAGATCGGCGACCTTGACCAGCAGGACTGCGTCGTTGGAATCTTCGATCACCAGGCGATATCGCGTTTCGATTTCGCGGAGCTTCCAGTAATCGCGCTCGATCGTCTGCTGCGCGGAGATCAGCCGCGCCTGCAGTTCGGCGACCGCCTGCAGATTCTTGCCGATCGCAAGCATGCCCGCGCGGCCGCCGAGCAGCACCGTCGTGAACTCCATCGGGAGCTCAAGGCCGCTCGGGAATTTCTGCGTGATCTGGCGGAACGCCGAGATGCCGGTGCGCTGCGTGTCCTGCATCATGCGCTGGATTTTGTCGGCAGCGCCGCCCACGACGTCCGACCACGGACGTCCTACCCAGGCATCGATGTTTTCCTTGGACATGGCGGGGGCCAGCGTCACTTCGCGAATGACGCCGTCCATATCGAGAAGCAATGTCACGTCGGGTTGGGGAGCGTTGAACTCCGACATCGCACTCTGCATCCAGGTTTCAATTGCCGGATTAAACGCCCGGTCGTTCCCCGCGTCATTGACGAGGGTCAAGGTGAAGCGACGCTAACACATTGGCGGTCCAGCCAGTATGACCGTTTGCCTGCCCGGGCAAGACTGTCAAGCCAAATTTACGGGCTCCCCTGCTTTCGTGCCGGAAAGGCCAATTCAGGTCTGTTTGTCGGGGTAGGTGGGAACGATGGGGCTTGCGGTATATTATTAGTGACAAGTATTATTGACACTATAGCTCGTTAAGCAATCATAACGATATCCGAGAAGCGACCTTCGGGAGGTAAGATGATGATCGGAAGAATGGCGACAATCGCAACAGCCCTTTGGGCCGTTGCCGCACTGGTCCCGTCCACCAGCTTCGCTGCGGGCGAGGGAGCCGGCGGCGACGCGACAAAGGGCGAGCAGATCTTCAAGCAGTGCATGACCTGCCATCGCATCGGTCCCGATGCGAAGAACATGGTTGGTCCCGTCCTGACCGGTGTCATCGGCCGGCAATCCGGTACTGCGCCGGGCTTTGCCTATTCCGACCTCAACAAGCATGCGGGGGAGAACGGCCTCGTGTGGAGCGAGGATCTGATCTTTCAGTATCTGCCCGATCCCAACGCGTTCCTGAAGAAATTCCTAACCGACAAGGGCAAGGCTGATCTTGCCACTGGATCGACCAAGATGGTGTTCAAGCTTGCCAATGAACAACAGCGCAAGGACGTCATCGCCTATATCAAGACGTTCTCGCCGGACAAGAAGTAGTCTGTCGCGTCAACGCCAGCGTTGCCTCAGATCGGCAACGTTGGCGACGCCCGCCAGCGCCAGGCACGCTGTGTACCACGGCCAGGAATAGTCGCTGAGAGACAGGCGTAGCGCCAGCAGCAGGAGCGCGCCTGCTGCCAGGTTCGGCAGCAATTGCGCGGGCGCGATGCCGCGTCGCCTCATGTGCCAGTACAGCGTGATCGCGACGATCTCGGCTGCGACGATCACCAGGATCAGATCGACGGCGTGGACGCCGGACAGGAAATCGATCATCGAAGCCACGTCCCATCAGGTCGCGCGCGCGAGCCCGGTCAGATGCGCGATGTTCTTGAAGAAGATCCGCACATGCGACAGCGGTCGGGCGCGCACCAGCGCCTTGTTCATATAGGCATCCCACGTCAATTGCTGAACGTCCCGGTCCCGGCAAATGGCGACGAAGCGCTCGCGACGGCTGTCGTTGGTGTACCAATAGCGCTGCATCAGTCCGAGGATCCAGAACACGCCGCCATGCAGGCGCATGAAGCTTTTGCGCGCTCGCTTCAACTCCCGCGCATCACCCGTGAGTAGGAACTGATGAACCGCATCGGCCGCGCAGCGTCCGCAGGCCATTGCGTAGTAAATCCCCTCGCCGGACGCCGGCGCCACGACGCCAGCGGCGTCGCCCGCCAGCAGGACATCACGGCCGTTGTCCCATCGCTTGAGCGGCTCGAGCGGAATGGGTGCGCCTTCGCGCCGAACGGTGGTGGCCTGGTCGAGACCAAGCGCCTGCCGCAACTCGCTCACGGAACCGCGCAGGGAAAATCCCTTGCGGGCGCTGCCCGTGCCGATGCTGGTGGTGGTGCCGTGCGGGAAGATCCAGCTGTAGAAGTCCGGCGACAGCTTGCCGCGATAGATCACGTCGCACCGCGTGCCGTCGAAGGGAAACTGCCCCTGCTCGGGTGACTGGACAATCTCATGATAGGCAAAGACGTAGCGAATGCTGTCCGCGCCGGGAACGCATTGACGGCCGATCGTCGACAGCGCGCCGTCGGCGCCGATCACGGCACGCGCTCGGATCGAAATCGTCTCCAAGGCACCCTGGGTGTCGCGCGACTCGCAGACGAGCGTCGCCATGCCATCCTTGTCGCGTTGAAACTGTTTGAAAGTCGCTGTCCGCCGTTCGGCCCCTGAAAGCGCGGCGCGTTCGCGCAGCCATTCGTCGAAGACATCGCGGTCGACCATGCCGACGAAGCCGCCGTCGATCGGCATGTCGACCTGCCTGTCGGTGGGTGACACCATTCGGGCGGACGAGATGCGCGCGACGAGAAGTTCGTCGGGGATCTCGAACTCGGCAATCAGCCGCGGCGGGATCGCGCCGCCGCATGGTTTGATCCGGCCCGCGCGGTCGAGTAGCACCACCTGGTATCCGCGACGAGCCAGATCGTTGGCTGCGGTGGCACCCGAAGGTCCGCCTCCGACGACTGCGACATCGAACGTCCGGGCCTGGATCATGTCGTGCTCCTTGCCTGGCCTGCCATGGCCAGCGATCTCTCGGCATCGTCGTTGGACAGCGGCTTGCCGATCCAGACCGCAAGGTAAGCCGCAACGACGAACAGGCCGGCCTCGGCCGCAAACACAGTCGCGTAGGAGAGCGATGGTGACGGCAGAATGAGTCGAGCCCCGTCACTGGCGAGAGTCCCCAGCAAACCACCGAGCCCGAACGAGATCGCCTGTGACGCGCCCCACACGCCCATGCGCGTACCTTCGCGGTCACGCTGTCCTGCGCCGACGAGATTCATCATCGCCCCGATCGCGGCGATCGCATAGACGCCGTTGGTGATGCCGAGCGCCAGGACCGAGAGCTGTAGCGGCCATGGCGGGCCGACAAGCGCTGCAAGCGCGAGGCTGGACAAGGCCAGCGCCGATGCGATGCAGCCACCCATGATCCAGGGTCTGGTGCGCGTTCGCCATGATGGCATCAGCATGTTGATGACGGGAACGAGGATCATGCCAATCAGGGCACCGCTGTGTTGAGTGCCTGACAATCTCGTCGTTTCGCCCGGTGTCATGCCGAACACTGCGCCAGCGAACGGCTCGAGGATGAGATCCTGGGCGCTGTAGGCGAGCATCGAGACGAAGATGAAGATAGCGAAGCGGCGGACTTTTGGCTCCGCCCATATCTCCTTCAACTCATTCGCGAAGGATGTTTCGCGGGGCGCGATGGTCAAGCGCCGTTGCGGCAACGCTTCACCTTCGATATTCCAGATGCCCGCGATGGCGAGGAGCAGAGCGATCGCCGAGACCGTCGATGAGACGAGGACAAGCCGGCCGCCCGAATAGGGATCGAGCGCGCGGCCTGCGACGATTGTGGTGACGATGAAGCCCGCGATCATCATGATCCAGGCAATGGATGCCGCCGCGCTTCTCCGCTCCGGCGCGGTGCGCTTGGCGAGCAATACGAGCAGCGACGTCCCGGCGGCGCCGACGCCGATGCCGATCATGATGAAAGCGACCACTGCCAGGGTGATTCCGGCGAGCAGCCAGGTCGCCATCCACGCGGTCGCGACGGCCGCGAGCGCGCCGCCCGAAGCAAGCACGGCCATGCCGCCGATGATCCACGGCGTGCGGCGGCCGCCGAGGTCGGAGCCATAGCCGAGACGCGGACGGAGGATCTGCATCGCGTAGTGAAGGCCGACCAGCAAGCCGGGCAGCATCGCCGGCAGTGCGAACTCGACCACCATGACCCGGTTCAACGTCGATGTCGTGAGCACGACGATCGCGCCGAGTGCGGCCTGCACGAAGCCGAGGCGGATAATGCCAAACCAGGAGAGTGGTGGCGGTGCTTGTCTCTTCATGTCCCGAGTCCCCCGAGCGCGAACGCAGTGACCAACATGCCCAGCACATACAGACTGACGCCGGTGGCGTTGTACCAGGGTGCTCGTTCGCGCGGATTTTGCAGCAGCTTGCGCATCAACGCGAATTGGCCGATGAGCATCACAAAGATGATGGCTGCGTGGAATGGACGGTGCCACAGGCAGAGCAGCGCGACGACAACCGCCTGCGCCAATGCCATCGTGACGCAGGCCAATAGCGCAGCGCGATGCGCACCGAGGTGCACGGGCAAGGAGAAGATGCCCATCTTGCGGTCGCCCTCGATGGATTTGAAATCGTTGAGGGTCATGATGCCGTGGGCACCGATGCTATAGAGCAGCGCCACAATGGCGATACGCCAGTCCGGTGCACCATTGGTCATGATCGCGGCGGCAGTCAGCCAAGGCAGTCCCTCATAGCAAAGACCGACCGCGCTGTTGCCGATCCAGCCATTTTGTTTGAGCCGGATCGGCGGCGCGCTGTACGCCCAGGCCAGGATGAGCCCGAATATTGTCGCGCCGCCGGCCCAGGGGCCGAGCTGAGCCGCGACTGCGAGCGACAAGGCCGTCCAGATCAATGCGATGTAAAATCCCCAACGACCGGGAATGCGCCCCGAGGGAATTGGCCGGTCCGGTTCGTTGATCGCATCGACATGGCGATCGAACCAGTCGTTGACCGCCTGGCTCGTTGCGCAAACCAGCGGCCCAACAAGAAGGACGCCTGCGAGCACGGTGGGCCAGCGCCCGACAGGGCTCTGTCCAGATGACACGATCCCGCAGCCGAACGCCCACATCGGCGGAAACCAGGTGATCGGCTTCAGCAATTCGAGCACGACCAGCGGGGACGGCCGCGTGAGCGAGGAGACTGGAGCGATATCGGTCATGAGACGTTACCCAACCTTGCCTTCGTCATATTCACTGACCTCGGCGAGGCCAAAGCGCCGCAGCTTGACGTAGAGGCTCTGGCGGCTGAGCCCCAGCATTTCCGCAGCGGTGGCGCGGTTGTCGCCGGTCAGCTTCAATGCCGCCTCGATGCACATGCGCTCGATCACGTCGGTGGTTTCGCGCACCAGCTCCTTCAGTGGAACGCGTCCGATCAGCTCGGTCAGCTGCTCGCGCGATCGCGGGATTTCGGAGTGGGGGCCTGAGATGGAGCCAATGCGCCGTTCGACATTGCGGATGACAAAGCCGAGGCTTGGATCATCCTGCGGACCGAGGGCAACCGCGGAGATCTCGACGTTGACGGGCGAGCCGTGCTCGCCACGAACCACGCTCGAAAACAGCTTGAGCGACCTGTGGTGACGCAGATTCGTCAGCAAGATCTCGAAATCGACGCTGGATTTTCCGATCCAGCGATCGATGTTCTCGCCGTGAACGTGCTTCTCGTGTTCGATCTGCGCCAGCTGCAGGAAGGCCGTGTTGGCGCGGAGCAGGCGGCCATCCCGGTCGGTCAGGACAAAACCGTCCGGCGCGTCCTCGACAAACTGAAGCACCTGCGACGTTTCGTCTGCGCGGGTCACGGGAGACGCCAACATTGGTGCCATCGGCATAAAGCGCAACAGGAAGAATGATGAGACGTCCTGCCTGAAGAACATCCCGTCGAGCGAGAATTCCCGGCCATTATCCAGCCGAAGCTTCAGCGCCTCGATGCGCCCTTGGGTACGTAGCGCAAGGGAAATGGACTGAAGCGCGGTTGGGTCATCGATCAACAGGGCGTCCGGAAAAAGCTTTCCGATCAAATGCGTCGGGCCCTCGCCGACCAGGATCGAGGCTGCCGGATTGGCTTCAACGACCCGGTGAGTTGAGGCATCGACGATCAGCACCGGCTCTGAATACATCTGGAACAGAATACGGTAGCGCGATTCCACGTTGCGCATCTTCGAGTAATCGCGCTCGATGGCGATCTGGGCCTCGACCAGCTTCTGCTGAAGCGCTGCGGCGGCGCGAACATCGCGGCCGATGGCGACGAAACGCTGCTCGCCGGTCGCGACCACAGAATAGAGGATCGGAATGTCGGGGCCGCGCACCGCGTGGTAGCGGATTTCCCGCCACCGCGAGACCCGCTTCGTGGCTGCTTCCTCCAGCAATTGTTCGATCTTTCTCTGGCTTTCCTCGGCGACCGTTGCCTGCCAGGAGCGCCCGACCCATTGGTCGCTGTATTTCAGTTCCAGCGGCAGATCCGCGCGCTGGAAGGCGGCGTCATGGATCGCTCCTTCATGGTCGATGGCGAGCGCAATGTCGGAGGCCGCGGCAATCAGCGTGGCCGCGACGTCCGCATCGAGATCGCCAAGCGATTCTTTCGGAGCCCTGAAAGCCTTCACGGACGAAATCACCCTCCGACAACAGCGGTCCTCTCGCGGCGAATGTCATCCCGGCGTCGCTTTCACAAAGCCAGCCTATCGCCGCTCGGTCAGGAGGTTGACGACGTTCTGGGCTTGCAAGGCTTCATGACTGAAGTCGGAGACGACTGCGTCGCCCCCGACCAGCAGGACGAGTTCGGGCCGTTCGGTGAACGCGGGACCGCAGACCATGACACCGATATTGCGATTGGACGATTCACGCCGGATCGTGCGGATGCTCGTGGCGAGGTCGTCCAGCTTCTTGTCGTTGCTGGCAAAGAATTCGACGACGTCGAACCATTGCGTCCGGATCGTTTCAATGAAGGCAGCGCCGGTGGGTTCCGGCTCGATCCATGTATCCCAGCCGTCACGCCGAAAGAATTCGCCGGCGAGGACGAGGCCAAACATCATGTGGGCAATGTCGTGCTTTTCGTCGGGGCCTGCCGTGAGCAGGGCGCGCAAGCCGGCCGATTTGACACCGGCGTCGGCGCAAAAGGCGGGGCTGAAGTCGCGCAGCAATTGCTGCATGCGCCACAATGCGAGGGTGACATCGGCGAAATCCCATTCGTCGTTCATCCAGAGATGACGCAGATGGCGTGCAGCCGGGACCATGAGATCGAGATAGATGGTCTCGAGCGGAACGCCGCGATCGCGATAGGACTGAATGAGGTCCGCCGCCCGATTGTTTTCGGTTCCCAGCACCAACTCGGCGAAGTCCACCACGCCGCCGTTATCTGCGGGAATTTGCGACGGCGCGGTATGTTGCACTGCGTTGCCGTGCGCCATCACCAGACGAGGGATGATCTCGACCTCAACGGTCCGGCTGAGATGAGAAAGTGTGGTGCCGCGAACGACCAGTGGTGGAAGCTTGCGGTGAAGACCAGTTTCAATGTTTCGACGGGCGGCGCGAGCGGCGAACCCGGCCGGCGGAGGGGCGGTTTCATTGAGATCGGTCATCGAATGCCTCCCTGAGCATTTGAACGGAAGCTTGCGAAATCGTCAAGTCTTATTGACGTCAGTTTTTGTTGACACTCGTTTTGGAGCGGACTAGCCTCTCCTCATCGGGCTCGCACTTCCGGGGTCAAGCGATGCACCATCTCAAGGCCAATCAAACGATAGGCGATGCTGCCGGCCTTGATGTTTTGCTGGTGTCCCCTGATCCCGCACCATCGCATCACTCGTCCAGCGAGTTGTCAAACAGTCTTTACAATTGCTGTGATGCACACTTCACATTCCCGACTGACCCCGCGCTGTGGCGAAGCCTCGAAGCCCTTGGAAAGCCGCAGTCGCTGCAGCTGAAGCGGACACCGCGTCCGCTCTATTCGAGCGAAGAAAAGCGTCGTCGCGACGAGACGCCGTGGACTCTGGTCCAGGGCGTTCTCGCGCCCGTCCAATTTCTCGCCTTCGCGATCAGTCTGGTTCTGGTGTTGCATTATCTCGCGACCGGCGAGGGGCTCTGGATCGCGACGTGCTCCATCGTGATCAAGACGCTGTTGCTCTACGCGATCATGATCACGGGCTCGATCTGGGAGCGCGTCGTGTTCGGCCGCTACCTCTTCGCGCACGCCTTCTTCTGGGAAGACGTCTTCAGCATGCTGGTGCTGGCCCTGCACACGGCCTATCTCGCCGCGATCATCGGCGGCATCGGCAGTCCGCGGCAGCAGATGGTGCTGGTGCTCGCGGCCTACGCCTCCTACGCGATCAATGCCACGCAGTTTCTCCTCAAGCTCCGCGCCGCGCGCCTGCAGGATCAGGCCACGCGATCGCCGGCGCATCTCGCTGTCGAGGGGGCCAAATGAACACGCGCGCCCAGCCCTGTTCTGCCGGTGACAATGTTCTGCGCGAACGCGGCCAGCGCGAAGTGTTTTGCGGGCTCACCGGCATCGTCTGGCTCCATCGCAAGATCCAGGATGCCTTCTTCCTGGTCGTGGGATCGAGGACCTGCGCGCATCTGATCCAGTCGGCGGCCGGGGTGATGATCTTTGCCGAGCCGCGCTTTGCCACGGCGATCATGGAAGAGCGCGACCTTGCCGGCCTGGTCGATGCCAATGACGAGCTCGACCGCATCGTCGCGCAGTTGCTGGCGCGCCGTCCCGATATCAAGTTGCTGTTCCTGGTCGGCTCCTGCCCGTCGGAGGTGATCAAGCTCGATCTGTCGCGCGCGGCTCTGCGGCTGTCGCAACGATTTTCGCCAGCCGTTCGCGTGCTCAATTATTCCGGGAGCGGGATCGAGACCACGTTTACGCAAGGCGAGGACGCCTGCCTTGCATCCCTTGTGCCGGTCTTGCCCGAGACCGCTTCGAACGCGCCGCCGTCTTTGGTGGTCGTCGGCGCGCTCGCCGATGTCGTGGAGGATCAGTTTCGCCGGCTGTTCGCGGCGCTTGGAATCCCGTCCGTCGCATTTTTACCGCCACGGCGCTCGTCCGAACTGCCGGCCGTAGGCTCGAATACACATTATTTATTGGCGCAGCCATTCCTGCGCGAAACTGCCCATGCGCTCGAACAGCGCGGCTGCAAGCGAATTGCAGCGCCATTCCCGCTGGGCAGCGAAGGCACGACCGCCTGGCTTCGCGCAGCCGCGGCGCAATTTGGCGTCAGTGAGGCACACTTCAATGCAGCGACCGCGCCGCTCCGCGAGCGGGCTGATCGCGCCATCGGGCGCTACAAGGCGCAGCTTGCAGGCAAGCGAATCTTCCTGTTCCCGGATTCGCAGATCGAGATTCCGCTCGCGCGGTTTCTGGCACGCGAACTTGGGATGGAGCTCGTCGAGATCGGCACGCCCTATCTGCATCGCGAGCATCTCGCCGACGAACTGGCGCTGCTTCCGCCGGGCGCTGTTCTCAGCGAAGGACAAGATGTCGAGCGTCAACTCGACCGCTGCCGTCAGGCCGCGCCCGATCTCGTTGTCTGCGGCCTCGGCCTCGCCAATCCGCTGGAAGCCGAAGGCTTCGCCACGAAATGGTCGATCGAACTCATCTTCACGCCGATCCAGGGCTACGAGCAGGCGGGCGACCTCGCCGAGCTGTTCGCGCGCCCACTGGTTCGCAGGGCAAGGCTGGTGGCTTGAGATGCAGCTCACGGTCTGGACATACGAGGGACCTCCCCATGTCGGCGCGATGCGGATCGCCACCGCGATGCGCGGGGTCCATTATGTCCTGCACGCGCCGCAGGGAGACACCTACGCCGATCTGCTCTTCACCATGATCGAGCGGCGTGATCGGCGTCCTCCCGTGACTTACACGACGTTCCAGGCGCGCGATCTCGGCGGCGACACCGCTGGTCTGCTGCAAACGGCGATGCGCGAGGCCTATGCGCGCTTTACGCCTGAGGCGATGTTGGTTGGCGCGTCCTGCACGGCCGAACTGATCCAGGATGATCCCTCAGGCCTCGCGCAGGCGCTCAATCTACCCATTCCGGTCGTGCCGCTGGAATTGCCGTCCTACCAGCGCAAGGAGAACTGGGGCGCCTCCGAGACGTTGTATCGAATTGCGCGTGCGCTCGCCAACCCTCTCCGGGAAAGCCCCCCTGACCCGCGAGCAAAGGGCGCACGTTCAGTCTGCAATCTGCTTGGTCCGACGGCCCTCGGGTTCCGTCACCGCGATGACCTCGCGGAAGTGACCAGGCTGATTGTGGAGATGGGAATCGACATCGGCGTTGTCGCGCCCTGGGAAGCGACGCCTGCGGATATCGCGCGTCTGCCCGAAGCCGATTTCAACATCGTGCTGTATCCCGAGATTGCCCTGACGACGGCGCAGTGGCTGCAGCGGCAGTTCAATCAGCCCTACACCAGGACCGTGCCGATCGGCGCGGCCGCGACGCGGCAATTCATCGAGGAAGTCGTTCAGCTCGCCGGCATCGATTCGGCACATGCTTTGGCCGGCGTCGAGCAGCGTTCGTCATGGTACGCGCGTTCCGTCGATTCGACCTATCTTACCGACAAACGCGTCTTCGTGTTCGGTGACGCGACTCATGCGATCGCTGCAGCGCGCGTCGCGGCGAACGAGCTCGGTTTCAAGGTCGTCGGTCTCGGCAGCTACAGCCGGGAATTTGCCCGCGATGTGCGCGAGGCGGCTGCGTCTTACGGCATCGAGGCTCTTATCACTGACGATTATCTGGAAGTCGAGGCGAAGGTCAGCGAGCTGCAGCCTGAGCTGGTGCTCGGCACCCAGATGGAGCGCCACATCGCCAAGCGGCTCGGCATTCCCTGCGCAGTCATCTCCGCACCCTCGCACGTGCAGGATTTTCCGGCGCGCTACTCGCCCCAGATGGGGTTCGAAGGCGCCAACGTGATCTTCGACACCTGGGTTCATCCGCTGATGATGGGCCTCGAAGAGCATCTGCTCGGCATGTTCCGCGAGGATGCCGAATTCAACGACACCGCTCCGTCGCATCTCGGCGGCCAGCCCACGCCCGTTGCCGACGTCCCGACGCATCGTCCGATCGCGTTGCCGGAGGCACTCGCGGGCTCCAAATGGACGACCGAGGCCGAGCTAGAGCTTCACAAGATTCCCTTCTTCGTGCGCGGCAAGGCGCGCCGCAACACGGAACGCTTTGCTCAGGAGCGCAACGTCGGCCTGATCACACTCGAGACCCTGTACGATGCCAAAGCGCATTTCGGCCGCTGACAAGACGCCCATCCGGGTCGTCATCGTGACGATGGACAGCCATCTGGCGTCCGCGGCGTCGCGCGCGCGGGCAGCGCTTCGCGTCGAATTGCCGGGGCTCGATCTCGCGATCCACGCGGCTGACGAATGGAGCTGCAATCCGGCGTCGCTGGAGCACTGCCGGGAAGATATCGCGAAAGGCGACATCGTCATCGCCACGATGCTGTTCCTCGACGAGCACATCCAGGCGGTGCTTCCGGCACTGGCCGCCCGCCGTGACCATTGCGATGCCATGATCGGCTGCCTGTCCGCGGGCGAGGTGGTGCGACTGACCCGGCTAGGTCGCCTCACCATGTCCGGTTCGAGCGGCGGCATGCTGTCTCTCCTAAAGCGGCTGCGGGGCAGCCGCACCGGCGATTCCAGCGGTGCGGGCCAGATGAAGATGCTGCGGCAGATGCCGCGGCTGCTTCGTTTCATCCCGGGCACCGCGCAGGACCTGCGCGCCTATTTCCTGACGCTGCAATATTGGCTCGCGGGATCGGAGCAGAACTTTGCCAACCTCGTGAAGTTTCTGATCGGCCGGTACGCTGACGGCGCGCGCTCCTCACTCCGTGGAAAAGTGCAGGGTGCCGAGCCCATCGCCTATCCCGAGCTCGGGCTCTATCACCACAGGCTTCCTCAGAAGCTTGCAACGCGCATCGAAGAGCTACCGTCGCTGCCAAAGGCCACAGGGCGCGTCGGCGTGTTGGTGATGCGCTCTTATCTACTCGCGGGCAACACCGCGCATTATGACGGCGTCCTGGATGCGCTTGAAGCGAAAGGCCTCCGGGTCATTCCGGCCTTCGCCAGTGGCCTCGATTCCCGTCCAGCGATCGAGCAGTATTTCATCCGCGATGGCGTGGCGACGGTCGATGCGGTGGTGTCGCTGACCGGCTTCTCGCTCGTCGGGGGACCCGCCTACAACGACGTGCACGCCGCCGAAGCGATGCTGGCGCGGCTCGATGTTCCCTACATCGCAGCGCACCCGCTCGAATTCCAGACCGTGGAGCAATGGCGCGAGGATTCCCGGGGACTGACGCCGGTGGAAGCCACCATGATGGTGGCGATCCCGGAGCTTGACGGCGCGATTGCGCCGATGACGTTCGGCGGCCGATCCTCCATCGTCGATGCAGGCCACGACATGGTCGTGCTGCCCGAGCGCGCATCGATGCTGGCGGCCCGCGTGGCAAGGCTGGTTGCGCTGCGCCGGAGCGCGCGGGCGGAACGCAAGCTGGCGGTCGTGCTGTTTAACTTTCCGCCAAACGGTGGCAGTGCCGGGACGGCCGCCTACCTCTCGGTGTTCGAGTCCCTGCACAACACGATGAAGTCGCTCGAGACGGCTGGATACAGGATCTGCGTCCCCGACACCGTGGACGAGCTTCGCGCCCGCGTGCTGAAGGGTAACGCGCAGCGGTTCGGGACCGACGCGAACGTCGTCGCGCGTATTCCCGTCGACGATTATATGCGCCGTGAGCGCTGGCTTTCCGATATCGAAAAGCAGTGGGGCGCAGCACCAGGCAGGCACCAGACCGATGGCAGCCATCTGCTGGTGCTCGGCGAGCGGTTCGGCAATCTGTTCGTCGGCCTGCAGCCGGCCTTCGGCTATGAGGGCGACCCGATGCGGCTGTTGTTCGAGCGCGGCTTTGCGCCCACACATGCCTTCGCGGCCTTCTATCGCTGGATCCGCGAAGATTTCGGCGCCAACGCCGTTCTGCATTTCGGCACCCATGGCGCGCTCGAATTCATGCCGGGCAAGCAGGTTGGCCTCTCCGGCGATTGTTGGCCGGACCGGCTGATTGGCGATTTGCCCAATTTCTACCTCTATGCCTCCAACAATCCGTCGGAGGGCACGCTGGCTAAGCGCCGCGGATCGGCGACGCTGATCAGCTATTTGACGCCGGCGATCGCGAAGGCTGGCCTGTATAAAGGTCTCGCTGATCTCAAGGCCTCGCTCGACAGCTGGCGCGCGATGTCGCCGCAGGCGAGGGACGGGGAGCGCGCCGACGCCCTTGCGCTGATCCAGGCTCAGGCCGCTGCGGTCGATCTCGTTGCAGCGGAGCCTGCCTGGGGAGATGATGCCACCCAGCGCGTGTCGGCACTGGCGAATGCCGTCCTCGAGCTCGAATACTCGCTGATACCGCATGGACTGCATGTCGTCGGGGCACCGCTGTCGGTCGCAGAACGTGCAGACTTGCTGGATGTGGTTGATATCACCGACAACGAGCAACGCGCCGCGCTCGACAAGCTGTTGGCGACGGATCACGAAACGCCCGCCATCATCCATGCACTCGACGGGGGATATATCCATCCCGTCGCCGGCGGGGACCTCCTGCGCAATGTCGAGGTCCTGCCGACCGGGCGCAATCTGCACGGCTTCGATCCGTTCCGCATCCCCAGCGCATTCGCCGTGCTGGACGGCGCGCGGCAGGCCGACCGCTTGCTGGCACGCCACGCAGGCGAGGCCGGTGCCATGCCGGAGACGGTTGCGCTGGTGCTCTGGGGCACCGACAATCTCAAGACCGAGGGCGCGCCGATCGCGCAAGCACTGTGGCTTCTTGGCGCCGAGCCCCGCCGTGACAGCTATGGCCGCCTTGCCGGCGCGCAGCTGATTCCGCTCGAACGGTTGGGACGGCCGCGCATCGACGTCGTCATGACACTCTCGGGCATCTTCCGCGATCTGATGCCGTTGCAGACCAAGCTGCTGGCCGAGGCGGCATGGCTCGCCGCCGCTGCAAGCGAGCCGGTCGAGCAGAATTTTGTCCGCAAGCACGCGCTTGATTATCAGAAGAAGCATGGCGGCGATCTCAGGGAAGCCGCGTTGCGCGTGTTCGGAAACGCCGAGGGCGCCTATGGGGCCAACGTCAATCATCTCATTGATTGCGGTGCGTGGACCGACGAGCAGGAGCTCGCTGAGGCCTATACGCGGCGCAAGGGCTTTGCCTACGGTACGGACGGCCGCCCGGTTCGTCGCGACGCGTTGCTCGGCCATGTTCTTGCCGGCGTCGATGCGGCCTACCAGAATATCGATTCCGTCGAGCTCGGTGTCACCACCGTCGACCATTATTTCGATACGCTCGGCGGTATCAGCCGTGCGGTGAAGCGCGCGCGCGGTGAGGCGGCGCCCGTCTATATCGGCGACCAGACCAGGGGCGAGGGCACGGTCCGCACGCTCTCCGAACAGGTCGCGCTGGAGACGCGCACGCGAACGCTCAATCCGAAATGGTACGAAGCGTTGCTCGCGCACGGCTATGAAGGCGTTCGCCAGATCGAATCGCATGTCACCAACACGGTCGGCTGGTCGGCCACCACCGGCCAGGTTGCGCCTTGGGTCTACCAGCAGATCACGACGACCTACGTGCTGGACGAGGCCATGCGTGAGCGGCTCGCTGCGCTTAACCCCGCGGCCTCAGCCAAGATTGCCAACCGTTTGATCGAAGCACACGAACGAAACTACTGGTCGCCCGACCAAGCCATGCTCGACACCCTCCGCAAGGCCGGCGAGCAGTTCGAAGATCGCCTCGAAGGCGTGGGAGTTGCCGCATGAACATTCCAGTCCGACAGCCAGCTGCGTCCGCGCCGATCCGCCGTCCCGACGGGGCCGGCAGCGTGCAAGTCCAGATGGATCCCAACCTCCTCATCGGGACCGCAAAAGTGTTTTCGGTTTACGGCAAGGGCGGGATCGGCAAGAGCACGACTTCGTCCAACCTGTCGGTTGCCTTCTCGAAGCTCGGCAAGCGCGTGCTGCAGATCGGCTGTGATCCCAAGCACGATTCGACCTTCACGCTGACCAAGCGTCTGGTGCCGACCGTCATCGATGTCCTCGAGCAGGTCAATTTCCACGCCGAGGAGCTGCGCACCGACGATTTCGTCTATCAGGGCTACAACGGCGTGATGTGCGTCGAGGCCGGCGGACCGCCGGCCGGGACCGGCTGCGGCGGCTATGTGGTCGGCCAGACCGTCAAGCTCCTGAAGGAGCATCATTTGCTCGACGACACCGACATCGTGATCTTCGACGTGCTCGGCGACGTCGTCTGCGGCGGGTTTGCTTCACCATTGCAGCATTCCGATCGCGCCTTGATCGTCGCGGCCAATGATTTCGACTCGATCTTCGCGATGAACCGGATCATCGCCGCGATCCAGGCCAAGTCGCGCAATTATCCGGTGCGGCTCGGCGGCGTCATCGTCAACCGCAGCGCCGGCACCGACCAGGTCGACAAATTCAATGAGAAGACCGGACTGAAGACGGTCGCGCACTTCCCAGACCTCGATGTCATTCGCAAGAGCCGGCTGAAGAAGTCGACGCTGTTCGAGATGGAGCCGTCGCCCGAAGTCGAGGCCGTCCAGAACGAATATCTCCGGCTTGCCGCTTCGCTGCTGGCGGGCGCCGACCCCTTGAACGCCATTGCCCTGAAAGATCGCGACATCTTTGACCTCCTGGGATTCGACTGATGACCACGGCACACTATCTCGAGCGACGCAGCGAGCTGGAAACCTATTTCGACCGCACGGCCGTTGCGGCCTGGACGCGGCTCACCTCGGACGCGCCCGTCGGGCGCATTCGCGCAACGGTGCGGGCCGGCCGCGACGAGATGCGGCAGGCACTTCTGTCCTGGCTACCGGAAGATATGCGTGGCGCGCGACTGCTCGATGCGGGCTGCGGAACCGGCGCGCTGTCGATCGATGCCGCGCGGCGCGGCGCCGACGTCGTTGCCGTCGACATCTCGCCGAGCCTGGTTCAGATCGCGAGCGGCCGGCTTCCCGCCGACATCAGCCCGCGCGCCATCCGCTTCGTCGCCGGCGACATGCTGGACCCGAAGCTGGGCAAGTTCGATTTCGTCGTCGCGATGGACTCGGTCATCCACTATCGACCCGATGACGTGGTGCGGATTTTTGCAGGGCTGGCGACGCGCACGCTGCATTCGCTGCTCGTCACCTTTGCGCCAAGGACGCCGGCGCTGACGCTGATGCACACGGTCGGACGCGCCTTTCCGCGCGAGAACCGTGCGCCTGCGATCGAGCCCGTGACCGAGCAGCATCTCAAGAAGCTGATCACCGAGCACCCGGATCTCGACGAATGGTCGTTCGGCCGCAGCCGCCGCGTTGCGAGCGGCTTCTACAAGTCTCACGCCCTGGAGTTATTGCGACAATGACCAGGCTCGCTCCATCGCTCGCGCAAGGCTGGATGCGGCTGGGGTCGCGGTTCCTGCCTTTTGCGGATGCTGCGACGAGCGAGCTTCCTTTGCCGCGCCTCATGCGGCTGTCGCTGTTCCAGGTATCAGTCGGCATATCCGTGGTGTTGCTGAACGGGACGCTGAACCGTGTGATGATCGTCGAGCTTGGTGTACCGAGCTGGCTTGTGGCCCTGATGGTCGCGCTGCCGTTGGTGTTCGCGCCGCTGCGTGTGCTGATCGGCTTCCGGTCGGATCATCATCGCTCGGTGCTCGGCTGGCGCCGCGTGCCCTACATCTGGATGGGGACGCTGCTGCAGTTCGGCGGCCTCGCGATCATGCCCTTTGCGCTGTTGGTGCTGTCAGGCGATGAACCCGGACAGATCATCGCCGGGCGGATCGGCGCGGCGATCGCGTTCCTGCTCGTCGGCGCCGGGCTGCATACCACGCAGACGGCCGGGCTTTCGCTTGCGACCGACATCGCGCCGGAGCATTCGCGGCCGCGCGTGGTGGCCTTCCTCTATGTCATGCTCATGGTGGGCATGATGGCAAGCGCGCTCGCCTTCGGCGCGTTGCTCGCCAACTTTAGCGAGATGCGGCTGATCCAGGTCGTCCAGGGCGCGGCGCTGACCGAGATGGTTCTCAACATCGTCGCCCTCTGGAAGCAGGAAGCGCGTGATCCGTCGCGGACATCGGCTGCAAATGAGCGGCCGCGGTTCCAGGACTCCTGGCGGAAATTCCAGGATGCGGGCGGCTCCTCCCGCGTGCTGCTCGCGGTCGGCTTGGGCACCGCCGGCTTCACCATGCAGGATATTCTGCTTGAACCCTACGGCGCCGAGATATTGCATCTCACCGTCGGCGAGACCACAGCGCTCACGGCACTGTTTGCGGCGGGCACGCTGACTGGCTTTGCCATCTCGGCGCGACGTCTCGGCAATGGATCGGATCCTTATCGGATCGCTGCGCTCGGCGCGCTGGTCGGCCTCATTGCCTTCTCCGCTGTTATATTTTCCGCGCCGATGATGTCGCCCCTGCTGTTCCGTATCGGTACCACGCTGATCGGGTTCGGCGGCGGTCTGTTTGCCGTCGGCACTTTGACGGCCGCCATGGCGCTGGCGCGCGACGGTGCGAGTGGCCTTGCGCTCGGCACCTGGGGCGCCGTGCAAGCGACCGCTGCCGGGGCCGCGATTGCCGGTGGCGGTGCCATTCGCGACGTGATGTCAGCTTTGGCCAGCGAAGGCCATCTCGGTGCGGCGCTCACCACTCCCGCGACCGGCTACAGCATCGTCTACCACATCGAGATCGCCCTGCTGTTCGCAACGCTCGCCGTGATCGGACCCCTGGTGCGATCGAGGCATCCTGCAACCCAACAGAAGCTCGAGTTCGGCATCGCGGAATTTCCAAATTAGTCCATTCGGGAGGACGTCATGCACACAGATCTCACCGGTTATCTCGACGTGGCACAGGTCACGCTCTATGCGTTCTGGATCTTCTTCGCGTGCCTGATCTTCTATCTGCGGCGTGAGGACAAGCGCGAAGGCTATCCGCTGTTATACGAGGACGGGGGCCGTGGCAGGGGCACCGGCTTTCCCACCTATCCCGGCTTCAAGAAGTATCTGCTGCGCCACGGTCATACCGCGACCCTGCCGAACTGGAAAAACGACCGTGGCGACGCGGCCGTCACGCCGATGGCACCGTGGCCCGGATCACCCTACGTGCCGACGGGAAACCCGATGCTCGACGGCGTCGGGCCGGCCTCCTACGCCGATCGCGAGGACGTTCCCGAGCTCACGATGGACGACATACCCGCGATCGTGCCGTTGCGCGCCGACACCACGATCACGATCGAGCAGCGTGACCCGGATCCGCGCGGCATGCCGGTCATCGGCGCTGATGGCGAGGTTGGCGGTACCGTTCGTGAAGTCTGGGTCGATCGCGCAGAAATGCTGATCCGTTACCTCGAGGTCGAAGTGTCGGGCGTTGCCGGCCGCAAGGTGCTGGTGCCGATGACGATGGTGCGCGTCCAGATGCGCTGGAACAAGGGCCGCGTCGTCGTGCAATCGATCCTCGGGCGCCAATTCGCGGATGCGCCGGTGCTGGCGAATTCGGAGCAGGTCACCAAGCTCGAAGAGGACAAGATCGTCGGCTATTTCGGCGGCGGCAACCTTTATGCCACCGCTGCACGACAGGAGCCGCTGCTGTGAGCATCCGGATCCGTCAATTCGAGGACCTCGATCTGCCCCGGGGCGAGAGCCTGGTCTGGCAGGGCAGGCCGGATGCACGGGCGCTGGCCGTCCGGGTATTTCATGTCAGGTCGGTCGCGATCTATTTCGTGCTGCTGTTTGGCGTGCGGATAGCGATCGGTCTCTCCAATGGACAGCGATTGCTCGACGCGACGGTCGCTGCAGCGCAGCTGGCTATTCCGTTCGCAATCGTCACGGTGTTGCTGTGCGGACTAGCCATCCTCTACAGTCGCACCACGCGCTACAGTTTGACCAATCGGCGCGTGCTCCTGCAGTTCGGCGCGGTGCTGCCGATGACGCTCAATATTCCCTACGGGCAGATCGCCAGCGCCGCCGTGAAGGAATATGCCGACGGCAGCGGCGATCTGCCCATTGCCGTCGCCAGCGAGCAGCGCTTGGCGTTCCTGCTGCTGTGGCCGCATGTGCGGCCGTGGCGGCTCACCAAGGTCGAGCCGATGCTCCGCTGCGTGCCCGACGCGCGCGGCGTTACCAATCTGCTGACCAATGCGCTGACGGCGTCGTCGTCGCCGGCGCCAGAGCCTGCTGTTGCCGCTATGCCAGTACCGCGTTCGGCAGAGCTGCCCTCTGCCATCGCGACGGCGGCGTAAGGAGGAAACGATGAGTGCAGCCGTTGCCGAAAGAATGGTTCCACGGGGAGCGATCCTCGGCGCGGCCGCGCTGATCGGATTCTCGCTTGTCGTGGCGAGTATTGGTCGCCTCACAGGGATTGGCGCGGTTCGCGAGAACTATGCCACGTCCGTACAGAGCCTGTCGTTCCGGTTCGAGGACCGCCCCGACGGGGGCATTGCGGTGATTGCGCCCGAGAGCGGCGCGGTCATCGGCGTCGTGCCTGCGGGGACCGACGGCTTCGTCCGTACCGTGCTGCGCAGCTTCGCCTTCGATCGCCAGCGCCACGGTGTGGGTGCGGGCCCCGCGTTCGTCATCGCCAGATGGTCGGACGGGCATTCCACCATCGAGGATCCCGCCACCGGCCGTCGCGTCGATCTCGCGGCATTCGGTGCCGCCAACATGCAGGCCTTTGAACACGTCGTCGCCATGCGAGGTAACAAGCCATGACCCTGCTACACAAGGGAGAGCCCCGGCGCTTCGACGTCGGATGCACG
Organism: Pseudomonadota bacterium; assembly: GCA_023387695.1. Classification (GTDB taxonomy): domain Bacteria; phylum Pseudomonadota; class Alphaproteobacteria; order Rhizobiales; family Xanthobacteraceae; genus Bradyrhizobium. The sequence goes on along the minus strand of JAEWHT010000090.1, from coordinate 5,973 downwards.
ATCGAGATCGAGCAGACCGGCGAGAGCCTGCACGCGCATGTCAGCCTCGATGGCGATGTCGAGATTCGTCCGGGCGACGAGGTCACTATCCATGGCGCGCCGGTCCGGGTCGCGTTCGGCGACACGATCAATCTGCGCCGCACCGCGACCGTGGTGCGCGCGGGCACGTTCAAGCGGCTCATGACCCATGTCGCCGGCTATCTCGAACTCACGGAACTCTATGACGTTAGCTTCTCGGACGGGAGGGCATCATGATTGCGATCGAAGGTGGCACAAGGACATCGTCCAGCACCGACATGGCGCGCGAGGATACGATTCTCAGCCCGCGCTTCTACACCACCGATTTCGAGGCGATGGATCGGCTCAATGTCGACCTGGTGCGTCGGGAATGGGACGCGGTGATCTCCGACCTGCGCGCGGATTTCAACCGCAAGCATTTCGTCAAGACGACGGAGTTCGAGCGTGATCTCGACGACCTCCCGGAGGACCTGCGCAAAGAGTTCAAGGATTTCCTGGTCTCTTCGCTCACGGCGGAATTTTCCGGCTGCGTGCTCTATGCCGAGATCAAGAAGCGCATCAAGAACCCGGATATTCGTGAGCTCTTCACCTATATGAGCCGCGACGAGGCGCGCCATGCTGGGTTCATCAATGAAATCCTGAAAGATCACGGCATCGGCGTCGATCTCAGCTTCCTGACCAAGGTCAAGAAATACACCTACTTCAAGCCGAAATTCATCTTCTACGCGACCTATCTATCCGAGAAGATCGGCTACGCACGCTACATCACGATCTACCGGCAGATGGAGCGCAATCCGGATCGGCAGTTCCATCCGATCTTCCGCTGGTTCGAGAAGTGGTGCAACGACGAGTTCCGCCATGGCGAGGCGTTTGCGCTGTTGATGCGCGCCGATCCCGCGCTGTTGAAAGGCCGCAACAAGCTCTGGATCAAATTTTTCCTGCTCGCGGTGTTCGCGACCATGTATGTGCGCGACCATATGCGCCCGGCCTTCCATGAAGCACTCGGCATGAAGCCGACCGATTACGACATGCGCGTGTTCCGGATCACGTCGGACATTTCGCGCCAGGTCTTCCCGGTCGTGCTTGATATCGACGATCCCCGCTTCCTGGCCGGGCTCGAACGGCTGCGCAAGGTCTCGGAGGCGATCGCCGACGCAAAGGCGAGCGGTGGGCTCGCCTCACGCATCAAGCGTATCGTTCTGCCGCTTGCCGCCGCGGCAGCCTTCGCCCGGCTGTACCTGCTGCCGGCCAAGAGCAATGAGTTGCCGCAGGAAATCAGGCTTCAACCCGCTTGGTGATGGGAGCCCGTCATGGGCACACTTGCAATCGCAATTCCCTACGTTCTCTTCGTCTGGTGGTTCTCCACGGGCACGGTGCTGCTGCTGGTCGGGATGTCGCTCCGACATGGTGCTCTGCTCAAGGCGGGAGCAGCGGTGCTGTTCGTGGCCTCGCTTGCGGGCGTTGCCGTCAGCAGCCGGGATGCCAGCGCGGCCGGCGCCTATTGCGTCTTCACCTGCGCGATCCTGCTGTGGGGCGCGGTCGAGATCTCGCTCCTGGCGGGCTGGATCACCGGCCCGCGGCCGCAGCCCTGTCCCCGCGATTGCTCCACGGTCGATCGCGTCTGGTTCGCCTTGCAGGCGACCGCCTATCACGAGTTCGCGCTGATCGCGACGGCGGGTCTCGTTTTCGCGGTGACCGCGAGTACGCCGAACCAACTCGGCTGGTGGACATTTGCTGCGATGCTGGTGCTGCGGCAGAGCGCCAAGATCAACCTGTTCCTCGGTGTGCGCACGCTCAACGACGAATTGCTGCCGGCACAGGTTGATTTCCTTCGCAGCTATTTCGCGCGCAAGCCGATGAATGCGCTGTTCCCGTTCTCGGTGACCGCAGCGACAGCGGCGGCGGCGTGGCTTGCGATGGCCGCCGTCGACGCCGAAGCGGGCTTCGAAGCGCTTGGCTATGCACTGCTCGCCACGCTGGTGGCACTCGGCGCGCTCGAGCATTGGTTCATGGTGCTGCCGATGCCGGTGGTCGATCTCTGGCGCTGGAGCATGCGCGCGCGAGAGCCCGTTGCCCCTGCGCCCGAGCTCGTTGTGCGGCCGGTTCTCGCGGTGATCCCTGGCGGTGCGGCTGCGGCCGAACGCCCGGTTGTGAAGAGCGCCGCCTTCCTCGCCAGGCAGCGCCTCGAAGACCAGTTCCGCCAGGCCTATCGCGAAAGCAAGGCCGCGAGCGCAGCCGAACAAGACGCATCATTGGGCTTCAATCGGACAGCAGAGGGGAGATTGCCATGAACTACGAAGATTATTTCCGCCGCCAGTTGGATGGTCTCCGTCGCGAGGGCCGTTACCGCGTCTTTGCCGATCTCGAGCGCAAGGCCGGCGCGTTCCCGCGCGCCTCGCATCACACGCCGTCGGGCGAGCGCGAGGTGACGGTGTGGTGCTCGAACGACTATCTCGGGATGGGGCAACACCCGGCGGTGCTCGCCGCGATGCACGAGGCACTCGATCGCTGCGGCGCGGGCGCGGGTGGTACCCGCAACATCGCCGGCACCAATCACTACCACGTGCTGCTGGAAGCCGAGCTCGCCGATCTCCACGGCAAGCAGGCCGCGTTGCTCTTCAACTCCGGCTACGTATCGAACTGGACGACGCTCAGCACGCTGGCCTCGCGCATGCCCGGCTGTGTCATCCTCTCGGACGAGCTCAATCACGCCTCGATGATCGAAGGCATCAAGCACAGCCGCTGCGCCACACGCGTGTTCCGGCACAACGACGTTGCCGACCTCAGGAGCAAACTCTCCGATCTCGACCGCGACGCGCCCAAGCTGATCGCCTTCGAGTCGGTCTATTCGATGGATGGCGACATCGCACCGATCGCGGATATCTGCGATGTCGCGGATGAACATGGCGCGTTGACCTATCTCGACGAGGTGCATGCCACGGGTCTTTACGGCCCGCGCGGCGGCGGTATCTCGGATCGTGAGGGACTCAGCGACCGGCTGACCGTGATCGAGGGAACGCTCGCCAAGGCGTTCGGCGTGATCGGCGGCTACATCACCGCATCGCACACCGTCTGCGACTTCGTGCGCAGCTTCGCGTCGGGCTTCATCTTCTCCAGTGCGCTGCCGCCGGCGGTTGCTGCGGGGGCCCTGACCAGCATCCGTCACCTCAAGGCAAGCTCGCATGAACGCGAGCGGCATCAGGACCGCGTCGCCACGTTGCGGCGCAAGCTGGATCAGGCGGGCGTGCAGCATCTCGACAATCCCAGCCACATCGTCCCGGTGATGGTCCGCGATCCCGTTCTCTGCAAGCAGATCAGCGACACGCTGCTCGATCGCTACGGCATCTATGTCCAGCCGATCAACTATCCGACGGTTGCCCGTGGGACCGAACGGCTGCGCATCACGCCGTCGCCGCTGCACTCGGACGCGGACATCGATGCTCTGGTGACGGCCTTGTCGGAGATCTGGGCCGAGGTCGGGCTGGCGCGCGCAGCCTGACGCCGGCCATGACCTATCACGAGGCGAGATCGACCGTGTTGCAGCGGGCGCAGGCGCGGCGCTGGTTCGAGCGGCTTCGCGACGACATCTGCAGCGCCATCGAGGCGCTGGAAGAGGAAGCGCCGGCGTCGCTGTTTCCCGGTGAGCCGGCGCGGTTCGTCCGCAAACCGTGGCAGCGGGCAACAGGCGAGGGGGGCGGCACCGGCGGCTTCCTGATCGACGGCCGGCTGTTCGAGAAGGCGGCCGTTCACACCTCATCTGCGAATGGCGTGCTGACACCCGAACTGGCCCGGACGCTGCCGGGAGACGGAAAGCAGCTCGACTATCTCTCCGCCAGCATCAGCCTGATCATTCACCCCCGCAGCCCGCGTGTTCCGACCGTGCACATGAACACGCGCTATCTTGCGACCTCGCAAGGCTGGTTCGGCGGCGGCGCCGATCTGACGCCGATGTTGAATGAACAGCGCTCGCAGTCCGCCGACGATGCCGTGACGTTTCATCGCGCCATGCGAGAGGCCTGCGACGCTCATGACCCGGACTATTATCCCCGCTTCAAGACCTGGGCCGATGAGTATTTCTTCCTGCCGCACCGCGGCCAGACCCGCGGTGTCGGCGGTATCTTTTTCGACCATCTCAACACCGGCGAATTTACGAGTGATTTCGCCTTCGCGCGTGACGTCGGCACGGCGCTGCTTGATGTCTACCCCGCAATTGTTCGCAAACGGATGAGCGAGCCGTGGAGCGACGACGACAGGCGCCAGCAGCTGGCCTGCCGTGGCCTCTATGCCGAGTTCAACCTACTGTACGACCGCGGGACCACGTTCGGGCTGCGGACGGGCGGAAACGTCGAAACTATTCTCAGCTCGATGCCACCCGCTGTGAGCTGGCTTTGACGCATCCTTCGCGAGGCCGCGATGCGACGGTTGATGAAATTCCTGCACACGATCGGCGCCATCGGCCTTATGGGTGCGATGGCCTGCCTGATCGTGTTGCTCGGTTTCATGCCGAGGCCGACCGCGCTGCAGGAATATGCCCTGATGAGCGCAGCGATCGGCGGCATCGCCACGTGGGTGTTCTTTCCGTCGCTCGCATTGACACTGATCGCAGGTCTTTTGGCAATTGCCGTGAACCGCGCCTATCACAGCGCCGGCTGGGCCTGGGCCAAGCTCGCGACGGGCATCATCATCTTCGAATGGGGCTTTACCGCCGTGCTGGGCCCGTTGCAGGAAGAGGCCGAGGCTAGCGCACGGGTGTTGGCCGGCGAGGCAGATCCCGCAACGCTCGTATTGTCGATGTCGTCAGAACGCAACTCGCTCTGGGTGCTGCTGGCCGTTGCAGCGGCTAACGTCGTTCTCGGAATCTGGCGGCCACGTCTGACGAGCCTTCCGGATTGATGCAGCTGGGGCTGCGCCCAATCGCCATCATTCAGATTGTGAGCCAACCGCGCGCCCGTTCGCGCGCGGCAGGGTGATCGTGAATTCGGTGAATGCGCCAGGTTCGGTCTTGAGGTCGATGCTGCCGCCATGCTGCTTGACGATGATGTCGTGCGTCATCGAGAGACCAAGACCGGTGCCTTCGCCGGTCGGCTTGGTCGTGAAAAAGGGATTGAAGACCTTCTCCCTGATCTCGGCCGGAATTCCCGTTCCATTGTCCCGGATTCGAATTTCGACGGCGTTGCCGGCATTTCTGGTTGCCGCGCTGAGCACAGGCTCGACGGTCGCGCCGCCGGCCTCCATCTTGCGCCGGATCGCGGCGTAGAAGCCGTTGGAAATCAGGTTGAGCAGCGCGCGGGTGAGGTCCTGCGGGTACATGTCCACCGCGCCAGCGTCGGGATCGAGATCCTGTTCCAGGGTGATGTTGAAATCGGATCGTTCAGCGCGTGCGCCGTGATAGGCAAGGCTCAGGCTTTCGCTGACCAGGGCATTGAGATCCTGCGAACGGCGTTCGCCCGAACCTTCACGCGAATGCTGCAGCATGTTCTTGACGATGGAGTCGGCGCGCTTGCCGTGCTGCACGACCTTGCCGAGATTGTCTTTCAGAAGTCCCGTCAACTCGTCCACTTGCTCGCGGGCCGGCTCGGTCAGGTTCTCTCCTGCCAGCACCTCCTTGAGCTCGTCGGTCAATTCGGTCGAAAGCGCGGAGAAATTGTTGACGAAATTCAGCGGGTTCTTGATCTCGTGCGCGATCCCGGCGGTGAGCTGGCCGAGCGAGGCCAGCTTCTCGGTCTGCACCAGGCGGTCCTGCGCCGTCCGAAGGTCTTCGAGCGACTTCGAAAGCTCCCGCGTGCGTGCCTGCACCTCGTCGAATAGCCGCGCGTTCTCGATCGCGATCACGGCCTGGTCGGCGAAGGTCTGGATCAGCCCGACCTCCGATTCCGTGAAGGGCCTCTTTGGCCGGCGCGTGAGGACGAGGGAACCAACCCCGCTGTCCTGGGACATCATGGGCGCGTACAAGAC
>JAEWHT010000085.1 GCA_023387695.1 Pseudomonadota bacterium | reverse complement strand
CGGCGGTATCGTGGGCGGCCTCATCGACCTCTACGGCCTCGTCTCCGGCAAGCGTCGGCGGACGGAAGCCGAGACCGCGCAAGACGCAGAAGACGCAGCGACTGCGCTGCAACCCGCTCCAGCGCCGATGCAAGCGAAGGAGGTCGCGCACCCCACCTATTCCGGGCCCATACTCAAGGCCGCCGGACTTACCAAGCGCTATGGCGGCCTGGTCGCCAACAGCGACATCGATTTCAGCGTCGATCAGGGCGAGCTGCGCGGCATCATCGGCCCCAACGGCGCCGGCAAATCGACCTTCTTCAAGATGCTGACCTGCGAGGTTGCGCCGACCTCGGGCCAGATCATGTTCGAGGGCCGCGACATCACGGGCTTGAAGGTCACGGACGTTTGCCAGCTCGGCCTCACCAAGAGCTACCAGGTCAACCAGCTTTTTACCGGGCTGACGGTGCGGCAGAACCTGACGATCGCGGCCCTAGCCGAACTGCGCGGGAAATTCCGGCTCGACTTGTTTCGTTCGCTCTCGGGCGTCAAGGGTCTGACGGAGCAGGTGGAGCACACGCTCGCGCTGGTGAATCTGACCCGCCGCGCCGACACGCCCGTATCGGAGCTCGCCTATGGCGAGAAGCGCAGGCTCGAGATCGGGCTCGCGCTCGCGACTTCGCCGCGCCTGCTGTTGCTCGACGAGCCGCTCGCCGGCATGAGCCCGCGTGAACGGGTCGAGACCGTCAAGCTGCTCAAATCAATCGCGCGCGGCCGCACCATGATCATCATCGACCACGACATGGATTCGCTGTTCGAGCTGGTCGAGCGCGTGACAGTGCTGCAGGAGGGCCGCGTGCTGGTCTCCGGCACGCCCGAGGAGATCAAGACCAACGCCGCGGTGCAGGAAGCCTATCTTGGCGGCGTGCACGGAGAGATCGCCGCATGAGCCTGATCGAGGTCAACGGCCTGAATAGCTACTACGGGGACTCCCACATCCTGTTCGACGTCTCCATGCATGTCGAGCGGCACGAAGTGGTGGCGCTGCTCGGCCGCAACGGCGCCGGCAAGAGCACCACGCTGAAGAGCCTGATGGGCGTGGTGACGCCGCGCAGCGGCAGCGTGAAGTTCGACGGCATCGACATCGCCGGCCGACGCAGCCACAAGATCGCGCAGGCCGGCATGCAGCTCGTGCACGAGGAGCGCCGCATCTTCGGCAGCCTGTCGGTGGAAGAGAACATTCTCCTTGCTGGCATCACCGCGCCGAAACGCTGGCCGCTCGGGCGCATCTACGAGATGTTTCCGCGGCTGAAGGAGCGCCGCAATAATCGCGGCACCGAGCTCTCGGGCGGCGAGCAGCAGATGCTGGCGATCGCACGTGCCCTGGTGCGCGATCCCAAGATCGTGCTGCTGGACGAGCCGTTCGAAGGGCTTGCCCCCGTCATCGTCCACGACCTCGTCAAGGCGTGCCGCGAGCTCGCGGCTGCCGGCCAAACCATTGTGCTGGTCGAGCAGAACCTTGCGGCGACGCTGGCCCTGGCGACGCGAATCTACATTATCAACAACGGCCATATCGTGCATGAGGGGCCGGCGCAGGAGCTCAAGGCCCAGCCGGAGCTATTGCAGCGCTATCTCGGCGTTTAATCAGCCCCTAAGCGCCGCGATCATCCGCTTGGCGTGATCGGCGAGCACGGCCATATCCTCCTTGCGCGTTTGGGCCGGCAGCAGCTCGACGCCAGACCTGACCGGCATGACATGCATGTGCAGGTGAAACACCACCTGCCCGCTGGCCGGCTCGCTGAATTGCTGCAAGATGATCCCGTCCGCGTCGAACGCCTTCATGGCCGCGATCGCAATCAGCTTGGCGGTCCGGGCGACCGCGGCGAGATCATCATCCGCGATATCGAGGATGCCCCGCGCCGGCGCCCTCGGAATCACCAGCGTATGCCCGGGCGAACGCGGCATGATATCCAGGAAGGCGAAGCTGCGCTCGTCCCTGAACACCTCGAAGCAGGGAATCTCGCCGCGCAGGATCTTTGCGAAGACGTTCTGATCGTCATAGGCCGCCATGGATGCCCTCTCTCGCTGCGCGGCGATCAAACGCGCTCCTTTCCGTTGACGCAAGCAAGGCCGCCGATCTATCCACGATGCCAGGCAGGATGGTTCCCTTGGCGACAGGCTTCGAGTCCGGACACAGCATCGAGAGTGCGCGGCGCGCGCTCACGGCACGGCTGCAGGCAGCCGGCATTGAGGAGCCGTCGCTCGATGCGCGCCTGCTCGTCGGCGCCGCGCTGGGCCTCGATCTCACCGGCCTGATCACGCTAGCGGCACGACACCTCACGCCCGAGGAGACTGCACGGCTCGAAGGATATGCGCAGCGACGGCTTGCACATGAGCCGGTCGCACGCATTCTGGGCATGCGGGAATTCTGGGGCCTGCCATTCCGCCTGTCCGATGCAACGTTGGTCCCGCGGCCCGACACCGAAACCGTAGTCGAGCTGGCGCTCGAGATTTTTCGCGAACGCACAATCGCGGGACGGCGGCCACGCATCGCCGATATCGGCACAGGATCGGGCGCGATCTTGCTCGCGCTGCTGCACGAGATTCCCGATGCGTTCGGCGTCGGCACCGATCTCAGCCTCACCGCGCTTCATACCGCCAGGAGCAATGCCGCAGCGCTTGGCCTTGCCGATCGCGCGGCCTTCGTGGCTTGCTCCTATGCGTCGGCGCTTCGCGGCCCGTTCGACCTGATCGTGTCGAACCCGCCCTATATCCCCGCGGGGGAAATTCCGAAACTGAGCATCGAAGTGCGCGAGCACGATCCGCATCTGGCGCTCGACGGCGGCAATGATGGCTATGACGCCTATCGCGCCCTGATCCCGCAGGCGGCCGAGCGGCTCGAGCCCGGCGGGGCCTTGATCGTCGAGGCCGGACAGGGCCAGGCCGGGGATATCCAGACCTTGATGACGGCTGCGGCGTTAACGCCGGACAGGCCGCCCAGGGCTGACCTGGCGGGTATCCTTCGGGCGGTCTCCGCCCGAAAAATGCCTCCATAAAAGCCGGATTGGGCTCGAAAAAACCTCTTGGAATATCCCTTGGGAACGACTAGGTTTCTGTCAACACATCGGTGCCGGCCCCGTAGACCTACGGGCGAAAGCCGGGCTCTCGGGCGAGAGCTTTACTGATAAAGGTTCCAAGCCGCAGGTCCTGTTGAGCGCGATGGCTAGCTAAGCTGCGCTGCTTACCGACCGCAAAGTGAACGAAAGCCTGATATTGCGCTTGAAGACTTACGCAACAAAGCTGGGCTTGTTTCGGCAAGCGATATGAATGGGTTCGCTGGCAATCAATGCTGGCGGGTGGGGAACGCGTCTTTGTTGAACGCGACGGTCGACGAACATCGGCAGGGTCTAATCCGCTCCTGCGCGCGGTGCGCGCGAGAGTTGTGAACCGCTGTCACCAGATCACTCTCTGCAATCAGTAATGCGTGCAACCTTTAGGGCTGGAATTAAAGGCAGGACATGAGAAACGGTCAGAACAAGCAGCGGATGCGCAACCGCAACAATAACA
>JAEWHT010000049.1 GCA_023387695.1 Pseudomonadota bacterium | reverse complement strand
AGATCGGGCAGGCTTCACCTGCGGCGTTGTCGCAAACGGTGAAGACGAAATCCATCACAGGCGTGTCAGGAGCTGCGAACTCCAACCAGCTCTTCGAGCGCATCCCGTCGATCGGGTAGTCCATGCTTTCCAGCGTGCGCAGCGCCAGCGGATGCACCGCACCTTTCGGCGTGCTCCCGGCGGAGAACGACCGAAAGCGGCCGGCACCGTCCTTGCGAAGGATCGACTCGGCGAGAACCGATCGTGCCGAATTACCGGTGCACAGGAACAAGACGTTATACACGTGATCAGGCACGGCTTCGTTCCTTTCGCTTTGGCGAGCAGCAGGATTGCAGGGTTTGAACCACAGGCTCGCAGACTTCCGGTCGCCCACCGCAGCAATCCTGCAGCAGGAAAACCGCGACATCGCGAAATTCAGCGAGGTTGGCGCGGTAGATGATCGACCGGCTCTGCCGCTCGGAGGTCACGAGGCGCGCGCGTGTGAGGACCGAAAGATGCGCCGAAAGCGTATTTTGCGGGACTTCCAGCAGGCGCGCGAGGTCGCCGGCCGCAAGACCGTCAGGCTCGTATTTCACCAGCGTCCGAAACGCCTCCAGACGGGTCGATTGCGAGAGGGCGGCAAGTGCCAGCACGGCGTCTTCTGTTTCCATATATCCAGATTTATGGAATTATAGGGAGCGCGTCAATCTGAAATCCAAAGCGCGATCTGAATGCTATTTCGAAAATTCTAGAAATATGGTTTGACAGCCGACGCGCGACGGTACATCGTGGCGAAGATGAAGATCGACGACGCAGCAGCACGCCTCGAGGCCTTGGGCAACCGGACGCGGCTCCAGATCTACCGGGCCTTGGTCCGGGCAGGGCATTCCGGCATGCCGGTTGGTCGCTTGCAGGACAAGCTCAAGGTTCCGGCCTCGACGCTGTCTCATCACATCAAGACGTTGGTCTCCGTTGACCTGGTGAGTCAGGTCAGGGAATCGACAACGCTGGTCTGCCACGCGAACTTCGATGCCATGCGAGGGCTGGTGGATTTTCTGGCGGCCGAGTGCTGCGCGGACGAAGTCGGTTGCAAGGATACGCAAACGGCGGCCTGATTTTTTTGGTCGCCATTATTCGGTGATTCTAGAATGATCGGAGAAGCGGAATGAACGACAAGACGGTCGCCATCATTGGAGCAGGTCCGGTCGGCCTCGCAGCCGCAGCGCATGTGCTCGAACGCGGCATGTCGCCGATCGTGCTGGAAGCCGGGCCGGAAGCCGCGCATGCCGTTCGCCAGTGGCAGCATGTTCAGCTGTTCTCGCCGTGGGAGTACAATGTCGACAAGGCAGCGGCGCGCCTGCTCGCGCCGACGGGATGGAATTCGCCGGATCCACAGTCGTATCCAACCGGCGGCGAGTTAATCGACCAATACCTCGATCCGCTCGCGACACGCACGCCGCTGCGCGATGCGATCCGCACGTCCAGTCGCGTCACCGCGATCAGCCGCGCCGGCTTCGACAAGGCCAAGACGAAAGGCCGGGAGCAGGCGCCTTTCGAAATCCGTTACCAGAACGGCAAGGGCCCCGAGGTGCTGCGCGCCGATGCCATCATCGACGTCTCGGGCACATGGTTCTCTCCCAATCCCGGCGGCAGCAACGGCTTGCCGGCGATCGGTGAACGCGAGCGCGCGGATCGCATAGCCTATGGCATGCCGGACGTGCGGGGTGCCGATCGCAGCAGGTACGCCGGCAAGACCGTTGCCGTGCTCGGCGCCGGTCACTCTGCCGTGGGCACGCTGATTGATCTCGTGCAGCTCGCCGACGAGCTACCCGGTACGCAGGTCATCTGGCTGTTGCGCGGCGCCGATCCCGCCAAGGCCTTTGGCGGCGGCAGCAACGACAAGCTTGCCGCGCGCGGTGAGTTGGGCTCTCACTTCGCGGCGCTCGTGGCGGCGGGGAAGATCAAGGTCGAGACAGGGTTCGGTGTCACACATCTCTCGGACTCCGAAGGCCGGCTCAGGATATCGGCAGGCACCTGCTGCGGTGCGCGCAACGTGATCGCGGATGAACTGGTCGTCTCGACCGGCTTCCGTCCCGATTTTTCATTCTTGTCCGAATTGCGCTTGCGGCTTGATCCTGCCATCGAAGCGCCGGTCGCCCTCGCACCGCTGATCGATCCCAACGAGCACAGTTGCGGCACGGTCCGTCCCCATGGTGCGCGCGAACTCGCACATGACGAACCGGGCTTCTATCTCGCCGGCATGAAGTCCTACGGCCGTGCGCCAACTTTCCTGATGATGACCGGCTACGAGCAGGTGCGTTCGATCGTCGCCGACATCGCGGGCGACAAGGAGGCCGCGGCGCGGGTCGAACTTGTGCTGCCGGAAACCGGTGTTTGCACGCGCGGCGGCCTCGAGTCAGCCGAAGCGGGATGCTGTGGTGGTCCACCGAAGGAAGAAGCATCAGCTTGCTGCGCCTCCGACGAAACGGCGAAGAAGGCAGGCAGCGCGGGGTGCGGTTGCTCATGAAGCAGGTTCCTGCGGGTTCGCTCGCGGTCGTCGTTGCGCTCGGCTCCGCGCAGACCATTGCGTGGGCGTCAAGCTACTATCTCCCCGCCATCCTGGCCGCGCCGATTGCGCACGATCTCGGGCTCGCGCCGACTTACGTATTTGGGGCGTTGACGGGCGCGCTAATCATCTCTGGATTGCTCGGCCCGCGCGTCGGACACGCCATCGATACGTTTGGTGGGCGCAGTCTGCTTGCGGTCTCGAACCTCGTCTTTGTCGCAGGCTTGTTGCTCCTGTCTGTAACCCATGGCGTAGCGCTGTTGATTGCAGCGTGGCTTTTGCTCGGGATCGGCATGGGCATGGGCCTCTATGAAGCAGCCTTCGCAACGCTGGCTCGCATCTATGGCGCCAATGCGCGACGAACCATCACCGGCATCACCCTGATCGCCGGCTTCGCCAGCACTGTCGGTTGGCCACTCACGACCTGGCTCGCATCGGAGTACGGCTGGCGCGTCGCCTGCCAGGTATGGGCGGTGATCCATATCTGCCTTGCTTTACCTCTCAATCTTTCGCTGCCGCGAGCGGTTCCGTTGGACCTGGAGCCTCGACCGAGTACGGGGTCGGGCCAGCAGTCCGAACGTCAGAGCGAAACTTTCTCGATGGTGGTGTTGGCCTACATGTTCGCTGCGACGAGTTTCGTCAGCTCCGGAGTGTCGGCGATCTTGCCGACAATGCTGGTCGCATTTGGCGCGACACCGGCACAGGCCTTGTTCGCGGGAACCTTGGTTGGACCTGCTCAAGTTGCTGCCCGCATCCTCGAGGCGGGATGGCTCGGTGGGTTTCACCCGCTTCTTTCCGCGAGGCTCGCCACACTCATGAATCCGATCGGTATCGTTGCGCTGGTCGCGGGCGGCTCCTTCCTCGCGCCGGCCTTCTCGGTGCTGTATGGCGCGGGCAACGGCATCATCACCATTGCCCGCGGTACGCTCCCATTGGCGATTTTTGGGCCGACGGGTTTCGGCAGGCGCGTCGGCATGATCTCGCTGCCCGCGCGCGCGACCGGTGCTTTCGCCCCGCTTGCATTGGGGGTTATGGTGGAGCACTTCGGCACCAATGCGCTATGGATCAGCGCGCTTGCCTCGATCTCCGCTTTCTCTGCGCTTTTGCTCCTTCGCGCGGATCAGGCAACATAGGACCAGATGGGAGGAACGCATTCGTAGCTTGAGCGGATGGTCGCTGATCGCAGTCATGTGCATCGGACAGGTCGGCAATCTGCTGCCGCATGTGACGCTGTCAGCGAATCTGGCGCAGCATCTGATGCCGGCGTGGGGATTGTCCGCTGCCGAAGGCGGCCTGATGGCGAGCGGCTACGCATTCGGCTACATGCTCGCCGTGCCCGTGCTGACGACGTTGACCGATCGCATCGATGCACGGATCGTATTGCTCTGTGGCTCTATCGTCAGTGGCCTTGCGACTGTTGCGTTTGGCATCTTCGCCGACGGCTTCTGGTCTGGGACGATCATCTGGTCGCTCGCAGGTTTGGGATTTGCCGGCGCCTATATGCCGGGGCTCAAGGCTCTGACGGACCGACTCCCCTCTGGCGACACCTCGCGGGCGGTGACGCTGTACACGTCGAGCTTCTCGGTCGGCGTCGGGCTTTCGTTCCTTGTTGCGCAAGTCCTTGCCGATCGCTGGGGTTGGCGGATCGCTTTCTACGTCACCGGCATCGGCCCCATCGCGATGGTGGCCGCATGTCTCCTGATGGAGGGGCGTCGGCCCACACCGAAGGCAGGACGGCTGTTGAACTTCGGGCCAGTCTTCACCAACCGCGAGGCCCTCGGTTACATCCTGGGTTACGGCGCACATTGCTTCGAGCTCTACGGCATCCGCACCTGGCTGGTCGGGTTCTGGACCTTCGTCGTCGCGCATCAAGGCGCACCCTCGTGGTTGTCGCCGGTGCTGATGAGCTTCTGCTTCGCGGTGATCTCGATGCCGGCCAGCATCCTCGGCAACGAAGCCGCACTGAAATTCGGACGACATCGCGCCATCACAATCGTGATGATTGCATCGGCTTGCGTTGCGATCATAATCGGTCTCAATGCAACTGCGCCTGCGTGGGTGCTTGCGTTGCTGCTGATCGTCTATGGCCTGACGGTGCCTGCCGATTCCGGCGCGTTGACCGCGGGCATGTCCGCTGCGGCCGTCTCCGAGCATCGCGGCGCGACGCTGGCCCTGCATTCCACGGTTGGCTTCGGGCTGTCGGCCCTCGGTGCGTGGGGAACGGGCGTCGCGCTCGATGCGGCGGGCGGACCGCAGAGCGCGCGTGGCTGGCTGCTGGTCTTCATCGTTCTCGCGATCGGGATTTTGGTGGGACCATTGGCGTTGCTCTGGGCGCGGGCTGCTCGCTTGCGAATACAGTCGTCATGAACATTGTTTGTTCCCACATGAAAAAGCCCGCAGCGGATTTCTCCGCGCGGGCGTTTCGGAATTTTCGATGGTGCCATTCTGCCAGTGTTTTGCCCGACGTGTCAAACGCCGCGGAAGCGCCGGCTCAAATCGCGACGCGCCAAATTCCCCAATGATTTGTACTGTGCATGGGGTTGTTTTGGCGTTTTGGTTTCGTGCTGCTGAAACGGCGGCTCAGCGCCGGCCGCGCGGCGCCTCGGCCTTCGCCGGCGCGTCCGTTTGCGGTCCGCAGGTCGCGGCTTGAAGTGTTGCCTGGGCCTGTGGCATCAGGCCGGGCTCGGCGGCCAGCGCCTTCATCAGGATCAGGCCTGTCGTGCTCGGGGAATCGATGATCAGGCGGTCGGCCGCGGTGACCTCCTCGTCCTCGGGCAGGGCGTTGTGCTGCGCTTCCGTCATCAGGTCGAGCTCGATCACCTTCTTGCCGGCCGAGCGATCGTTGATGGCGTAATAGGCGATCTCGTTGCGGGTGTAGAACGACACCGACGTGTAGGCCTGGCTCACCGGCACGGTGAGCTTGATCGGCCCGCCCGTGAGATCATAGCGGCAGATCGCGAGCGCAAAGGCCGGATCCATGAACGGCATCGGCGACGTGTTGGGATCGGCGAGGGGAAGCTGCGTGACGCCGTTGAGCTTGGTCATCGGCGTCAGCCGCGAATAGGCGTCCTGCGTCGCGATGCGCGGCAAGGCCAGCACGCTGACGAGATGGACCACGAGGCCCAGCACCACGCCGGCGACGATGGTGAACAGCAGGCGGATCATGAGCAGCCCACCGTCGCGATCGTCGGCATCGGCGCGTCGCGCTGGGTGCGCGTCGCCACGCCAACCGGCGTGTCGTAGAGGCGGAACATCAGCGCGTACCGCTCGATGCCGCCGGTCGGCAGCCAGTTGCCGGCGCGCGAGCGCGCGGCGATGTGGATCTCGAACGAGCCGTCGGACTGGCGCACGATCTCCTGGCTGGTGAAGCCGTAGCGTTGCAGCGAGTTGGCGACGAGATGGCCCTTGCGGTCATACAGCGTCAGCGTCCAGAACCGCGCCGGCGGCGTCACGCCGGAGACGACGACATCGCAGCGGCCGTCGAGCGCCTTCTTCTTGTCGTCGGCGGTCGCGGTGAAGGCGACACCGTCGCCGGTGCCGATCGGCAGCTCGCCGTTGCGCACGATCGTGGCGCGCGAATAGGGATCGACGTCGGCGGTGCCGGTGCGGGGGCGGGCGGTCCATGGGCCGATGGTCAGTGCGCCGATCTCGGTGCCGCGCGTCGTCGTCATCCAGGTCGCGCCGACGCCGACCACGGTCGCGAGCAGGAGGGCCGTCAATGTGATCAGGATCAGCCGCACGGGATCAGATCAGTTCTTGCGCGGGGTGGATGTGTTTGCGTTCTCCTCCGCCGCATAATTCTGCGGGAAGGCGAGCGCGCTGGTCGACGCCGCCGGCTTGGCCGGCTTCGTGCTGTCGTCGGCCGTCGATTTGGTCGCGGTCTTGGCGGCATCGTCGAGCAATTTCTCGACGCGCACCAGGATGTCGGCGCCGCGCTTGGTCAGCACAGGCGGCGGACCGGGCTTGGTCTCCAGCACCTTTGGTCCCGCATTGGCCTGCGCGTTGGCGATTTTCTCCGGCGGCAGCTTCTGGCCCATGCCGATGCCGGCGATTTCGCGAACCTCGACGCCCTGATGCGCGGCGACCATGATGTCATGCCAGGTCTGCGCCGGCAGCGAGCCGCCGGTCATGCGGTTGGTCGGCGAGTAGTCGTCATTGCCGTACCAGACCGCGCAGGTGAAGTTGCCGGTGTAGCCGACGAACCAAGCGTCGCGATACGCATTCGTCGTGCCGGTCTTGCCGGCGGTGGGAATGCCGTCGAGCGCGGCGCGGCGCGCGGTGCCTTCACTGACGACGTGGCTCATCATGCCGGCCATGTCGGCGGCGATGTTCGGCGGAATGGCCTGCCGCGGCCTCGGGCCGTCGCGGTCCCAGCGCCAGACGAGATCGCCGGCACCGGTGCGCACTTCGAGCACCGAATGCGGCGTCACTGCCTTGCCGCGGTTGGGGAAGGTCGCGTATGCCACGGCGTGCTCGAGCACGGTGACTTCGTCCGAACCGATCGGCAGCGACGGCGTATCGGGCAGGGGCGCCTTGATGCCGAAGCGGCGCGCGACCTCGACGATCTTGGCCCGACCGATCTTGGCCGGGTTCGGCGCCTTCGGCTGTTCCTTCTGCCCGATCGCGATCGAAAGTTTTACGGGCACGACGTTGATCGAGCGCGTGATCGCCTGCGTCAGCGTCACCGCGCCGGAATAGGAATGGCCATAGTTCTGCGGACACCAATTGCCGATGCAGACCGGGCCGTCGACCACGATCGAGTTCGGCGTGAAGCCATTCAAGAGGGCCGTGGTGTAGACGTAAGGCTTGAACGAGGAACCCGGCTGGCGATAGGCGTCGGTCGCGCGGTTGAACTGGCTCGCGCCGTAATCGCGGCCGCCGACCATGGCGCGGATGCCGCCGTCGAGATCGGACACGACGGTCGCGGCCTGCGTCGCGTGATAGTCGCGGCCGAACTGGCGCAGCTGGTTCTCGATGGCGTCTTCCGCGGCCTTCTGCACATTGGTGTCGATGGCGAGGCGAACGACGAAGACGCGCTCGGTATAGGACTTCGGGAAGGTGTCGACGAGCTTGCGCATCTCGTCGAAGGCGTAGTCGAGATAATAGTTCGGCGAGGCCTCGTCGCGACGATCGACCGCGAAGGCCGGGTTGCGGCGAGCGCCGAACACCTGGCCCTCGGTCATGAAGCCGGCATCGACGAGATTGTCGAGCACGACGTTCGCGCGGGCACGCGCCGCGGGCAGGTTGATGTGCGGCGCGTATTTCGTCGGCGCCTTGAACAGGCCGGCGAGCATCGCGGCTTCCGCAAGCGTCACGTCGCGTGCGGACTTGTTGAAGTAGAAATGCGCGGCGCCATCGACGCCGAAAGTGCCGCCGCCCATATAGGCGCGGTCGAGATAGAGCTTAAGGATCTCGTTCTTGGTCAGGCGCCATTCCAGCCAGACCGCAAGGAAGGCTTCGTTGATCTTGCGCTCGATGGTGCGCTCATTGCTCAGGAACAGGTTCTTGGCGAGCTGCTGCGTGATCGAGGAGCCGCCCTGGCGAACGCCGCCGGCCTGCGCGTTGGTGACGAGCGCACGCGCGGTGCCGGCGATGTCGATGCCGAAATGCTCGTAGAAGCGGCGGTCTTCGGTGGCGAGCGTCGCCTTGATCAGCACGTCCGGAAAATCTTCCAGCGGGATCGAGTCGTTATGCTTGATGCCGCGGCTGCCGATCGGGTTGCCGTAGCGGTCGAGGAACGTCACCGCGAGGTCGGACTTCTTCAGCCAGTCCTCGTCCGCAGTCTCGCGGAAGGCGGGGATGGCGAGGATCAGCATCAGCACCATGCCGCCGAGGCCGAGGGTCGCTGCCTCAGACAGCGGCTCGATGAACACCCAGCGCTTCCACCGCCCGATATAGAAGCGGTCCATGAAGGTCGAATAGCGCTCGTAAAGTTCGCGGATGCCCTTGGCCGAGGAGAACAGCGAGGAGTCGATGCGCGCGTCGAGGTCCAGGAAGAAGTTCCTGATACGACTCTTCCAGTTGGCTGGTGTGTTCTGGACCACCTAGAACCCTTGAGGCTCGCTTCGAAAGCGTTCAAGCACCCGGCCGGGGCGGCATCGAGAACGTCTTGCGGGATTGTTGCGGCAAACCCAAGGCGCCCGTTTCGCGCACCTCAGGGGACTTGCTGTTCTTCTAACCGAGCGGGGCCTATAAACCAATGGTCAGGCTCGCAATTTTGAACAACAGGCCTAATTGAACCCCGGTTCATTACGGGCCTTTCGGGCGTGTTCCTTGCAGCCTGACGGCCGTACGCCCTAGAAGGCGCTGGCCTTAGCTCTTTCGAATCGTAAGAGGCGCATGACCGCAGCTCGCAAACGACCTTCAGATCAGGATGGATTCTTCTGGAAAACCAAGAAGATGGAGGACATGTCGCGGGCTGAATGGGAAAGCCTCTGCGACGGCTGCGGCCGCTGTTGCCTGAGCAAGCTTGAAGATGAGGATACCGGCGAGATCTATTACACCGATGTCAGCTGCAAGCTGCTCGATTCCTGCAGCGGTGGCTGCAAAGACTACACGAATCGCTTCGACACCGTTCCGGACTGCGTGGTCATGACCCCCGAGCTTGTCCGGACCTTGAAGTGGCTGCCGCCGAGCTGCGGCTACAAGCTCGTCGCGGAAGGGCGCGATCTCTATTGGTGGCACCCGCTGGTGTCCGGCGATCCCAATACGGTGCATGAGGCCGGCGTCTCCGTGCGCGGCCGGGTCGGGGGCACCGAGGTGGAGGTCCCTGACGATCAGCTCGAGAATTTCCTGGTGCAATGGCCGGCGCAGCTGCCCAAAAAGGCACGCTTGAAGCGACGCCCCAAGGACTGATCTGCCTCCAACTCCGGATCACATGTTCGGGATGACCGCAGCGTGGGATGCACCCATGCGCCGCGGTGCCTGCCTGAGAAGAACTTTGCTGTCTAGATTGGCTTCATAGAACGAATCCTTCGCGGGCTTTGCACCGCAACACGCTCGATCTGACAGCCCGAGATGAACCAGTTCACACGGCAGAGCAGCCAGTCTGCCGACATCCAGACATTGCCCGATGATATCGCCGAGGAACTGACCCGCCTTCCGGGCGAGGTCATGAGCGTCAGCGACGCTCCGCCAATCTCGCCGCCGACGCCGCTGTCCTCGGATGAAGTGCGAACCATCGTCATCAGCCTGATGCTGACGATGTTCCTAGCCGCGCTCGACCAGACCATCGTTGCAACTGCGCTGCCGACCATCGGGCGCCAGTTCGGCGACGTCTCGAACTTGTCCTGGGTGATCACCGCTTATCTGCTCGCCTCGACCGCGGTTGCGCCCGTGTTCGGGACGCTGAGCGACATTTATGGCCGCAAGGTCATGATCATCGTGTCATTGAGCTTGTTTATAGCCGGCTCGATCCTGTGCGCGATCGCGCCGAGCATGCCGATGCTGATCCTTGCGCGCGGTCTCCAGGGGCTGGGAGGCGGCGGCATCATGCCTGTCGTGCAGACCGTGATCTCCGATGTCGTGAGCCCGCGCGAGCGTGGCCAGTATCAAGCCTATTTCTCCAGCGTCTGGATGGTCGGCGGCATTCTTGGTCCCGTCATCGGCGGTGTGTTCGCCGAGCATCTGCACTGGTCGATGATCTTCTGGATCAACCTGCCGCTCGCAGCCGCCGCGCTGACGATGCTGCTGCCGAAGATGAAGAAAATCCCGGTCTTCCACCGCAAGCGCAAGGTCGATTGGCTCGGTGGCGTGCTGCTGATGGCGTCCGCCGTCGTCTTCATGCTGGTGCTGACCTGGGGCGGCACACGCTTCCAGTGGCTCTCACCGACCATTGTCGCGATGGTGGGCGGCGCCGTTGCGCTCGCGCTCACCTTTGTCTGGCACGCACGCCGCGCCGACGAGCCATTCCTGCCATTGCCGCTGCTATCAGGATCGGTCGCGCCTTTCGCGCTGACGGCAGGCGGCTGCGGCCTCGGCGCCATCACCGGCCTCACGGTTCAGCTGCCGCTCTATTACGAGTCGGTCTATCACCTCAGCGCCAGCGAGGCCGGCCTTGCACTGATCCCGCTTGCGGCAGTCTCGACGGTGGGCGCGGCCGTCGCCGGCCGCACCATGGCGCGCGCCAAGCACTACAAGCGCGTCGCCATCGTCGGCACCTCCTGGGCCGCGCTGTGTGCGCTCGGGCTTACCGTCACCACGCTGCCGTTGTGGGGACTGCTGACGCTTATGGCCGCGTTCGCGCTCGGGCTTGGCACGACATTCCCGGTCTGCGTGGTCTCGCTGCAAAACTCGGTGGCGCGTCCGCAGGTTGGCACCATCACTGGCGCGATGAACTTCTTCCGCTCGCTGATGTCCTCGTTCACGGTCGCAGCGTTTGCCGCGATCCTGCTGATCGCGCTCGGCGCAGACATTCCACTCGCCGGCGAGCATCACGCTGCAGGCGCCATCCCAGCGATCCCGGTCGAGGACATGCGGCACGCCTTCCGTTACGTTTTCGCGGCTGCGACCGCGCTGATGACCACCGCCTCGCTCTGCCTGATCATGATGGAAGAGCGGCCGCTGGCCGGTCCTTCGACCACGCAGGCTGTCGAGATGGCGGAGTAGGGCGGGCCTAGTTTGCCTGCGCGAGCCGCGCGTCGATCTCTCCGCGGAGCAATGTGAAGTCGATGGGCTTGGTCAGGAGCCCCGTCGCGCCACTTTCCAGCGCCTTGCGCTTGGTGTCGGCATCGCCATAGGCGGTGATCATGATCACGGGCACCTGCGGTCGGATCTCCTTCACCTTCGGCAGCATCTCAAGCCCTGTCATGCCCGGCATGTTGATGTCGGAGAGGATGAGGATCAGCGACTGCCCGATGTTTTCGGCAATGCGCGACAGTGCGTCGGCAGCCGAGTTGGCGAAATCCATCACGAAGCGCTGGGAACGCAGCTCACGGCGAAATTGCTGGCGGAACAGAGCCTCGACATCCGGCTCGTCGTCCACCACAAGAACCATCACAGTCACGGCTAACCTCAAGTCTTGCTTGAAAAATTGCTTTTACGCGGCAATCGGATCGTGAATTCGGTAAATTCGCCCGGTACGGTCTCTGCGTCGATAGTGCCACCGTGCTGTTTCACGATGATGTCGTGGCTCATCGAGAGTCCCAGACCAGTCCCTTCGCCGGCGGGCTTGGTGGTGAAAAATGGATTGAACATCTTGTCCATGACATCGGGCGGAATGCCGATGCCGTTGTCTCGAATGCGGATCTCGACGCGGTCGCCGTGCGAATGCGTGCTGGCGGCGAGCATCGGTTCAAATCCGCCTGCAACCTCGCTACGGCGCTTGGCGACCGCATAAAGCCCGTTCGAGATCAGGTTCAGCAGCACGCGCGTGATTTCTTGCGGGAACACCTCGATCGTGCCGGCCGAGGGATCGAGATCGCGCGCGATGGTGACGTCGAACTCCGGTTTCTCGGCGCGCGCACCGTGATAGGCGAGGTTGAGGCTTTCCTCGACCAGCGCATTGATGTCGGTCGGTCGGTGCTCGCCGGAGCCTTCGCGCGAATGCAGCAGCATGTTTTTGACTATAGAGTCGGCGCGTTTGCCGTGCTGCACGATCTTTTGCAGATTGTCCTTCAGCAGTCCGGTCAGCTCCTCGACCTCTTCGCGCGCCTTGTCGGGTAATGTGAAGGAGGCGAGGACACCATTCAGTTCGTACGCCAGCTCTGCCGACAGCGCTGCAAAATTATTGACGAAGTTGAGCGGGTTCTTGATCTCGTGGGCGATGCCGGCGGTGAGCTGGCCGAGCGAGGCGAGCTTCTCGGTCTGGATCAAACGATCTTGCGCGGTACGCAGGTCTTCGAGCGATGCAGCCAGATCGCGCGTGCGGGCCTGCACCTCGTCGAACAGGCGGGCGTTTTCGATCGCGATGACCGCCTGGTCGGCGAAGGTCTGCACCAGCTCGATCTGGCGTTTCGAGTACGCGCCGGGTGTCTTGCGTGCGAGCGCGAATACGCCGATGGCGCGGCCTTCGCGCATCAGCGGGATCATCAGTAGCGCCGAGAACCCCAGCTTTTCCTGGAACACGCGGACGTCTGAGCTGGTGTCGGCGCTGAAATCCGCGACGTTCGCGGTCGTCCCGTAAAGGACAGCGCGGCCCATATAGCTGCGGTCGGTAATGGTCACAGGACTTCGCTGCAGGAAATCAGCTAGCTCGGGGGCAACGTCGGAATGCCCCTTCATGACCAGGAGATCGCCCTCTCGAAGAAACAAGCCGCTGAGGCTCGCCGAACAGAGTTCCGACGCCGATCGCGCCAGGGTGTTCATGACAGTTTCGAGGTCGAAGGCGGAGCGACTGATCACCTTCAGCACATCCGCGGTCGCGGTCTGTTGCTGCAGGGATTCCTCCAGATCGTGCGTCTTGGCCTGCACCTCCTCGAACAGCCGCGCATTCTCGATGGCGATCACGGCCTGGTCGGCAAAAGTTCTGAGCAGGCTCAGCTCGCGTTCGGTGAAGGCAGCATTGGGCTCGCGCGTGACCGCGATCATGCCAACGCCGCGGCCTTGCCAGAGCATTGGCGTCACGACGTCGGAGATGTTGCCGGAAATCTGGGCGACCTTGCGCAGGCTGGCCGGGACATTCGGCCCGTGCAGCAGGTCAGGAAAGTACAGCTGCTGCTGCGCCTCGAGGACGGCGGGCACGGCGGTCTGCTCGATCGGCAGGGGGTACACACCTTGCACCGAATCCATCTGGAAACCGCGGAGCGCGCCAGCATAGAGCAACCCATCGCCCGGGGCGAGGAAGATGCCGATCTGCTTGTGCTCGAACAGCCGGGCCAGCGTATCGGCGATCCGTTCGAACACCGGTTGGGCATCGGCCATCGACTTGCCGATGACCTGCAGGACCTCGGAAGTGGCAGTCTGATGCTGCAGCGACTCCTCAAGGTCGCGGGTCTTGGCCTGCACTTCGTTGAACAACCGCGCATTCTCGATCGCGATCACGGCCTGGTCGGCAAAGGTCTGCAGCAGTTGAACATGGTGAGGCGCAAATGCCCCGGGCTCGGCTCTTGTCGCGGAAATGACGCCGATCGGCATGTCGCCGTTCATGACGGGCACCCACAGCATGCTGCGAAAACCGTGCAGCCGCGCGATGTCCCTGAGTGGCGCGTGCGATACCTGCTCCGTGTCCGGGATGGGGAATGGCTTGCCGCTCTGTGCAAACCGAAAGGCCTCAAACATCTCGACCGGCTGAGGGAAATCAGCCTCGAGCGCCGCGTCGGCCGCGGGATTCGTCGGCGTATACGCGGCGAGATGGATGTTCCCGTCGATGAGTTGGAAAACCGCGACGGAGTATCCGCCAAGCAGCCGCTTCGTGCTCTCTGCGATGGTTTGGAAGACCGGTCCTGTTTCCGATGGCGAGGCCGCGATCGCTTTCAGGATGTCAGCGGTTGCGATCTGCCGGTCGAGGGCTTCCCTCGTTTCGTTGAATAGCCGCGCGTTCTCGATGGCGATCGCCGCCTGATCGGCAAAACTCTGCTGTAGCGCCAACTCGTCCGGTGTGAACGGCAGATGCCTGTCGCGGTAGATGATCAGGGCGCCGATCGCGCGACCCTCGCGGCGCAATGGCGTGCCGCACATCGTTCGTGTCCCGGCGGCGCGCGCCAGTGGCAGTCCCGGCCATTCCGCCATCAAGGGATCGATATGGTCGAGGTCGGGGATATCAATCTGCTTGTTTTGGGTGATCACCTGGCCGGGCATGTTCTGTCCGCCGACCGTGATCCGGGTGAGCGGAACGATCGAACGAATATGCTGGGCGCTGGTACCGAAACGATAGGCCTCGCCCCATTCGCCATTTTCCGCGAGCTGAATCGAAACGCTGGGTGCGCCGAACAGCCGCGCGCAGGTCTCGGCAATCTGTTGCAGCGAGCGGCCCGCGTCGCTTGGAGAACTGGCGATGGTGCGCAAGATTTCGGCACTGGCCTCCTGCCGGTCGCGTGACAGAGCCTGCGCGTGTTCGAGCTGCGCGTTCTCCGCGCTGCTCGCTTGCAATCGTTGCTCGAGCTCGGCAATCCTGGTCTTGAGCTCGGCCACCACGTCCTGTGGAAGGGCGGTCATCCGGAAATCCATTTGGCCGGCCGCCCGCGGGGACCGGTCGTTGAAAGCCGGACTATCCCATTCCGGGAGCGTCCCGGCCAGCGATATCCTCGACGGCGCCGGGGCGTCCTTTGGGGGGACTCACGTCCCCGGCCGCGACACTTCAGTCTCCTTGCTGGTGATGAGCTCCAGCAGCATCGGCACGCCTTCCGCTGCGTCTTCGCGGCTGCGACCGCGTTGATCTGTCTGATCATGGTGGAGAAGCGGCCGCTCGCCGGTCCCTCCACCACGCAGCCGGTCGAGATGGTGGAGCAGGGAGCCTAGCCGCCGCGATCGACGAAGGGTTCGTCGCCGACCTTTCGCGCCGCTGCAGCAAGATCGTTCTTGAGCCGGATCAGCGCTTCGGCGGACCAATCATGGACATCGGTGACAGCGACCCAGGCATCGACGTAGTGCTCGGGTGCGTAGACATGGCCAAAGCCCATTGGCGTTCCGGTGGCGACCGCCATGTCGAGAGCAAGCTGCAGCATCGTGACGACTGGATACCATCGCAGTTCCGGTGACACGTCAGGTCCGCGTCTCCCCGTCATCCATGCCGGCGCGCGGTAGGCGTCGCGGTAGGCGAACAGCACGATCGGGTCGCTGGCATATTGCAGATAGACGACGCGCATCGGCCCCCAGGGCGCATCCGTCGGCACGGTTGGTCCGTTCTGGTTCATGAAGCGGACGAAGCCGCCGTCGCGGAATTCCGGTAGCCAGGCCGGAGAGCCCCGATTGCGGTTCGCTGTGATCGAGCGCCAGACGCGGCTCTCGAACGGCGGCCCGCTCCAAAGCGCGCCCGCAATCGGGTCGCCTATCGTCTCGAACAACTCGGCTGATTTTTCCGAGTTCATCGCGCCGAGACTGAGTCCATGCAGATACAGCTTCGGCCGCCGGTCCTTCGGCAGTGTCGTCCAGTAGCCGTAGATCTCGGCGAACAAGGCGCGTGCCGCTTCCGCACCGTATTCGGGTTGAAATATCAGGGACAGCGGGCTGTTGAGATACGAATACTGGACGGCGACACTGGCGACATCGCCATGGCGGAGATATTCGACCGTGTCCATCGCGGCCGGATCGATCCAGCCGGTACCGGTCGGCATGATGACGATGAGGATTGTCCGTTCAAAGCCGTGCTGTCGCTTGAGCTCGTTGAGTGCAAGCCTGGCGCGCGCTTGCACCGTGTCGGCACTGCCAAGGCCGACGTAAACCCGTACGGGATCCTGCGCGGCCCGTCCCGTGACAGCGCTGATCGCGGCGGCGTCCGGGCCCGAGGCGATGAATTGGCGACCCATGCGCCCGAGCTCCTTCCAATTCACCAGCGACGCGAGGCTCCCCGTCTTGCCTGGCGCCGTTGGCTGAGCTCGCTCGGGCTCGAACAAAGCATCGAATTCGCGGAAGGATGAATCGAGCGCGCGAAACGCTGTGCGGATCAGGAGGTTGTTGGCAATCGACCAGAACGCCAAGCCCGCGAACAGCACCCCGATGACGTTTGCAATCCTCCGCGGAATGAGGCGCTTGGCGTGGGCGGCGAGGAATTGCGAGACCAGCACGAACAGCCGCGCCAGCATCAATAGCACGGCAAACGTGATCAGGGCGATGGCACAAACCTTAAGCGGATGGGCGGTCTCGACCGGCGGCATCTTCATTACAGCGCGGATCGAGTTCTGCCACCCAGCCGCCCTCCACAAGAAAGTGACGACGACGAGCAGGCAGCCAGCTGCGACCAGTGCATTGAAACTCGATCTCAGGCGCGCCGATGGCTCGGGGAGTTCGAGATAGTGCCACAACCAGCGCCAGAGGTTTCCGGCGAGGTAGCCGATTGCAAAGCAGGCGCCGGCGAGGACACCTTGTGTGAGATAGCTCCGCGGGATCAGCGACGGCGTCAACGCCGCAGCGAAGAACAGGGCGCCGAGCGCGAGACCGATGCCGGACAGCGACAGCATGTGTCGCCGAATGGGCCTCGCCTTCTGGAAAGCGCCTGGCGGCAACCCCTATCCCTCGTCCTCGTCGCGGATGCAGATATCGAATGCCCGGGCGGTACGCAGAACGATAGTCATTCGCTTTCCAGCTTGGTGCCGTGACATGCGTGCACCAAGCTGAATATCACATCTCCCGCGGTTGGAGCCAGCGCTCGCGGCCTTTCAGTCGACTCACGTCCCCGGCCGCGAGACCTCGGTCTCCTTGCTGGTAATGAACTCCAGCAGCACCGGCACGCCTTCCTTCGTTTTCTGGATGCCACGCTTGATCGCGGGGATGATGTCCTCGGGCCTGGTCACCCGTTCGCCATAGCCGCCGAAGGCGCGTGCCATCGCGGCGTAGTCGCCGGAAATATCGGTCGAGCGATATTTCTCGGTCGAGATCGGCATCACCTTCAACTCGATTGCCATCGAGAAATTGTTGTGCAGGATCGACATGATCGGGATCCGCTCGCGCACTGCGGTCTCGAAATCCATGCCGGTGAAGCCGATCGCCGCATCGCCCCAGACATTGATGCAGAGCTTGTCGGGCTTTGCCAGTTTCGCGCCCATGGCGAGTCCAAGCCCGTAGCCGAGTTGCGTGGTCTTGCCCCAACCGAGATAGGAGAGGGGTGTGACCGCTTTCCAGAACGGCGAGAGCTGGTCGCGCGGACTGCCGGCATCATGGGTGATGATGGTGTTGTCGATGTCGACGGTGTGCTGCAAGTCCCACAGCACGCGATAGGGACTGAGCGGCGCATCATTGCTGGTGAGTTTCGGCATCCATTTCGTCAGCCACTCCTTGTGCGAAGCCGCGATCTCGGCCGCGACGGCGGAAGCATCGCGATCGGTGGTGACGGTCTTGTTGATCTCTTCCAGCAGCGCATCGAGCACGAGACCGGCATCGCCGACGAGGCCGATCTTGGCTTCCACATCCTTGTTGAGATGATTGGGATCGAGCGTCGAGTGGATGATGGTCTTGCCCTTCGGCATCGCGACGCCAAAGCTTGTCTCAGTGAAGGAGCAGCCGATGCCGAAGATGACGTCGGCCTCGGCCAGAAACTTCGGCACTGCGCGCGGCACCGCGAGGCCGCCCGAGCCAAGCGAGAGCGGATGTGTCTCCGGGAATGACGATTTGCCGCCGAGACTGGTTGTGACGGGAATGGCGAGCCGTTCCGCCAGCCGCTTCAACTGTGGCCACGCCTGCGCGTAATGAACGCCCTGGCCGGCGTAGATCACCGGCCGCGTGGCATTGACGAGCAGCGCGGCCGCCTCCTTCACATGCACGGGATCGGCGCCATAGCGGGTGCGCAGCACCGGCGTGTAGTTCAGCGGTTCCGGCACCTCCTCATTCCACATGTCGGCGGGAATTTCCACGATGACGGGCCCGCCGCGGCCGTTCTTGAGCTTGGTGAAGGCGCGTCGAAAAATATTGACGACTTCGGCGGCGAGGATGATCGGCTCCGACGATTTCGAGAACGGTTTCATCGCTTCGCTGGAGTTGAAGTTCGGCTCGATATGCGCGAGCCGGCGCTGATAGCCCATTGGCAGCACCAGCACGGGCACGGATTCGCCAAAGCACTGCGCGACACCGCCCATCGCGTTCTCCGCGCCGGGCCCGTGCTGCATGCAGAACGCACCGATGGTGCGCCCCGACGTCACACGCGAGATCGCATCCGCCATATGCACCCCGACACGCTCCTGGCGCACCATCACGGGACGGATATCGGCCTTCGCCGCGTGCTCGATCAGATGGTTGACGGGATAACCGCAGAGGATCTCGATCCCCTCGCGTCGCATGATTTCCGCAATGGCGGTGCCGAGCTTCATGACGTCTCTCTCCCTGGCAAGGCCGGTTGCTCCGGCTGTTTGGGAGAGAGGATCAGGAAAAGCGGGAGTGGTAAAGCGCGGGCGGGCTAAAGTCGCAGTAGATCTGCCATGCAGTGCGCTGCTGCCTTCACGGCCGTGGGCGGCATCACCTGCGGCCGATGAAGTCTCTCATTTGCAGTTCTTGCAAATGTTCAATTTCCGCTTCAAGGCCTCGTCTTCCTGATCAATCGTTGACTGGGCGTCGCCATTTCCATCCCGGGCGGAGCGTGATCTTGCTGGCGGTGTCACCTGGCTCGGTGTGTCACTATCGTCGTCTCTGGCGCTGAAGCCATCATAGTCGGCGGCTGAAGTTGGCGATGCCGGAAGTGCGCCAATCACAGGCGGTGAGGGCTCCTTGGGTTTGGAATTCCGGGCACTTGTGTGCGGCGGTGATACGTTGGGGGGCGTCAGCGAAACCGGAGGAGCGGCAGAGCTTTGCGCTCGCGCACTGTCATGCGACCAGATGCCAGCCAGGATGAGGCCGAGAGTCAGGAATATCGCGCGTCTCATCGGCATCCTTCAAACGGTTTTGGTTCAATGATTGACAGCATGGCTGATCGCGCCATGCCGTGAAGATTATCAGCACTCACATGGCCGTCAAAGTTGACGGAAATGGGGAACTATCGCTTTCGGTACCGAAGCGCATCGACGAGCAGGGAGAATGCGGGCGAGGGCTGCCGGCGGCTTGGGTAATAGAGGTGATATCCGGAAAACGGCGCGCACCAATCCGAGAGCACGCGGATCAGTTGCCCGCGAGACACGTATGGCTGCACGTGCCCCTCGGTGAGATAGGCAAGGCCGAGCCCGTTCAGCGCGCCGTCGAGCAACAGGCCTGCGCTGTTGAACACCAGCTGCCCATCGACGCGGGCATTGAGCTCGCGCCCGTTCTTCTCGAACTCCCACGCATAGAGGCTGCCGCCGTGCGTCGGCAGGCGAAGATTGAGGCAGTTGTGCTGCGTCAGATCCTGAGGAATTTTGGGCTTCTTGCGCTCGGCGAAATAGAACGGAGAACCGACGACGGCCATGCGGAGGTCGGGACTGACGCGCACGGCGATCATGTCCTTGGCGACAAGCTCGCCCGGCCGAATCCCCGCATCGACCTGCTGCGCGACGATATTGGTGAGCCCGTAGTCGATGATGATCTCGACGTTGATGTCGGGGTATTTCGGCAGGAGCTTTCCAAGCGCAGGCAGCAGAATCTCGCGCGCGGCATATTCCGTTGCCGTGAGCCGGACAGTCCCGGCCGGCTTTTCGCGAAGCTCGCTGAGCGCGGCAAGATCCTGATCCATCTCATTGAACTTCGGGCCGATGCTCTGGAATAGCCGCTCGCCGGCCTGGGTCGGGGTCACGCTGCGCGTCGTTCGATTGAGGAGACGGACGCCCAGCCGTTCCTCGAGATTGCGGATAATCTGACTGAGCCCGGACTGCGTCATGCCGAGCTTTGAAGCAGCGCGCGTAAAGCTGCGTTCCCGGGCCACGGCGAGGAAAGCCAGAAGATCGCTCGCGTCGTCGCGGTGCATTGATTAGCCATCCTAATAAGCGCATGCGAAATCTATCATCTAATCACGGTGCGGCGTAAGCCCTAGGTTCGGAGCAGCCATCAGGAGCTCTGGATCAGCATGTCAGTCACGTTCACGCAGCCGGCCGCGTCGCCTCGCGTTACTGTGACGCTGCTGCCAATCATGACGGTGGTCTTCGCTGCCTTTCTCGTCATCGGCGTCGCGATGCCGGTGCTTCCGATCCATGTCCATGACGGATTGGGGCTCGGCACCTTCGTGGTCGGCCTCGTCGCCGGCAGCCAGTTCGCAGCTTCGCTAATCTCGCGGCCGTGGGCCGGCCATTTCGCGGATCGTCGTGGCTCCAAGCGTGGTGTCGTCGCTGGCCTCATTGCAGCCACGGCGTCGGGTCTGCTGTATTTCCTTTCGCTTCGCTTCAGCGAGGCGCCGCTAATCTCGGTCGGCATTCTGCTGCTCGGGCGCGCCGTGCTCGGCGCGGCTGAAAGCTTCATCATCACCGCCGCCGTCAGCTGGGGGCTTGCCATCGTCGATGCCGGTAACACCGGCAAGGTCATTGCGTGGATGGGCTCGGCCATGTTCGCCGCGTTCGCGATTGGCGCGCCGGCGGGCTCGGCGCTCTACGCGGCTTACGGCTTCGCGGCGATTGCGGGCATCACGGCAGTTGCGCCGCTGCTGGCACTGGTGCTTGCTGTGTCGCTTCCTGCCGTCGCTCTGGCGCAGCACACGCGCTCCTCGTTCGTCGAGGTGCTCGGTTCCGTTTGGGTGCCGGGCTTGGGATCAGCTTTCGGCAGCGTCGGCTTCGGCGCGGTGACAACGTTCGTAGCCTTGCTGTTTGCGAACCGGGGATGGGACAATGGATGGCTCGCCTATACCGCCTATGCGGTCGCCTTCATTCTGGCGCGGGTGTTCTTCAGCCACCTGGCCGACCGGATCGGTGGCGCCAAGGTTGCGCTCGTCTGCGCGCTGATCGAGGCTGCCGGGCAGGTCCTGATCTGGCTATCCGTCCGGCCTGAGATGGCGCTGACCGGCGCCGCGCTCACAGGGTTCGGTTTCTCGCTGATCTATCCCGGCTTCGGTGTCGAGGCGGTGCGCCGCGCGCCGGTGCAGAGCCGTGGTCTCGCTATGGGCGCCTACACTGCCTTTCTCGACCTCGCCCAGGGCCTCGCCAGTCCCGCGCTCGGTTTGATCGCGACAGGCGCAAGGCTGAACGTTCTGTTTCTCGCCAGCGCCGTCACTGTGCTCTGCGCCGCGCTGGTCGCGTGGTGGCTGCTCGCACATCCGCTCACCGTGGAGGGACGTCCGCAATGAGAGCGCTCGGATCGGCGTTGTTCTCGATCTGGCTGGTTGCCGGCGGCCCGAGCGCCGCGCAGCAGGCCAATGTCAAAGGAGAAAGTCTCATGTTGAATTCCGAAGACGTTCGCACCGTCGCGCCTGCGCTCGAAAAATATGCCCGTGACGTCGTTCTCGGCGATCTCTGGAAGCGGCCTGGTCTGTCGCCACGCGACCGCAGCATCGTGACACTCGCGGCGCTGATCGCACGCGACCAGACTGTCGAGTTGCGGTTCTATCTCGGTCTCGCACTCGACAATGGTGTGACGCCGGTGGAGGCTTCCGAAATCATCACGCATCTGGCTTTCTACACGGGATGGGCCAACGCGATGGATGCGATTCCGGCGGCAAGGGACGTCTTTGTCAGACGCAACATCAGCGCCGATCAGCTTCCACCGGCTTCAGGGCCGCAGCTTCCGCTCGATGAGGCTGCAGAGAAGCAGCGCGCCACACGTGTCGGCGAGCAGTTCGGCGCGATCACGCCAAGCCTCGTCCAGTACACGACGGATGTGCTGTTCCGTGATCTCTGGCTGAGACCGGGTCTTGCGCGGCGCGATCGCAGCCTCGTCACGGTCAGTGCGCTCGTTGCGACGGGGCAGGTTGCCCAGGTCACCTATCATTTGAACCGGGCGATGGATAACGGGCTCACCCGCGAGGAGGCTGGCGAGATCCTTGGTCATCTCGCCTTCTATGCCGGCTGGCCCAATGCGTTCTCCGCCGCGCCGGTCTTCAAGGACGTCATCGAAAAGCGGTGATGATCACCCGCAGCGGCGACGCAGCTTGGCGCTCGGAAATGCGAACACAGCAAAACAATCCGGAATCTCTCCGCGGAAAGACTCTGGATTGCTTCGCTGTGCTCGCAATGATGGGAGGCTGGCCTTACTTCGTGGCCGCGCTGATCGAGTTGAACTTGTTGCTGAGGAGAACGCTGCCCGTGTTGGTCACGACGGTGACGATGGCGAGCGCGATGCCGGCGGCGATCAGTCCGTACTCGATTGCAGTGGCGCCCGTCTCATCGGCAAGGAAAGACCTGAGCAAAATCATCGCCAACTCCTCTTTATCCGGTCCAATGTCGGTTCGCGTCGTTATCAAAGTGGCAAAAATGATCGACGGGCTCTTGCGGGCATCAAATGCAGGTTCGGCCGACTTGCCTGTGTCATGTCTTAACGTAACAGCCGTTAAACGAAGGTTTCATTATCCATTCAAATGGACGGTAGCCGGCCACGCTCAACTCGAGGTGGTGCGCCCCGTGGCACCCTTGCGAGGGCGCCCCAGAACCGCTGCGAGACGTCCGAACAGATAGCTCATCACATGCGGCTGCGCCCGCAGCGCCGTGTCGGCGATGCGCTCTTCCTCGGTCGTGTCACTCACGAGGCCGATGTAGTTTCTTTTGGCGTCCTGCTGCGGCACGGAAGTGCGAACCCTGGTTCAATTGATGGCCGACCATGGTGCGCGCAAAGGCAATCAGGGGTTAATTTGGGGTACCGTAGGAATACCCGGGTGCGGCAAGATGGCATGTGCCGCCGCAAATGACCCGGTCGCTTAAGGGATTGTTGAGGCTGTTCGTCAACCGATCGGCAAGCATGCCGATCTCGTTCACCCGCGCGGGTCGTCCGCGTTCAGCGCGCGCAGCATGCCGATGCGGGCGAACAGCAGCCAGCCGCCGCCGGCCTCCGCTGCGTTGATGAGCATCTCGATCGCAGTCTGCCAACGTGGCTCCTGCTGCTCGGCTTCGGGTAGCTTCATGATGAAGTCGGCGGCCTCCTGCAGCGTCCGCACGCTGCGCGCGCCGCGCAAGTCGATCGGTTCGGCGAACGCCGTCGACCAGGGCATGTCAG
Organism: Pseudomonadota bacterium; assembly: GCA_023387695.1. Taxonomy (GTDB): domain Bacteria; phylum Pseudomonadota; class Alphaproteobacteria; order Rhizobiales; family Xanthobacteraceae; genus Bradyrhizobium. The sequence continues at coordinate 6,727 of JAEWHT010000049.1, read as the reverse complement.
CGAGCCCAAACGGAGAGGGGAGAGCTCACGGCGCAATCGACGATGCGATGCCGTCAGCCGGCCTTCTTCGTCCGTGTCGTCGCACGCACCGGCTTGTCGGCCTTTTTCGGTGCCGCTTCCTTCGCCGCAGCGTCCTTGCCGCCCTTGCCGGAGATCGGCAGCAGCATTTCGCGCTGGCCCTCGACGCGCTTCTTCGGCTTCTTCGCCTTGGCGGTTTCCTTGGCCGTCTGCTTGACGGTCTCCTTGGCAACCTTCGCTGCGGGCGTCGCATCCTTCTCGTTCGCGAGGCTCTTCTTCAGCGCGTCCATCAGATTGATGACGTTGCCGCTGCTCTTCGGCGTGCTCTTGGCCGCGATCGGCGCGCCAGCGCGCTTCTTGTTGATCAGATCGATCAGCGCGGTCTCGTAATGATCTTCGAACAGCTCGGGCTCGAACGCGCCGGACTTCTTCTCGACGATATGCTTGGCGAGGTCGAGCATGTCCTTCGTCAGCTTCACGTCCTGAATGTCGTCGAAATATTCGCTCTCGCTGCGGACCTCGTAGGGATAGCGCAGCAGCGTGCCCATCAAGCCGCTCTCGAGCGGCTCCAGCGCGATGATGTGCTCGCGATTGGTGAGCACCACGCGGCCGATTGCGACCTTGTCCATGCTTCGGATGGTCTCGCGGATCACCGCAAAGGCGTCGTGGCCGACCTTACCATCAGGCACGAGATAATAGGGACGGATCAGATAGCGGCTGTCGATGTCCGCCTTCGGCACGAACTCGTCGATCTCGATCGTGTGGGTCGAATCCAGCGCGATGTCGTCGAGCTCGTCCTTGGTCACCTCGATGTAGGTGTCGGTGTCGACCTTGTAGCCCTTGACGATGTCCTCGGAGGTTACTTCGTCACCGGTCTCGGCGTCGACCTTCAGATACTTGATCCGGTGGCCGGTCTTGCGATTGATCTGGTTGAACGAGACCTTCTCCGTATCCGACGTGGCCGGATACAGCGCGACCGGGCAGGTCACGAGCGAGAGACGCAGAAAACCCTTCCAATTGGCGCGGGGGGCCATGGGCTACTCCAAACGCAACGAGGACAGACCTATGAGGATACCATCGGGGAACACCGAATCATACACAGGTTCGAGCGGAATCTTCCAACTGCGTTAACCAGTTGCTGACCGTGCGGTTCGACCCGATCCCGCCGGGGAAAAGCCGGAACATCAAATCGGATCGGGCGTTGGCTCAGGACACAAGGCTGCGAGGAGGTCGTGGCTATCGGAGGCGACATCGAGAGATTGAGGGCATCATGGCAACCACGCGCGAGGACCGTCAGATCGTTGAGACTGCAACCGAGGCGCGCCAGGGCGAACCTGGTCCGTCGGTGGCCGCGCTGCTCGCCATTTCGACCGGGCTTGCGATTCTGATCCTCGCCGTCATCTGGTTCGTGTTTTTCCGGACCTGACGGCAGTCTGACAGGAAGGGCGGACCTTCCATATCGCCGCTGCGCCCGCCGTGCTGCCAGCCTGCCTGGCCGCCTGGCGGGCGCAGTCGTGCCTGTCACGAACAAATCGTATATGACCAAAAAGTAACGCGGCCGGTTCCCTGCGTTCATATTCAGTTCACGCCGGAATTGCTCATCTCTGGCGATCGATCGTGCAGTCTATTTCTGGAGAGAAGCGTGCGCCTGCTTGTTGTTGAGGACGACCCCGATCTCAATCGCCAGCTCACCAAGGCGCTGACGGACGCCGGCTACGTCGTCGACCGCGCCTTTGACGGAGAGGAGGGGCACTATCTCGGTGATAACGAGCCCTACGACGCCGTGGTGCTCGATATCGGCCTGCCCAAGAAGGACGGAATCTCGGTGCTGGAAGCCTGGCGCCGCAACGGCCGCACCATGCCGGTGTTGATCCTCACCGCGCGCGACCGCTGGAGCGACAAGGTCCAGGGGTTCGATGCCGGCGCCGACGATTACGTGCCGAAGCCGTTCCATCTGGAGGAGGTGCTGGCGCGCATCCGCGCTCTGCTGCGCCGCTCGACCGGCCATGCCCAGAGCGAATTGAGCTGCGGCCCTGTCACGCTCGACACCCGCACCGGCCGGGTCAGCGTCTCCGGCAATCCGGTCAAGATGACTTCGCACGAATATCGGCTTCTGGCCTACCTCATGCACCATTCAGGACGAGTGGTGTCGCGCACGGAGCTGGTCGAGCATCTCTACGACCAGGATTTCGACCGCGACTCCAACACGATTGAGGTCTTCGTCGGCCGCATCCGCAAGAAGCTCGATGTCGACATCATCCAGACCGTCCGCGGTCTCGGCTATCTCCTGACCCCGCCGGCCGCCGGCGCGTGAAGGCTGTGGGCTTGACGGGCGGCCGAACACGGGCCTTGGTCCGTTCATGACCGTCGATGCCATGCCACCTCGCGCCTCCGGGATCATTCCGATGCCCGCCAGCTCGCTTGCGAACCGGTTGTTCCTGTCGGCGACCGCATGGCTCGTGGTGATCCTGGCCATCACCGGCGTGGTGTTGTCCTCGGTCTACAAGAATGCGACCGAGCGCGCCTTCGACCGGCGGCTCAACCTCTATCTCCGCACGCTCATCGCGGAGGTTGCGACACCCGACGAGCCGCCCGATCGCCAGTTCCAGTCGCTGGGCGAGCCGCTGTTCGAACTGCCGTTGTCCGGCTGGTACTGGCAGATCACGCGCACCGACACCGAGAAGCCGGAGGTGCGCTCGTCACGCTCGCTCTGGGACAAGAAGCTGCCGAAGCTTGAGGACCAGGGCACCGAGCTCACCGCGGCCGGCATTCGCCTCGCTTACGTCGACGGGCCCGAGGGGCAGAATTTGCGCATGGTCGAGCGCCCGGTGGATCTTGGCGCCGACGGCAAATATCTGGTCAGCGTCGCCGGCGACGACACCGAGATTTTCGACGAGACGCGGAGCTTCGACTATTACCTCGGCGGCACCTTCACCGCGCTTGGAATCGTGCTGCTGCTGACGACCGTGTTCCAGGTCCGCTTTGGCCTCGCGCCGCTCAAGCGCATCTCGGAATCGATCGCCGATATCCGTTCGGGCAGGGCGGAGCGGCTCGAGGGTGAATTCCCGGTCGAGATCGCGCCACTTGCGCGCGAGACCAACGCGCTGATCGACGCCAATCGCGAGATTGTCGAGCGCGCGCGCACCCATGTCGGCAATCTCGCTCATGCGATCAAGACGCCGCTCTCGGTCATCGTCAACGAGGCCGGAACGCATGCGGCCGATCCGTTCGCGGCCAAGGTGATGGAGCAGGCCGACGTGATGCGCAACCAGCTCGCCCATCATCTTGAGCGTGCCCGCATTGCGGCGCGGGTCTCGGTGGTCGGGACGGTGACGGAAGTGGCGCCGGCCATTGAGGCGTTGCGGCGGACCATGGAGAAGATCTATCGCGGCCGCGGCATCGCCGTGGAAGCCAAGGCCGATCCGCTGGCAAAATTCCGGGGCGAGCGGCAGGACCTCGAGGAGATGGTCGGCAATCTCGTCGATAACGCCTGCAAATGGGCCTCCTCGCGCGTCTTCATCGAGGTTCGGGTTGAGGCACCGACCGAGGCGGGCGCGGGCCCGAGACTGCGGCTCATCGTCGATGACGACGGGCGCGGGCTCTCGGAGGCCGAGCGTGCCCAGGTCTCCCGGCGCGGCCAGCGGCTCGACGAATCCAAGCCGGGCTCCGGGCTTGGCCTGTCCATTGTCACCGACCTTGCCGCCCTCTATGGCGGCAGCCTGTCGCTGGGCAGCGCGCCGATCGGGGGCTTACGGGCCGAGCTGGTCCTGCCCGGAATATAATCCTCTGATCCGGCACGATTATTTGGCCTTCCGGGCGACACCGGAAGTATTCGGAGCGACTTCCTCAACGGCTTCTTAAGGCGCGCCCTCCTATGATCGGCGAGGACGCATCCTACGTCCGCCATTTTACCGTGCATTACCCGGGCGCATGAGCCAGACATCGATCGAGCGGCTGAGGGAATATCTCGCGCAGCTCCCGCCGCAGGCGCAGGCGCTGCTGATGCGGGAGTTCGAGCGCGCGCTCGAGCGTGGCCAGGACACGGCCGTGGCGACCCTCGTGCTCGACCAGCTGCGCAAGATCGTGCGCAAGGTCGAAGCCGACGAAGCCACGCCGCCGCGGACTGATGATCTGTCGCGGCTGCTGTTCCAGGTGTTGGAACCGTTCCTGGTCGAGGCCGGCGCCCCGATCCGGGTCGGTCAGATCCGCCGCTCCTCGCTGCATCCGATCTGGCAATGGCTGGGACGCGATGGCGCCCCTGACAAGATCAACGAATTCGAGGCCGCGCTGGCGCGCATGCCGGCGACGGACAGTTCGGGGCAGGTTGAAGCGCTGGCGCTCAAGCTCCAGGCTGTTGCCGCGGACGCGATCTTCGAGCTGACGGGGCCGGGCGGCGGCGACAAGTCGCGCGCACTCGCCCGCGTCGGTCCGCCCAATGTCATTGAAGACCTCTATTCGATCGGCGCGGTGCTTGGGGTTCGCGAGGCCATGGCCACGCTCAATGAAAAGCTGCCGCGATTCCTGCGCGCGTTCGGCGATTCCCAAATCGCGTCGGTGACCGCTGCGCTCAACATTCCCGTGCTGCAGACGCCGCAGATGCTGCCCTTCGCACTGTCGATGGTGATCCAGCGCATGACCGCGCCGTGGCAGATCATCCGCCTCGCCATCAAGATCGCCGCGTCCGACGACGAGATCCGCGTCGCCGCGACGCCCTATGGCGCCGCGGTCACGATGGCGCTGCACGATCTGTCTCGCGTTGCCGCCAATTTGCGCATGGACATCAAGCGCGGCCATTTCGAGATGGTCGCGGACAATCTGAAAGCGCTGCATGACGGCGTGCGCGGTCTCCGTACCGAGCTCGACCTTCGCAACGATTCCGCATGGGGCAAGCAACTGACCTCGATCCGGGCCGATATCTCCAATGCCCTGCAATCGGAGATCGACAGCGTTCCCGGCCGTGTTCGCCGCATCCTGCGTCAGCGCCCCGAAAAGGACATTCCACCCGGCGCGCGCATCGACACCACGGAGGTCGAGGAAACCGTTGCGCTGATCGACTTCGTCGCGACTTGCCGCAACTATGCCAGCGAGCTCGCGATCAACGAGGTCACGCTGCGGACCTATTCCGACCTGCAACAATATGTGGAACGGTCGACCGAGCAGGCGGTGCAGTCGCTGCGCGCAGCCGATCACAAGGTTCGTGCCTATCGGCAGCAGCAAGTGCAGGCCGCAATCCGCTTCTGCCAGGTCCTGTTCGGCGATGATTACGCCTCGCTGATGAGCCGTGCCGCGGAGAACGCAGCCACGGGCGAGCGCAAATCGACGCGCGCCAGCTGATTAGGCGCAATTTTCGCAATCACAATTTGTAGTTGACGTTACTCATCGCGGGCCCTACGGTCCCGGTGCAAGTTTTTGTAATTTCTATCTGTGGGCGCATGAAACCCATTATCAGTTCCATCGAAATTGAAAACCGCGTCATTGTTGCCAAATATCAAAGGTTGATGGTGGGCGCGAAGGTGGTTCTGGTCGAAAAGGTGAGCGGTCGGCAGCTGCCCGAGACCGCCACCAGGGTCACATCCCAGGTCCCGCTCGGCGCGCTGCGCATTCGTCTGCCCGAAGCCATCACGCCCGGAACGTACTTCCTGAGGGCCCTCAACGGACACGGCGAGGACGCTGCTCAAAGCGCGGACTTCGAGATCGGTTAAGCCGTTGGATTATCACCGTTTCGGGACTGTGTGAGGTCGCGCGGAATTGACAATTGTCAATTGCCGCATCATCCGGCCGTGGTGTAAAGCCACGTGTAGGCGCGGTTCGCGCGCTGCCGGAAACCTGCCTGATGACGCTTTGGTTCGTGTTCGCGCTGATGACGGTCGCGGCGATATTCGCCGTGCTCTGGCCGCTCGGCCGTGGCGGACGTCCTGACAATCAAGGCAGCGAGGTTGTGGTCTACAAGGACCAGCTGGCGGAGATCGAGCGTGATCTTGCCGCAGGGCTGATCGCCGCGCCGGAAGCCGAGGCGGCGCGTGTCGAGATCAGCCGCAGGCTGCTCGCCGCAGCCGGTAGTGAGTCCGCACTCGCGCCGCCGTCCAGTCTGAAATGGCGTCGCGCGGCGGCCGTGCTGGCTCTGGTCGGTCTGCCGTTGGTCGCGGTCGCGATCTATGTGCCGTTGGGCTCGCCCGCGCTGCGTGATTTTCCGCTGGCGCAGCGGGAACGCGAGGCCGGCTCGTCCAAGATGGCGCAGTCGCTCGAGACCCTCGTCGAGCAGGTCCAGCAACATCTGGAAAAAAATCCGACTGACGGTCGCGGCTGGAACGTGCTTGCGCCGGTTCTGGAGCGGCTTGGCCGCTTCGACGAGGCCGTGCGCGCCTATCGCAGTTCCATCACCTACAACGGCGAGAGCGCCGAACGCCGCTCCGATTTGGGCGAGGCCATCACGGCTGCCGCCAATGGCGTGGTGACGGCGGAAGCCAAGGCGGAGTTCGAGCGCGCGCATGTGCTCAACGCCGATGACCCCAAGGGGAATTACTTCCTCGGGCTCGCGGCCGAGCAGGACGGCCGCAAGGATGATGCGGCCAATATCTGGCGCGCGCTGCTGGCGAAAGCGCCGGCGGATGCGCCTTGGCGACCTCTGGTGCAGACCTCGCTTGCGCGAGTCGGCGGTGGCGGCGTAACGATGCCGGCGCTGTCCGACGAGACGATTGCAGCGTCCAAG
>JAEWHT010000405.1 GCA_023387695.1 Pseudomonadota bacterium | reverse complement strand
GGGCGACCCAGTACTCCGCGGCGGCACGGCTGGACCCGAGAAGCTGCGGCGTACTGGATTCCCCGCTTTCGCGGGGAATGACAGTGAGGGTGTGGAGGCTACCTCTAAAAAAATCCGCCGGAGGTTGCCCTCCGGCGGATCGCTTTTCACAGGCAATGAGGCCCAGTCTACGCCTTCATCGCCCCCTTCACGGCTTCCGCCGTGATCGGCAGCGCGCGGACGCGGGCGCCGGAGGCGTTGAAGATGGCGTTGCCGATGGCAGGCGCGACCACCGTCACCGCCGGCTCGCCGACACCAGTGGCTTTCTCGCCATTGGCGATCACGGCAACCGCGACTTCCGGCATCTGGCTCATGCGCAGCGGCGTGTAGCCATCGAAGTTGGTCTGTTCGATGCCACCGTCCTTCAGCGTCGCCTTCTCGTGCATCGCCAGCGACAGGCCCCACAGCGCCGCACCCTCGACCTGGGCGCGGATGTTGTCGGGATGCACCTGCGTGCCGACGTCGGTTGCGACCGTGAGCTTCTTCACGGTCACTTCGCCCGAGGGCGCCACGGCGACATGCGCGACGCAAGCGGTCCAGCTTGCGGTCGCACGTTCCTGCGACGACACGCAGGCGACGCCCATGCCCTCACCCTTCGGCAGCTTCTTGGTGCCGTAGCCGGCGAGGCCCATGGCGGCGAGCAGCGTGTTGCGCAGCCGCTGTGCACCACCGTCGTTCTTGCCGGCGCCGTCGAGCAGCGAGATGCGGTATTGCGCCGGATCCTTGCCGGCCGCCGCCGCGATCTCGTCGATCATGCTTTCGACCGCCCAGAAGGTCCAACCCGGTGCCACCGAGCGGAGCTGACCCGACGGGGTGGCGTTGTGCGCCATCTCGTTCTTGATCGCGCGCACATTATGGTTCGGCACGGTGTAGAAGAAGTCCGAACCGTTCACGGTGAACGCATCGAGCGGGCCCTTCTTGTCGACCGAGGGCGACAGGAAGTCGGGGATGCCCCAGCGCTGGGTTGGCCAGGCCGAGACCACGTCGTGGCTGAGCGCGACGAGCTTGCCGTCGCCGTCCACGCCGGCCTTCACTTTCTGGTAGGTGAGCGGACGCGAGAAATCCATCGTCATGTCGTTCTCGCGCGAGTAGATCACCTTTACCGGCTTGCCGACGGCCTTCGCCGCCTGCACGGCCGGCACCATCATGTCGGCATCGAGCCTGCGACCGAAGCCGCCGCCGAGCCACGTCTGGTGCATCACCACGAACTTCGGATCGATCCCGGCAGCGCCCGCTGCGATCGCACCGGAGCGCGTCGCAAACTGGTTGCCGGAATAGATGTGCAGGATGTCGCCCTTGAACTCCGCAGTGGCGTTCATCGGCTCCATCGGCGCGTGGATGTTGATGCTGGTGGTGTATTCGGCCTCCAGCACCTTCGCCGCCGAGCCGAGGGCCGCCGAGACATCACCGTCCTTGACGAAGAACTGGCCGGAATCGTCGAGCTTCTGAAGCCGCTTGGCTTCATCGAGCAGCGACTGGCTGGACAGTTTCGCATTCGGCCCGCCGTCATAGGCGATCTTCAGCGCAGCCGCCGCCTTCTTGGCGTTCGCGTAGGTACCGGCCACCGCGACCACCCAACCCGTCGTCGTCTGCGTCTTGTCGTCGAGGATGACGGCCTTGATGAAGCCCGGCACGGACTTCGCAGCCGAATCGTCAACCGATTTCACTGTCGCGCCGTAGCGCACCGGCGGCGTGACGATTGCGCCATAGGCCATGCCCGGCAGCATGGTGTCGATGCCATACTTCGCCGTGCCATTGGTCTTGGAGGGGATGTCGAGCTGCGGCACCGACACGCCGATCATGGTGTACTGATCCGGCGTCTTCAGCTTGATCGCCTTCAGCTCGTCGGGCGTGAAGGTCTTGGTGGCCTTTCCGCTCTTGACGATGTCAGCGAAGCTCATCGACTTCTTGGACTTTGGATGCATGACCATGGAGTCACGCACGACCAGCTCGTCCTTGAAGTAGGGCGGCAGGCCCATGGCGGCGGCCGCGCCTTCTGCGAGCGCCATGCGCCCGGCGGCACCTGCCCGGCTCATCGCGTCGAAGTTCATCATGGTCGACCAGCTGCCGCCGGTGATCTGCGCACCGAGGACCGGGTCGTTGAACTTCGGATCGTTGGAGGCGAGGTTGACCCGCATGTCGCTCCACTTCGCGCCCAGCTCCTCGCAGACGATCTGCGCCATGGTGGAGGCGATGTGCTGGCCCATGTCGGCCTTGCCGCAGGTAACGGTGACCAGGCCATCCGGCGAGATCGCGTACCAGACGCTCGGCTCGAAATTCGCGGGCGCCGCAGCGAGCGCTTCACCGATGCCGGGCACGCCGGCATAGCCGAGCACGAGGCCGGTAGCGGCGGTGCCGACCAGGAATGAGCGACGGCTGAGATCAGTCGTCTCAGGGGTGAGGTTCTTGACGTGCTCGTTCATGTGGGCCTCCGGTCGTTGCCGGCGGCGGATGCGGTGCGCATCTCGGTGGCCGCACGCATGATGGCCTTCTGGATTCGCGAATAGGTCATGCAACGGCAGAGATTGCCGTCCATATGCGCCACGACCTCTTCCTTGGTCGGGTTGGCATTCTTCGCCAGCAGCGAAGCCGCCTGCATGATCTGCCCGGACTGGCAGTAGCCGCATTGCGGCACCTGCTCGGCAACCCATGCCTTCTGCAGGGGATGGTCACCCTTGGCGGAAAGGCCTTCGATGGTGGTGATCTTCTTGCCGGCGACGTCGCCGACCATGGTCTGGCACGACCGTACGGCTTCGCCGTTGACGTGCACGGTGCAGGCACCGCACAGGCCGGCACCGCAGCCGAATTTCGTGCCGGTCATCTGCAATTGTTCGCGGATGGCCCAAAGGAGCGGCGTGTCGTTTGCCGCATCCACGGACATACTCCGCCCGTTGATAGTGAGCGTTGGCATAGGCGTCTTCCCCTGCCGGTGCATGAAGCCGCTTACGGCGGCAACTTGAATTGACGGACGCCCACCGGGCTGGCTCCCGCCTTGCGCGCGAGAATGATCGCGTTCGCGCGCAGAGGCAAATGCAATTTGGAATCGATCGAAACTATCTTCGCACCCGTCTTTGGCAACCGCGTGTTGTGCGTTGCGACAAGGGCGCTGACATTAGCGACTGAACGCAACAAGCAGCATGCCAAATGTGCATGCCATCGCGATCGCGATAGTTTCCTCCGAGTAACCCGACGGGCTAGGCTGGGTGAGGAGCCAGAACAACAAGTCAATAAGGGTGGGTAGAATGCCAAGGATCGATCGGGACGGTGTCGGCATCTATTACGAGGTTCATGGCGACGGCCCGCCGCTGCTGCTCACGCACGGATACTCCTCGACCTCGGCGATGTGGCATGGCCAGATCGAGGCGCTGGCGCGCGACCACCAACTGATCTTGTGGGACATGCGCGGCCACGGCCACTCCGATTACCCCGACGACCCCAAAGCCTATAGCGAAGCGCTGACCGTCGGCGACATGGCGGCGATCCTCGATATTGTCGGCGCCAAACGCGCGATCATCGGCGGACTGTCGCTCGGCGGCTACATGTCGCTCGCGTTCTATCGCGCCCATCCAGAGCGTACACGCGCGCTGCTGATCATCGACACCGGGCCCGGCTTCAAGAAGGACGACGCGCGCGAAACCTGGAATGCGCGTGCGCTCGCCACCGCCGACAAGCTCGACCAGGAAGGCCTTGCCATGCTGAAATCGGCAACGCGCGAGCGCGCCACCGCGAGCCATCGCAACGCCAAGGGATTGGCACTGGCTGCGCGGGGCATGCTGACCCAGCGCGACGCCGCCGTGATGGAGTTGTTGCCGAATATAAAAGTGCCGTCGCTGATCGTGGTCGGCGCCGACGACACGCCGTTCCTGGCGGCGTCCGACTACATGGCGGCCAAGATCCCCGGCGCACAAAAGGTCGTGATCCCCGCGGCTGGACACGCCGTGAACATCGATCAGCCGCAGGCTTTTGTTGACGCGGTGGTGCCTTTCCTGAAGAACTTGCCGGGATAGGCAGACAGGGATCACGGCAATGAAGCGGGCAATGTTGGCAGCGGGCGCAGCGCTTCTCTCAATGGCAGCGTCCGCGCAGGCCGAGCCGTTCGGCACGGTGCCGCTGCGCCGCCCCTTCGTCGAGACCTTGTCGAACAACACGCCCCTGGCGTTCGGCATGGATGCCGGCCAGACCGCACGCGCCCTCGGACAACCCCTGCAATACGTTCGGGGACGCCCCGGCAACGAGATCTATCTCGCCCTTCGCGACCTCGGCGGCAGCGGCCTGGTGCCGAGCCGCAACCGCCTGTTCCTGCAATTCCGTCATGGACGGCTGGCGGGATGGAAAGAGGATTACGGCGACAACTGGATGTGGGAGTGAGGGCGGCTCTTCATCCACGCTGTTTTGCGCCGAGTCTGCCACACCGCCGTCATGCCCGGGCTCGTCCCGGGCATCCACGTTCTTGGTGCTGCTCGAAAGATCGTGGATGGCCGGGACAAGCCCGGCCATGACGAATTTGCGGAACGAACGGAATTCTCAATCATCATCAACCAAAAAGGACAACCCGCGTGGGACAAGACATCAAACTGACGGCGTCGGACAATTTTGGGTTTGGCGCCTATCGCGCTGATCCCCAGGGCGCGCCGAAGGGCGCAGTGGTGGTGATCCAGGAGATCTTTGGCGTCAATCATCACATCCGATCGGTCTGCGATCGCCTCGCCAGCGAAGGCTATGTCGCGATCGCGCCGTCGATCTTCGACCGGACCTCGCCCGGCTTCCAGTCCGGCTATACGCCCGATGAAATCGCCGAAGCGCGCAAGTTCGTCGCCAGTCCCGATTGGGAGGCGATGCTGCGCGACACGCAAGCCGCGATTGACGCGGTCAAGAGCGTCGGCCCCGTCGGCATCATCGGCTTCTGCCTCGGTGGCAGCATTGCCTTTGTCGCGGCGACGCGACTCACAGGTCTCAAGGCCGCGATCGGCTATTACGGCGGCGCCGTCGTCCGCTTTGCCGACGAGAAGCCGAAAGTGCCGACGCAACTGCATTTCGGCGAGAAGGATGCCGGCATTCCCCTCACCGACGTCGAGACCGTCAAGGCGAAGCGGCCCGACGTCGAGGTCTTCATCTACCCGAACGCCCAGCACGGTTTTCATTGCGACGAGCGTCCGAGCTACGACAAGGCCAGCTCCGATATCGCATGGCCGCGCAGCATGGCGTTCTTTGCCAAGCATCTGGCGAAGTAGCGCACGTCTCACTCCTCCGTCATTCCGGGATGCGCCGCGAAGCGGTGCAGGCCCGGAATCCATCGTGCGTCAGAGTTGGTGGCGCGATGGATTCCGGGTTCGCGCTTCGCGCGCCCCGCAATGACGAGAGGAAAGACACGCGCCCCGGAATGACACGAGCAGGAATCGGGTGGCTGCATCACGCCGCACGGCGATAGAGCTGGCTGATCGAGCCAGTTCACGCCGGGAGAGCGTCATGCAGCAGGCCAATACGAACCTCGTCATTCGCAACCCCTTTGGCACCATGGACGTGCCGGCCCCCGGCGATGCCGGGGTCATGCACTATGCCATATCAGCGTCGCTTGCCGGCGATGCTGCCGACGGCAATGCGGCGCATTGGGCGACCATTCCTGCAATCGTCGACCCGCTCGAAGGCACTTGGGCGAGCCGCTGGAACGGTGGCGCCGATCCGACCATTGCAGGCGACACGCCGGAGATATGGAAGCAGGGCCGCGCGGAGATCCGCGTCGCGGGGATGCGGATCTATCTGCGGTTCGATTGGGACAACGGCCGACGGCACGGGCTGATCGATGCTGTGCGCGAGAGCGGCACGTCCTTGATCGGGAAGTATATCAACCTGACCAATCCCGCGATCATGCGGCCATGGATCGGGCTCGTCGTCAATGCCACGCGGATCGACGGATGCTTTCCGAACGGGCGGCTGGATTTCAGACGGTGAACGACGCGCGGCGCGTGTCTAGAACCAGCGTTCGCCGACGAACACGGTGTCGCCGGGGCTGACAGGCGTGCCGAGCGGCACGACGGCGCGCATGGCACCACCATTCTCGGTATGCGTGACGGTGACCACGTCGCGTTTGGCGCGCGGCGAGAAGCCGCCGGCAATTGCGACAGCACTCTCGACCGTCATGTTCGGCACATAGGGATATTGGCCGGGAGCTGCGACTTCACCGAGAATGAAGAACGGGCGATAGGATTCGATTTCCACGGCCACCGAAGGTTCGCGGATATAGCCATTGCGCAGGCGTGCGGCGATTTCTCCGGCGAGACCCGCCGGAGTGCGACCGCGCGCGGGCACCGTGCCAATCAGCGGCATGGTGATGGAGCCGCCGGCATCGATGGCGTAGCTGTTGGTGAGACCTTCCTGGCCATAGACCACGACGCGCAGCTTGTCGCCGGCATCGAGGTGATAGGAGGCATCGTAACGAACGGGCGCGGCCATCACGGGTCCGCCATAGGCGACCGGAACGGGTGCGGGACCCGAGGCAAAGGAATTGCTGAGCGCGGCAATGGCGCCGCCACCGTTGTTGGCGACCACGACCGGCTGCGGCGCGCTGTAGGGCTGGCCATAGGCCATGGTGTCCAGATCGGGGCGCGGCTGGACATAGGCGACGGGGCCGGCGGTTTGCATGCAGCCGCCCAGGGCCAGCGCGGCGGACGCTGCCAAGATCGACCATCGAAACGCGCGCAGAACTCGCACCGGACCATCCCTGAAAAGGAGACAGCTCCAGTGATGCACCGGTTATGGTTAATAAAGGGTTGAGGGGGGCGGAACGGCGCTGCGCGTCTAGGACGCGGTGCGCTCCCTCTCCCGCCTGCGGGAGAGGGTTGGGGAGAGGGTGCTTCCGCAATGGGACACTCCCCTAGAGGAGAGAACCCTCACCCGCATTGCATCTCCGATGCAATGCGACCTCTCCCGCAAGCGGGAGAGGTGCACCGAAATCGGACCCGCGCTTACGCGCTCACACCCACACCGATCGGGCACGACACGCCGGTGCCGCCGAGGCCGCAATAGCCGGCGGGGTTCTTCGCCAGATATTGCTGGTGGTAGTCCTCGGCGAAATAGAACGCGCCGGCGGGTGCGACCTCGGTGGTGATGGCCCCCAAGCCCTTTGCACCGAGGGCCTTCTGGTAGAGCGCCTTCGACGCGTCGGCAGCCGTCTTCTGCGCATCGGAATAGGTATATATCGCACTCCGATATTGTGTGCCGACATCGTTACCCTGACGCATACCCTGCGTCGGGTCGTGGTTCTCCCAGAACGTCTTCAGCAGCTTCTCGTAAGGTATCTTCTTCGGATCGAACACAACCAGCACCACTTCGGTATGGCCGGTGCGTCCCGAACAGGTCTCTTCATAGGTCGGATTCGGCGTGTGGCCGCCGGCATAGCCGACCGCGGTGGAATAGATGCCGTCGCCGAGCTCCCAGAATTTGCGCTCGGCACCCCAGAAGCAGCCGAGCCCGAACACGGCCTGCTCGAAACCCGCGGGATAAGGCGGCTGCAACTTGGCACCGTTGACGAAATGGATGCTCGCGGTCGGAATGGCTTGCGCACGGCCGGGCAGCGCGTCGGCTGCGCTCGGCAATGCGGTGGACTTGCGCATGAACAGCATGATGGGATCTCCGTGAAACGAGCTGCCGCACGCCTGAGCCAGTTGCTCGGGCGGCGCAGTCGCCATCAGGTGGGAATATAGGTCTCTACGGAAGGAACGGCAGTCTTGTTACGCCGTCTCTCAATCCCGGCGGGAATTGAAGCTCAATCCCGGCGGGAACTGAAGATCAGTCCCGGCGAGAACTGAAGATCAGTCTCGGGAATAGCCAATCAGCGGCTTGCGGGGGCGAAACAGGATCATCAGGAGGATGCCGAGCAAGCCGAGGACGGCGAACACCGGCTGGTCCAGCACCAGGCGGATCACCGAGGTCCAGAGCCAGGGCGCCTTGGCCTCGACCCAGGTCCTGAAGGCGGACTGGCTGGCCTGGTTGATGTCGTTCCAGAACTGGCCGAATCGGGTGAAGCGCAGGGTCTGGTCGGCCACCCAGCGGGCGCCGTCATAGACCATGAAGAAGAACCCGCAGGCCAGCAGCAACAAGCCAATCAGTCGAAAAAAGCCGCGGATCATGCCACACCCAATATGGTCACCCGATCGGACGACCCCAATAAACGCCGTCAGGCAATAGCCAAGAGACGGCAGAAATTCAACCTCATCAGGGCGTTACGCCCCCCGTTGACGCTCTTTAGGGCCTGCTTTTCCAGCCCCTAAAGCGTTGACGGTGCCCAAGACCCCCTCTATAAGGGCGCCAACTGGCGGTGGGCGCAATCCTGCCGCCGCTGTTCTTTGAGCAGTTGCAGGCTCTTTGGGGCCTCAGAGATAGCCGCAAGGCCATCGCTCATGTTCCGGGAACGGCCCAGCAACCGAACACCCTAAATCCGAGCGTCGATTCCGCGGTCAAGCTGCCGGCGCTACCCGACCAAGACGCGACCGGTACCCGCAAAGGACATTGAGACCATGGCCAACACCACCTCCGCCAAGAAAGCGACGCGCAAGATCGCCCGCCGCACCGCCGTCAACAAGTCGCGCCGCACCCAGATGCGCGGTGCCGTGCGTAACGTCGAAGAAGCCATCAAGACCGGCGATCGCGCCGCCGCCGCGAAGGCGCTGGCCGCTGCCGAGCCCGCACTGATGAAGGCCGCCCAGCGCAACATCATTCACAAGAACAACGCCAGCCGCAAAGTCTCGCGCCTCACCGCGCAGATCGCCAAGCTGGCCAAGTAATTTCGCGAAGTAAAGTTCGACACGCGATCGAGTCCTTCGATCGGCTGACGCAATCGAACATCATGCTCTCAATCAGCCCGGCTTCGCGCCGGGCTTTTTGTTGCCTGTCACAATTCAGGTTCGCACAATTCACGCTTGCGGTCTTTCAGCGACCCATCATTCGTTGGAAGAGTCTCCTCGTCTTCGCTATGCTGCGTCCGTAATTTTACCTGTCGTTGTTTCTGCAACAGCGGAAACTCTCAGTGCGGTGCGAAAAACCGCTGCGGCATAGGCTTAAGTTGAACGCGTGCGCGCAAGAGTTCTGCACACCGTAGTTTCCACGGAACACGTTTCGCGGTGGAGTTACCCTGTGAAACGAGACTCAAAAAACGATGACTCACTAATCACTTATCGACATAGCGGCGCCAAGCATTTGGAAAAATCGTCCGCGCAGGACTTGCGTGACGAATTTGTAAAAATTTTTTGGCAGCCGAGGACTCGTTGTCACATGACACGCCGCATTTTCGAATCTGTGCACGAATCCAAAAACTTGGTCTCAAGCCTGTGAACAACTCGTGCGCGGCGTTAACGCTGGTCAAGTTTTTTGATGCCTCAAGTGTGAATCAATTTCGTTGCGAGTCTTTCCGCTTAGTGTATTCCTTAAGTCGTTCGCGGCGCCCACGATCTTGAGACCAGCGCGGTTTGGGAAACGGGGCGAGCGTGCAAATCGGCGGCGGTGTGCACGTAGGCGACGCTTCAACAAGCGATAGTCGGTCCAAACCCACAGCAATGCGGGAACGGTAGCTCTTTGTCTGAATGTCTCCAAGCGAGATCCTCGTGATCCCGCAGGCGCGTTGCGCATGAGAGACATCTTGAGGCTGCCCCGATACGCGCGATGGCGAAGCCGAGCGGACGACACGAACAGACGGGCAGGACATCCGCGACTGGAGTACGGCGCGGGAGTTCTTTTACGCAGGACCTTGCCGTGAGCAATCACGGCAGGACGGGGAGGTATCATGTCCTACGGATTCAACGCGGTATTGACTGAAGTTTCATCGTCCAACGATGCCGTCTCCAATCCGTCCTGCGCCCAGCCCCCCATTGTTGAGGGCGCGCAGAGTACGCGCTGACCTCGCGAACCCTCCATCTCTGACATCGCTGATCTGACCCGCGGCATCCCGCCGAACGGTCGAGCTATGCCCGGAGATGGACTCGCTTGAGGTCGCGCCTTGCATGGCAGGAACCCTGCATGGCGCCCACAACGCAACCTTATCACTGAAGAAAAGTTTTCAAATGATGACGACATCGGAACAGGATCGCTGGTCCCGCGTGAAGAATCGCCTGCGCACGAACGTTGGTGAAGACGTCTATACGAGCTGGTTCGCGCGCATGGATCTCGAAGGCGTGCAGGACGAGAGCGTGCGTCTCTCGGTGCCGACCCGCTTCCTGAAGAGCTGGATCCAGGCCCACTATGCCGAGCGCGTGCTGTCGTGCTGGCAGGCTGAGATGCCCGAAGTGCATCGCATCGATCTGACTGTTCGTTCCGCCGTGCGCCCTGTGGTGCAGCCGAAGGAAGCGCCCGCGCCGGTCGAAGCGCGCCGCGTGCCTGCGCCGGAGCTGCGCTCGACCGCGACCGCGCCGGTCTCCGCCAACCATGATGCGCTCGGCGGCTCGCCGCTCGATCCGCGCCTGACCTTTGCGAGCTTCGTCGTCGGCCGTTCCAACACGCTGGCGCATGCGGCTGCACGCCAGGTTGCCGAAGGTCGCCGCGGCGACCCCGTCATGTTCAATCCGCTTTACATCCATGCGGGTGTCGGCCTCGGCAAGACGCATCTTCTCCAGGCCGTGACCTGGGCCGGCAATTCCGGCAACGAGCGCAAGGTGCTTTATCTCACCGCGGAAAAATTCATGTACGGCTTCGTCGCCGCGCTGAAGACGCAGACGGCGCTCGCGTTCAAGGAAGCGCTGCGCGGCATCGACGTGCTCGTCATCGACGACCTGCAGTTCCTGCAGGGCAAGTCGACGCAGGCGGAGTTCTGCCACACGCTGAATGCGCTGATCGACGCCGGCCGCCAGGTCGTGATCGCAGCCGACCGTCCGCCGTCCGATCTCGAAAGCCTGGATGATCGCGTTCGCTCGCGTCTGGCCGGTGGCCTCGTGGTCGAGATGGGTTCGCTCGGCGAAGAGCTGCGCCACGGCATTCTCAAGTCGCGCGTCGCAGCCGCCCGCACCCATCATGCGACCTTCGACGTGCCCGAGGAGGTTCTCACCTATCTGGCGCGTGCCATCACCCATAACGGCCGCGACCTCGAAGGCGCGATCAACCGCCTCCTGGCTCACTCCAAGCTCAACAACCGGCCGGTGACGCTGGAGATGGCTGAGCACGAGGTGCGCGATTTGATCCGGCCGCAGGAGCCGAAGCGGATCAAGATCGAGGACATCCAGCGCGTGGTGGCGCGGCAATATAATGTCAGCCGCTCCGACCTCCTCTCCTCGCGCCGGACCGCCAATGTGGTGCGGCCGCGCCAGGTGGCGATGTACCTCGCCAAGACGCTGACCCTGCGCTCGCTGCCGGAGATCGGCCGCCGCTTCGGTGGCCGCGACCACACCACCGTGCTGCACGCCGTGCGCAAGATCGAGGCACTGGTTTCCAAGGACAACGCGCTGTCCGAGGAAGTGGAATCGCTGAAGCGCCAGCTTCAGGAATAAACGCCTAAGCTCTCCTCCCCCGCCTCCCGCCGCCCTGGCCATGCCTGGGCGGCGGCTTTTGCGTGGCCCCCGGCGGCGCCTTCGGCTGCCGAGGCCGGCGCCCTTTATTTCTGCCTGTAAATCGTGGGGAACCACCCCCCAATCCCTTGAAACGGATGGCTTTACGCGCCACCTTGCGCGACCCTGACGGCTTTGGTCATATCGGCTGGATGATCCGGCTTTCAGGGGTCTTCGGTGCCGTGGTGCGCGTCCCGCCACCCGGCTTCTCCAACGCTTTAGTTTTCTTTGGGATCGGGCGAGTAGTGCAATGAAGGTTACGGTCGAACGCGCGCAACTCCTGAAGTCGCTGGGCCATGTCCATCGCGTGGTCGAGCGCCGCAACACGATTCCGATCCTGGGCAACGTGCTGGTGCGCGCCGAGAATGCGAAGCTGTCGCTGAAGGCGACCGACCTCGATCTCGAGGTGACGGAAACGCTCCCCGCAGAAACCGCAACGGCCGGCTCGACCACGGTGCCGGCGCACATGTTCTACGACATCGTGCGCAAGCTGCCGGATGGATCGCAGATCGTGCTCGAAGCCGACGGCGACCGCGCAGTGCTGGCGATCCGCGCCGGCCGCTCGCGCTTCACGCTGCAGACGTTGCCGGAGAATGATTTCCCGGATCTCGCCGCCGGCGATCTCTCGCATTCGTTCAATCTCGCCGCCAAGGACGTCAAGCGGCTGATCGACCGCACCCAGTTCGCGATCTCGACGGAAGAGACGCGCTATTATCTCAACGGCATCTATCTGCATGCCGCAGGCACCGCAAAGGCCGCAACCCTGCGCGGCGTCGCCACCGACGGCCATCGCCTCGCCCAGCTCGATTTGGTGCAGCCCAAGGGCGCCGAGGGCATGCCCGGCGTGATCGTGCCGCGCAAGACCGTCGGCGAGGTGCAGCGCCTGATCGAGGACACCGACGCCGAGATGACGATCGAGCTGTCGCAGGCGAAGATCCGCTTCACGATCGGCAACGTCGTGCTGACCTCGAAGCTGATCGACGGCACCTTCCCCGATTACGGCCGCGTCATTCCGCAAGGGAACGACAAGGAGCTCGTGGTCGACAAGAAGGATTTTGAGAACGCGGTCGACCGTGTGTCGACGATCTCAAGCGAGCGCGGCCGCGCGGTCAAACTGTCACTGTCGCCGGGCAAGCTGGTGCTGTCGGTGACCAACCCGGATTCAGGCAGCGCGACTGAAGAGATCGAGGTCGAGTACGCCTCCGACGCGCTCGATATCGGCTTCAACTCCCGCTACCTCCTCGACATCGCCGCCCAGATCGAAGGCGACGTCGCCACGCTGAAGCTCGCCGACCCCGGCTCGCCCACTTTGGTGCAGGACAAGGACGACAAGAGCGCGCTGTACGTGCTGATGCCGATGCGGGTGTAAGACTTACGGGCGTCCATACCTATCACTACATTCGTCATGGCCGGGCTTGTCCCGGCCATCCACGTCTTAGAAGACCGAGACGTGGTGACGGCAATGACGAGCTGACATGACCCCCTCCCGCATTCATCGCCTGACGCTGACGCATTTTCGGAACTATCGGGCGTCGGGGCTCGAGACGGCGGCTGACATGGTGGCGCTGGTCGGGCCGAACGGGGCGGGCAAGACCAATTGCATCGAGGCGATCTCGTTTCTCTCGCCCGGCCGGGGTTTAAGGCGCGCTACGCTGGAGGATGTCGCCGACAACCAGGGCGACGGGTCGTGGGCGGTCTCCGCGCAGGTCGAGGGCGCTTTAGGCTTGGCCACGCTCGGCACCGGCATCGAGCCGCCGCGCGCCGACGCTGCCGTCAACCGCCGCTGCCGCATCGACCGTGAGCCGGTGAATTCCGCCGCCGCCTTCGGCGACCATATCCGCATGGTGTGGCTGACGCCGGCAATGGACGGGCTGTTCATGGGCGCGGGCTCCGAGCGGCGGCGCTTCTTCGACCGGCTGGTGCTCGCCATCGACAACGAGCATTCGAGCCGCATCAACGCGCTGGAACGTTCGCTGCGTTCGCGCAACCGGCTGCTCGAGACACGCAATTACGACGACCATTGGTGTGACGCGATCGAGCGCGAGACGGCGGAGCTTGCAGTCGCCGTCGCGGCAACGCGCGGCCAGACTGCGGCGCGCCTCACCGGCATGCTGAATGCGCGCGCGCAAGCTTCAGCATTTCCCTCGGCACAGATCGCGCTCGACGGCTGGATGGAGAACGCGCTGCTCAACGAGCCCGCGACCTCGGTCGAGGACCGCTATCGGCAGATCCTGCGCGACAACCGCCCGCGCGACGCGATCGCCGGCCGCACCACCGACGGCCCGCATCTCACCGATCTCCAGGTGATCTACGCACCGAAGAGCATGCCCGCGCGCGACGCCTCCACCGGCGAGCAGAAAGCGCTGCTGATCGGCCTCGTGCTGGCGCATGCAACGCTGGTCGCGGAGATGACCGGCATCGTGCCGCTCTTGCTGCTCGACGAAGTCGTCGCGCATCTCGATCCCAACAGGCGTGCCGCGCTGTTCGACGAGCTGCGCAAGCTCGGCGCGCAGGTGTGGCTGACCGGCGCGGATCCGGCGGCGTTTGCCGAGATCGGCGCGGGCGGCGAAGTCTTTGACGTCGAGAGCGGACGCGTTTCCGCGCGGCGATAGCCGTTTTGTTGAACCCGGCTTATCCGGGCCGCGACTAGGACTGTGAGGCCGCTGCTTACGGTGTCGCAGCCGTTGCCATCGCGCGATCGAACCGCGCGATACCCCTGGAGAAAGACCATGATGACGGTAAGGCCCGGGACACGAGTCCCGGCACGATGGCGGCTGTTCGTGTGCGGCCTCGCTTTGCTTGCAAGCGGCCTCGCCGCGACGAGCGCAACCGGATGGACGCCGCATCTATTTTCGTCCGCGCTCACGCTGGATCCCGATGCCGCCCTGCCCGCGCCGACGCGCGCCCTCTATCGCGAGATCGGCACCACAAAAATGCTCGGCGTCGAAACCCCGCTGCGCACCAAGCTCACGGCGCGCATCCCCGCGGAGCTCGGCGACGTCCTCGCCTTCTACCGCACCGAGCTTGGCAAGCTCGGCTGGCAGGAACAGCGCGATGGCGCGGTGATCGCCAGTGACCACGTCAGACTTGCGTTCGCCACGCCGCTCGGGCCGGCCATGCTGGAGCTCGACCGCAAGGAGCGCAGCACCTCGGTCAATCTGGTGCAGCGAAACAAGGGGGCCGCGACCATGGCGCATGTGATGCCAAAGCCCGGCCGCGCGGCGTTGATGTTTACCAATCTCGGCGACAAGGAAGCCGTGATCACGCTCGACCACCACATCGTCATGCTGCCGGCACGCGCGGGCAGGGAACGCCCGGAGGCGCCGCTGTTCAACATGCCGCCGGGCAAATATTCATACGCGCTGAAGATCGACGGCGGCCCGGACCGCGACACCACGATCGAGCTTGTGGCCGGCGATGCCTGGGAGGTCACGGTCGGGCCCGAAGGCGACCTCTGGTCGCCGCTGCAGCTGTATTGAGCGCAACAACCGCCGGATACCGCTATTGAACCTGTCTGGTTCCATCGGCGACTAGCTCTCTGGGCCGCAATCGCTTCTCGCGAAATCAGGGAGACTTGCCGATGTTGATGATCAAGCGCGGGACACAGGTCCCGGCACGTGGGCTGCTGATTGCATTCGGCCTTCTGCTGATGGCGAGCACCGCGCACGCGGCACAATTCGACGCCGGCTATATCGACCCGCACACGGTGCCGATGCTGCCAGGCGCGATCGAGGACACCTCGCGCCCCGATTCGTCCCGGACGCAATATGTCACGCCGACCGCGGTCGCCGTGACAACCGCGGCCGTGAAGAAGATGCTCATCTCCGACGGCTGGGTGCCCTATGTCCGGCCGCTCGACGAGACCAGCACCAGTCTCGCCTTCAAGAAGGGACGGCAGGGATTGTCTGTTTCCTTTTCGCAAGCGCTCGGCCGCCCCGACCAATCCACGGTCTATTATTCACCGAGCCGCATCTATGCGAACGTGCCCTTCCCCGAGGGCGCGGTCGATCTCATATTCGACGAGACGCGGCCCTATCTCGGCTGCATCGCGCCGGCCTCGCTCGAGGCCACGCAAGACTTCTTCGCCAAGGAAATGTCCGCGATCGGCTGGCGCAAGCTGACGGCGGAGATGGCCGCAAGCTGGCCGAGCGCGGATCTCACCGCGTCAGTGCCGAACGGCATGCGCGCCTTCTACGATCATCCCGACAGCGATTCGACCGGGTTCTACAAGCAGAAGCCGGTGATGTTGACGCTGACCCGCCGTGACGACGGGCGGACCAATGTCGACATCAGGATCGCGCCGTTCGCACTCCCCACTGATCTCGAGGCCGGCGATTCGGCCGGCTTGCCCGAGCCGAAACCATTCAAATCGTCATCCGGCCGCGGCAACGCGCAAACCGCAACGCGCGAGCTGATCGTCGCAGCGCTTGCCGATCTGCCCGCCGTGCTCGCCTTCTACCATCGCGAATTCGCCGCACGCGGCTGGACCGAACAGGGAAGCGCACCGCTCGCCGCCGGCGACGAGGTCGCGCTCAAATTCACCTCGCCCGAGGAAAATGGCGTGCTGCATCTCGGCCGCAAATACGATTTCACGATGGTCCGTTTGACCGCGCAGGTGAAAGAGAGCGTGCTCGCCGCGCGTGCCAAGGCCAAGAAGGACGCCGACGACCAGTTCATGAAGGACGCAGAGGCGATGACGAAACAGGTCCTCGCCGACGACGCTGCCAGGCGCAAGACGCAGGCCGCCGCGCTCTCCGATGCGCCGTTGCAGGCGCAGGCCGGCAGCAACACGCCGCTGCCGGTGCCGGAGAACGCGCAGGAGGTGGAGTCCGGCGACGGTCGGCTCGAATTCAACTCCACCTCCAGCGTGAAGGCGCTTGCGGCCTTCTACCGTGCAGCGCTGAAGCCAGCGGGCTGGAAGGAGGAGCCCTCGGTGATCAACCAGCCGAACATGACTGTGTTGGAGTTCTCCAAGGCGGGCAAGTCGATCTCGATGACCGTGATGCAGATGGGCCCAAAGGTGAATGTCAGTGCCAACGGATCCGGCCTGAGGATGGCCGCAGCCAATCCTGCGTCCAAGGCGAAGCCGGCGAGTGACGATGCAACTGGCGCGCAAGCCAAGGCCTCTGGCCCGCTGGAAGCAGATCCGGACTCCGCGCTGCCCGTGCCGAAGCAGCACAGTTCGACCTCGCTTGGCACCGCGAAACTGCCCGGCGTCGAGGTGCCGTTCCGTCGCGAGCTCGACGCCAGCGTGCCGGCTGCGCTTGATGACGTTCTCGCGTTCTATCGCAGCGAGCTGACGAAGCTCGGCTGGCAGGAGAAGTCAGATGGCGCGGTGAAAGCCGCCGATCGGGTGCAGCTTGCCTTCACGTCAGCGCAGGGACCGGCCGTGTTGAAGCTTGGCCGCGCCAATGGCGAGACATCGGTCAATCTGGTGCAGAAGAACCCGGATGCCGCTGCCAAGGCGGACATCATGCCCAAACCCGGCCAAGCCAAGCTGCTGCTCGGCAATATGGGTAACCAGGAGGCCGTGATCACCATCAACAAGCAGACGGTCAAGGTTGCAGCCGGCGCCGGTGGTCCGCAATCGCCGAAGGGCCCGATGCTCGATCTGCCGCCGGGCAAGTATCAATATTCGCTGAAAATGGCAGGTCGCCCGGCCCGCAACGACACGATCGACATTGCCGCCGGCGATGCCTGGGGCCTGATGGTGGGCCCGACCGGCGAAGTGCTACCGTTGCAGATGTATTGATCCCGCCTACGCCTGGAGCAGCCAGGTTGAACCCATCAGGGTCGCGGGGCGACTAGTTGTCTGGAAGCGGCGGCGACCCCTGTCGCAGCCGCTGGTGCGCGCGAAGATCAACGCGCGACATCCCCGGAGAATGGACATGACGACGGTCAAGCGCGGGACGAAGGTCCCGGCACGGTGGTGGCTATTGGTGTGCGGCCTCACGCTTCTTGCGGGCTGTTCGCAGGCGCCGCTGACCGCAGCAGATTCCCATGCCGACATGCCCGTGCCGACGCGAGCCAGCCACGCGACCTACAGCAGCTCGCGCGCGTCCGGCATCGAAACCCCGTTCCGGGTCGAGCTCAAAGCCCATGTGCCCGCAGAGCTCAGCGATGTGTTGGCCTTCTACCGCACAGAGCTCGGAAAGCGCGGCTGGCAGGAGAAGCCCGAAGGCGCGATGGTCGCCGCCGATCACGCGCAGCTCGTGTTCGCTTCCCCGAAGGGGCCGGGCACGCTGACGCTCGACCGTGCCAAGGACGAGACTGCGGTCGATTTGGTGCAGCGAAATACGGAGGTCGCGGCCAAGGCCAACTTCCTGCCCGCATCAGGACAAGCGCGGCTGATCTTCGGCTATCTCAGACCTGATGTGGCCACGCTTGGGATCAACGATGAGATCATCGCGATCGCAGGCGGCGCCAACCATCCACAAATGCTGGATCTGCCGCCCGGTACGTATCCCTACACGCTGCTCGTCTCGGGCCAACGGGTCCGCAGCGATACGATTACCGTGGCCGCCGGCGAAGCCTGGGGCCTCAGGTTCGATGGCGACGACAGCAAGCCGGATCAGATCTACTGAACCCAGCAGCCGTTTCCGGGTCCTAACGCCCCCCCTGGAACGGACCTTCGTACCCCCGCAAAATCCACGTCTTTGAGGGCCAAAAACGAGGTCTCGAATCGAGCTTTTGACGAGCCTCGGAATCGACCTTCGAACGCCTTGAAATGAGGCCCAAAAACCCCATCTACTCAAAGGGTTGCCGAGAGATAGTTTGCGCTAGGCGCAGGCCCTCTTTCATGGCACAAATAGCTTCCAAATCAGCGCCTTTTGCGCGGCTGATTCGGGCGACATCTCGAAGGCCTCTCATGACAGAACCTGCTCGGCAGCCCGCTGCCGAAAACGAGCCCTCCACCGCGAGTGAATACGGCGCGGAATCGATCCGCGTGCTCAAGGGGCTCGATGCCGTCCGCAAGCGCCCCGGCATGTATATCGGCGACACCGATGACGGCTCGGGCCTGCACCACATGGTGTACGAAGTCGTCGACAACGCGATCGACGAAGCGCTGGCGGGCCACGCCACGCGCGTCGACGTCGTGCTCAACGCCGACAATTCCGTCACCGTGCGCGACGACGGCCGCGGCATTCCCGTCGACATCCACAAGGGCGAAGGCATTTCGGCGGCCGAGGTCATCATGACCCAGCTGCACGCCGGCGGTAAGTTCGACCAGAACTCCTACAAGGTTTCCGGCGGCCTGCACGGCGTCGGCGTCTCCGTCGTCAACGCGCTGTCGAGCAAGCTCGGTTTGCGCATCTGGCGCGACGACAAGGAACACTACATCGAGTTCGCCCATGGCGATGCGGTCGCACCGCTGAAAGAGGTCGGCGACGCACCGGGCAAGCGCGGCACCGAGGTGACATTCCTCGCCTCGCTCGAGACGTTCAAGAACGTCGAATATGATTTCGCCACGCTCGAGCACCGCCTGCGCGAGCTCGCTTTCCTCAACTCCGGCGTCAACATTGCGCTCTCCGACATGCGTCACGCGGTCGAGAAGCGCGAGGAGATGTACTATTCCGGCGGCGTCGAGGAGTTCGTCAAATATCTCGACCGCAACAAGAAGGCCCTGGTGCCCGCGCCGATCATGGTGCGCGCGGAAGCCAACGGCATCGGCGTCGAGGCCGCTCTGTGGTGGAACGACAGCTACCACGAGAACGTGCTGTGCTTCACCAACAACATCCCGCAGCGTGACGGCGGCACCCATTTGGCCGGCTTCCGCGGCGCGCTGACGCGCCAGGTCAACGGCTATGCCGAGGCCAACGCGAAGAAGGAAAAGATCGCGCTGACCGGCGATGATTGCCGCGAAGGCCTGACTGCCGTTCTGTCGGTGAAGGTACCTGATCCGAAGTTTTCGTCGCAGACCAAGGACAAGCTGGTGTCCTCGGAGGTGCGCCCCGTGGTCGAGAACGTCCTCAACGAGGCGCTCCAGGCCTGGTTCGAGGAGCACCCGTCCGAAGCCAAGATGATCGTCGGCAAGGTCATCCAGGCCGCGGCCGCACGCGAAGCCGCGCGAAAGGCGCGCGAGCTGACGCGCAAGAGCCCGCTCTCGGTGTCCTCGCTGCCCGGCAAGCTCGCCGACTGCCAGGAAAAGGATCCGGCGAAATCCGAACTCTTCATCGTCGAAGGTGACTCGGCAGGCGGCAGCGCCAAGCAGGGCCGCAACCGCGAATTCCAGGCGGTGCTGCCGTTGCGCGGCAAGATCCTCAATGTCGAGCGCGTTCGCCCCGACAAGATGCTGGGCAGCGAGCAGATCGGCACGCTGATCACCGCACTCGGAACCAGCATCGGCGACGAGTTCTCGGTCGAGAAGCTGCGCTATCACAAGATCATCGTGATGACGGACGCCGACGTCGACGGCGCCCACATCCGCACGCTGCTGCTGACGTTCTTCTATCGGCAGATGCGCGACATCATCGACGGCGGCTATCTCTATATCGCGCAGCCGCCGCTCTATAAGGTCAGCAGAGGCAAGTCCGAGCAGTATCTGAAGGACGAGCGGGCGCTGGAAGATTATCTGATCGACGCAGGTCTGGACGACTGCGTGTACATTCCCGGCACCGGCGGTGATCGGTCCGGCCGCGATCTGCGCGCGCTGGTCGACGACGCGCGCGTCGTCCGCAGCATCCTGCGCAATCTGCACAGCCGCTATAACCGGAAGGTGGTCGAGCAGGCCGCCATCACCGGCGTGCTGAACAAGTCGGTCTACGGCAACCCCGAGAACGCAGCTGCCGCAGCTCAATACATCGCGACCCGGCTGGACAGCCAGGCCGAGGAGGTTGAGCGCGGCTGGGTCGGCCAATTTGTCGAGGGCCAGGGATTCCTGTTCGAGCGCACCGTGCGCGGCGTCAAGGAAGCCGCGATGATCGACGATGCGCTGCTCGGCTCGGCCGAAGCCCGCAAGCTCGACGAGTACGCACTCAAACTCCAGGACGTCTATGCGCGCTCCGGCAAGCTGCGTCGCAAGGACAGCGAGCACGTGGTGCACGGTCCGTCCGACCTGTTCGAGGCGGTGACCGAAGCCGGCCGCAAGGGCATCACGCTGCAGCGCTACAAAGGCCTCGGCGAAATGAACCCCGAGCAGCTCTGGGAGACCACGCTCGACACCGACGTGCGCTCGCTGCTGCAGGTGAAGGTCAAGGAGGTCGACGAG